>WJLW01000024.1 GCA_014728295.1 Chitinivibrionales bacterium | reverse complement strand
TGAGAAAGCTGTGCAAAAACCATTGATGCCACATGGCTCCAAGGGCGAAAACTGCGACTCTTTTTATCGACTTCATGTTTACGGGCAAGCTTAGAAACCAGATTTTGAGGAATAATATCCATGACCTGCTTCAGTAATGTAAATTAATGACGGGTTGGATTCATGGTAACTCTCCTTGTTTTGAGCTAATTTGTTTACTATCAAAACATGTTACCATCCAACCCTTTTTGTCAATAGTTCAGTGTAATCCTATGGGATGGCTGTGTTCAGGCTTTGAACATTTTGCAGCAGAGATTCAAAGAACAAGTCAAGTGTTTGTACATTGATCCTCCATACAACACTGGAGACTCTAAGATTCTCTATAAAAATGTGTTTGATTCTTCCGCATGGCTTTCCCTTATGGAGAATCGAATTAATCTGAGCTGCCCGTTACTTGCAGTTGATTTTGTCTATTACATTGCAATAGATGACTATGAAATGGTGCCTCTGTGCGAAATGATTGATACACATTTGCCTTTCAGGAGGGAAATGATTGTCATCAATCATCATCCACAAGGCGGAAAGGCCGTTACCTTGGCCAATACCCATGAGTATATGCTCGCGATGGTTGATAAAGATTCAGATAGAACATTAGTAGGCAGAGCAGTCAATGACGATGTTGAGGAAAGACCATATAAACGCAGTGGAACAGCTGAAAGTAGTTTTAGATATGGACGACCAAACAGTTTTTACGCAATCCTTGTTAACCCCGAAAACTATTCTGTTGTGGGTATTGAGAAGCCGCCGGAAAGGAATGCAAAAAACTTTCCCACTGAGGGTACACAGGATGGGTACAAGCGTGTCTATCCGATAGGCAAAGGGAATACAGAAAGAGTCTGGCGAAATGCATTTGAGACAGGCAAGAAGCTTGCAGAAGCTGGTAAATTGAAATGCAGTTCCAATTTTACCATTTACCAACTAATTGAACATGGTGAAAAGAAAACAGCTTTATTCAGTAGCTGGACTGACAAAAAATATAACGCAGGTACCAATGGGGCTAATTTTTTAAACGATGTTATTGGGCCAACGGACAGAAAGAGCGTGTGCTGATTGTGTGGCGTAAGCTCACCGGCAATCTGGAAAAAGACAACCTGATGCTGGACGAGTGGTTCGAGAAATACCGTATTTCAACCCGCGACTTTGAATACGACACCATCTATGTCAACGGCTCCAATAACCTGCCCAATCTGAGAAAAGATGATGAAAACTGGAAGGTGCGCCGTATTGAAGAGGAGTTCCATAAAAGAATGTGGGACGTAGGAGGAGCAGCATAATGGCTGAAAAAAAAATCAAGCATACGAAAGCAAGCCACAGGCAGCGCTCAAAGGGGAAAACCGAGCTTATCCGATCTTCAACTGCCGAATACTTGTCTTTTGTTGCTGCAACGGGTAGCTCAGAGACAAGCGTTGAAATGCGCTATGAAGACGAAAATATATGGCTTACCCAAAAGCTTATGGCAACTCTGTATGATGTTTCGGTTTCAGCTATAAATCAGCACTTGAAACGGCTATTTTCAGATAATGAATTGGAGCAGGAAGCAGTTATTAAGAAATACTTAATAACTGCTTCGGACGGAAAAACCTACAAAACTAACCACTACAACCTGCAGGCCATCATTGCGGTTGGTTTTAAAATTGAAAATGAACGGGCTGTTCAGTTTCGCAAATGGGCGAATCAAATCGTAAAAGACTATACCATCCAAGGCTGGACCATGGATGTTGAGCGGTTAAAAAATGGTGGAACGTTGACGGATGAATTTTTCGAACGCCAATTGGAAAAAGTTCGGGAAATTCGTTTGTCGGAGCGTAAATTTTATCAGAAAATCACTGACATTTATGCCACAGCGCTGGACTATGACCCATCTGCAACTGCTACCGAACGCTTTTTTGCCGCTGTTCAAAATAAATTGCACTATGCGATTTATGGCAATACTGCAGCTGAGGTGATAATATACCGTGCCGACCATCAAAAAAATCATATGGGACTTACCAATTGGGATGGCGCTCCCCGGGGAAAGATTCATAAATTCGATGTGTCGATTGCAAAGAACTATCTCACGGAATTTGAACTTAGCCAAATGCAACGCATAGTTTCTGCGTACCTGGATATGGCTGAAATTCAGGCGATGCGCAAAATACCCATGTCCATGGCAGATTGGGAAAAGAGGTTAGCCGGATTTTTGAAACTATGGGATCGAGAGATTCTCAATGATGCCGGCAGAGTTAGCGCAGAGCTGGCAAAAACACATGCGGAGACTGAATTTGAAAAATATCGGATTGTACAGGACCGTTTGTTTGAAAGTGACTTCGACCGGATGATACAAAAACTCGAAGCCTCCCAAAAAGAGGGGGATAAATAGTGGCTACACGCAAATCCAAAGGACCAAAGCAGCATAATTCAGAGACAAGCTTCTTCTGAATCAATGGCTGATGAGCTTGTTCGGCATTGATCCGCTTCGGGAAGGCGCAAAAAAGCGTACTTTTCACAAACTTGCTGAACCTATTCGTGATCATAGGCTGGAAGGCTTGGACAAAGACAATCTGCATAACTTTTACCATGCACTGGTTAACAGTAACCTCTTTTGGGATGATGTAACGGAACTGAGCAAAGCGCAACTGCTCGCGTATGAGGAAAACATTGTCCACCACACCCAGGCGATTAATGCCAAACGTCATCGCCCAGTCACCTGGAAGTATTAGCAGTGGCTTTCGCTTCTGTTTGTTGAAATCTATCTCGACCGATATTTCAGCGACCGGGAGTCTTTGCTCGCAGCGTTAAATGAGTATGTTGACCGGTTTAACAGCCGCTGGCCGGAATATGCCGATATGGATTATTTCAATGAAGATGAGCTGAACAAGCTCTCTTTGCAGAATGCCACCGGTTCCGGAAAGACACTGCTGATGCATGTCAACTATATGCAGTACAAGCACTACTCAAAAAAACAGGGCAAGGAGAAGGATCTCTCCCGGGTTGTACTGATTTCACCGAATGAGCGATTGAGCGAACAACATATTGCCGAGTTTTCTGAAAGTAATATTGGAGCATCTAATTTTTCAAAGGAAGGCCACAGTCTGTTCACGCAGGCTCAAGGGCTTTCCAGAGTGGATGTTCTGGAAATTACCAAGCTGGGTGACAAGGAAGGTCCGAATACGATTGCAACACGCAGTCTTGGCGATCAGAACTTGCTGCTTGTTGACGAAGGACATCGCGGCCTCTCAGGGAAAAATGCCAAGGTCGATGAAAACGCATGGTTTAAAAACCGCGCCATGCTGTGTGAAAAAGGATTTACCTTCGAATGCTCAGCAGCCTTTGATCAGGCCGTTTCCGGTACGGGTAACGAAGACGACTATGCAAAAACGGTGGTTTTCGACTACTCATACCGTTGGTTTTATGAGGATGGCTTCGGCAAAGACTACCAGATTCTTAACATGCCGGAATCATTTGATGAGACAAAAGCCGTCTACTTAACCGCCTGTCTGCTCAAATTCTATCAGCAGCTTGATATCTATGAGGACAAGAGCCAGGCATTGCATCCTTTTAATATTGAGAAGCCACTATGGGTATTTGTGGGGAGCACCGTAACCGGTGGCAAACTTGGAAAGGATGAACAGATTGTTGCTACCGATGTTGCCCAGATCATCGTATTTATTGCCGACTTCCTCTCGAGCAAAGATAAAGCCTGCAAGCGAATGAAGGAAATTCTGACCGAAAACGGACAGGACACAGGCCTGTTGGACAGCAACGGCGTAAATATTTTTGAGGGCCCATTTACATGGCTGGCTAAAACAATAAATGCTGGGCTCTCCTATGATGACCTTTACAAAAATATCCTGCAGCGCCTATTCAATACAAACATCGGCGGACATCTGGCCCTTGAACGCGTAAAAGGTGAATCCGGTGAAATTGCTTTGCGAGTCGGTACATCAGAAACGCCTTTTGGCCTGATTAACGTTGGCGATGCCAAAGCACTTGCGGATCACATTGAAGGCGTGGCCAAGCAGGATGGTTTATCACTGTCTGTTGAGGATAGCGATTTTTCCGAAGCGACCTTTGATTCCGTTAAGGATTCCTCGTCTGCGGTAAACCTGCTTATTGGATCAAAGAAATTTGTCGAAGGCTGGGACTGCTGGCGTGTCAGTACCCTTGGTTTGATGCATGTAGGTAAATATTGATGGGCACTTTATCGAGGAGTCCGGGTGGTTTTTAGAATAAAACTGCTTTACAGGTGCTTGAGCTGTGTGATGGGAAACTGTCATGCACAGTTCTGAGGGGAGGGGGAGGCTGAAAAGCCTTCTTCTTACCCGGTGTTTGCAAAACCACAAGCATCTGCCTTAAATTATCAAAATGGAGGAAACCATCCATGGTTGCCAGAAAAAATGTATTTTGCGATTTAATCTTATTTAAGTTGTTTAGTTTCTAATTTTGGTATTTATATGTCTGAACAAATAAAATCGGTGTATTTAGATACTACGATTCCCAGTCATTATTATGATGAACGAGAATCTATTCAAGCATTTATCTTGACTACAAAAAGATGGTGGGATACACAAAGAATTCATTTTGATTTATATACTTCATTTTTTACAATAACTGAATTAGACCAGGGTGATTACCCTAATAAGGGTAATATACTCAATTTGCTTAATGGAATCTTTCAGCTTGAATATTATGAGGAAATTGATGGCATTGCCGAAGTTTATATAAAAGAATACGTGATGCCCAGAGGTTCATTCGGAGATGCATTTCATTTAGCGATGGCCTCATATCACAAAATTGATTATTTACTCACTTGGAATTGTAATCATCTGGCAAATGCTAATAAAGACCAGCACATCCGAGTCACAAATGGTAAGCTTGGATTAGCTACACCAAAAATTATTACCCCGTTAGAACTATTTAACGAAACAGAGTGAAATATGATATTACCATTTGAAGATCCATTGGTAGATAAAAAAAACCAAGTTCAAAAAAGACTATTTGAAGAATCAAAGGGTGATATTCGAAAATATCGTGAATTAAATGAAAAAATTGCCCAAAGAGTAAATCATAAGTTTCTAAAAACTGAGAAACAAGAAAAAGCCCATTAATTACCCTATAAATAGCTACGCCGTCCAGGCGTAGCGTCATGAATGTATTCAATATCGGCAGATGCTTGTGGTTCAACGCACAACAGCCGCTATACAAAATGCCCGCCGCAGGCGCAACACAGGCACTTCGCATAGCGCGCGGGTGCCCTGCCCATGTGTGAAGATCTATTTTTCAGTGTGACATTGATAAGAACAAGAAGCGTGTGGCACGTTCTTCAGGACGTGCTCTTGCATGTGTGAAAGAAAACAGTAGTCGCCGCCGTTCCTGGCGGCACAATCTCATCGTAGCCCGTTCAAACGCCACTCCGTCTTGATATTGTAGCCGCACATCGTACAACAGCGCCAGCCCTAAATTTTCTTCACTTTGTATCGCAAACTTCGGGCGGTGGAGCAAATCGTTGGCTGCAATTGAACAGGCTTGATTAATTATAGAGAACCGGCTTAAGACAGAATTGGGATTCCAGAGCAGACAGAAGGATCGTGCCCGCAAGAGCGCCCGTCATCGTACCGGGCGAGAGAACCAGAGAAGATGATCAAGTACCTTGGGAAGCAATCACAGCTGCGCCCAAAGCAACAACAATCTGGGGATTGGCCGGGACATGAACCTTGACCAGAAGCTCATCTTCCAGCAATTCCTTTACGCATGTATTCATGGCCCCGCCACCAACGATGTGAACGGTATCGTTTGAGGTGCTCAACCGCTTGTACATGCCGGCTATCTTCTTGACCACGCTTTGATGAACAGCCAGTGCGATGTCGTTTGGTGGTGTGCCCTTGTTGAGAAGACCGATGACTTCTGATTCCGCAAACACGGTACAGACCGGGCTGATACTAATCCCTGCCGCCCCGTTTTGGGCTGCGCTGCCAAAGTCTGCCACGGGGAAGCCCAGCTTGTCGGCCATGATTTCGAGAAACTGCCCAGTTCCGGCGGCACACCGGTCGTTCATTTCGAACTTGGCAATTCTTCCGCTTGCATCCAACTGGATGGCTTTCAAATCCTGACCACCGATATCAAGAATGGTACACGCATCCGTAGAATAATGGCGAATCCCCCGTGCGCAGGCTTTTATTTCAGTCACGGAAGGAACATCTTCGATTTCCAGCAGGTTTCTGCCATAGCCCGTTGCCACGACTGGAATACTGCCATACTTCGCGAGAAAACGGCGGGCTGTTTCAGCCGGACGGGAGGTAGGCTCAACTACCTCCCATTCCTGAATTTCGCCATCACTCAGCAAGACGCTTTTGATTGTTCTTGAGCCAATGTCAATTCCAAGGCTTTCCATGTCAGTCGCTCAACCGTTCTATGAAAGCCTCTATTCGGGTCTTTATCTGCCCGGTGTCTTCCTGGCTGTAGTCGGTTTCAATACGGATGGCTGGAATCCCGGCCCTTTCGAGCTCTTTTTCTACATCCAGCGCCTCAATGAGATACGGCGAGCAGAAATTCAAACCATACAGCACAACTCCGTCGACCTTGTATTCCTTCGCCATTTCCTTGATATGTTCCAAACGTTCCATATTCGGTGTGAAGATAGCACAGTCGATTTCGAGGTATCTCTCAACAATCGCATCAATCAGCCCGTCGACATCTCCAGCGAAATTATCAACGCAGCCTCTGCTTCCGCGTTCGCCAACGCATGACTCTTCTCCGACGACTACTGCATTCAAACTCTCGACAACGGCAGGAACTTTCCAGTTTGGTACAGCCATGGGACAGCCTGTCATCAACAGCCGCTTTGTGCCCTTGGGTTTGACGCCTTCATGTGCTTTGGCTCTCGTCTCAAGTTCATCGCATATCTTGTTGACGGAATCGGTAAATCTCTCGGGATTATCGTAAAAGAAGACCTGATTGACGAGAAGGCTGTCAAGACCGGAAATGGGCGCCGGGTCTGCCGCCCGCAGCCGGGCGAGTCGTTGCACAGCCTGTCTTTTTCTATTGACCGTTCCAATTGCTTTCTTCAGCGCTCCTGGCGTGATTCTTCTACCGCTCAGGTTCTCAAGTTGCTCCTTCAGTTTCACATATTCGGCACGAAGAAGTCCCTTCCCTTCGCCACTCTTCATTTGAGGCATATCCATGGCGTAGAAATTGGGTATCAACCGGTCAAGAATCTCGTAGGCTTTCTTCTTTCCGTCGCACGTATTCTCTCCAATCACCATGTCGCAAGCTTCGAGATATGGGCAAACTTGCCCGAGCTTGAAACCGAAGGTGGACTTGATGAGCGCGCATGTATTGCGTGGAAGGAGCTTCTCGACTTCATCGACCGCGAAGTCTGCCCCAGCACAAAGACCGACCATGATGCAATCGACCGCAAGCACCAGTTCTTCGGGTACGAATGTGCAATACGTGCCTATCACCTTGCGACCTTTCGCTTTGGCATCCATTAATTCCTTGATGCGAAGGCCATGAATTTCCGACATAACGAAATCGAAGTACGCCATTCCTTCGGGACGATTCTTCTGTGACATGAAGATGTCACCATACGCCTTTGACAAAACGCCGAGCAGAGCGTCATGAGCATCGAGGTTGAGCCCCAGACTTGTCCACATGGGACGATAATCAACAGTTGCTTCGGACATGCCGACCACCTTTCGGTTGAGATTTGAGATAGGAAAACAGACAGAAATCTATCAATTCAAGAATAATCGGATAGTCGGTATAGCAAACTGTATAAGGCGGAAAGGAGAAATGAAGCACGCCCGAACGGGCACAAGAGGTGGGATTTCGCATCGTTGGTTTACCTTGCAGACATGGACACTACCAGACCGGTCTTATCCTGTATGCGTCGCGTTCAGGCAACTCCTTGGTTTGTGGCGTGGGAAGAACGATTTTATGAGTAGAAAAATAGCATAGCGACCGTGACAAACACAAGGCAGAACAGCGCCAGCCTTCGTCCTGTAGGCTGGCTTGAAGAAGCGGGCAAAATGCATGAAATGAAGACAAAGAAGAAGCCGGGGCAACCATTTTGTGCTTTCACCACAGAAATTCGTAGGAGCCCGTACCTAAAGAAAAGTTAGGAGTGAAGCCCTATGACAAGGCAAAGTATTGATGCAGCAAAAGAGCACAAAGGCAACCTCCACGACGTTGCCTGGCTTCTGGAGGACGAGGCCCATGGACCCGCCCCATCAAAACCTACAACCTACGGTGACATTACAGAGCTCAATGCCGAACGAACCATACTGGACAGCGTAGGACGGGAAATGCTCCAAATGCTGTCCGAAGATATTATGGCTCTTCTGGACACATCGGTGGCTGTGTATGAAAAGAACGGGGATTACGCCTTCGGCTCGTTTGTTTCTGAGTGGTGCTCGTTCATGGACAACGCATCACGAGAGCTATGCAACACCAGCGACAATCGTGAAGCATTGGAATGCGGGAACTGGCTGTGTCATGAAAATTGGGGGCATATTCGGCAATATCGACCTGGCCCTTAAAGCTATCGATGATGGAGAACGTGTCAGCCGATATCTGGGAAGAGGCATCGGGGCTCTGGAAAGAGCAAAAGACCTTACCCAGCAGTTGCTCACATTCTCCAAGGGCGGTGCCCCCCGCAAGAAACAGGTAGATATTTCCCGGGTACTGGAACAATCACAACAGCTTTCCCTGAGCGGCTCAAGTATCGATTATTCGATTAACATTGCGCCAGAGGTGTCCACCATCGAAGCAGACGACAACCAGCTCTGCCAGGTATTCAACAATGTGATGATAAACGCCCGGCAGGCAATGCCGTCGGGAGGAAAGCTACAAGTATCAGTAGAAAACTGTACAGTGAAGACAGGAGAGATTCATGGTCTTGAATCGGGTGAGTTCCTCAAAATCGCCATCAAGGATGACGGCGTTGGAATACCGGATACTCTCATTAGCAAGATTTTCGATCCGTTCTTCACCACCAAGGACACTGGTTCAGGCCTGGGGATGTCTACGTCCTACTCCATTGTCCGCAAGCATGACGGTGTTATTCTGATTGACTCACAGGTTGGAGCAGGGACAACAGTCACCATCTACCTGCCGGCCGGGAGTGCAGCCCTTGCGACAGCACCGGATGAGGGTGGGCAAGCGCGAAAGATCGGCGGACGCATACTGGTTATGGATGATGAGGAGGTAATGAGGGATGTTGCGCAGGGAATGCTTGAACTGCTTGGATTTGATGTGGTCTGTACGCGTGACGGCGAAGAGGCCATTGACGTATTCAGGGAATATATGAACAGCGGGAATGCCATTGATATAGTACTGCTTGACCTCACCATTCCGGGTGGCATGGGAGGAGAAGAAACCATGCGGGCAATAAGAGAGATAGACAAGAGCGTGGCCGGCATAGTGGCAAGCGGCTATGCGGACAGCCCTGTACTTTCACATCCTGAGCAATATGGGTTTGCGGGCAAGATGGAGAAGCCATACCGGAGTGCCACACTGGCAAAGGCAATAGAGGAAGCTTTGACGAGGTAATCAGGCGAAAGAGGGCACCGGCTTGGAAGTAGAGTATTCCCACGAGAACATCGGTCGACACATAAAGCACGCGCCGGGCGGAGTACCGCCTTTGGCATTCGACAAATTGACGCCCCAACTTCGCCGTGCCGCGGGACGTCGGCCAAAACGTATTTTGTCGATATGAAAAACAAAACATATCGGATCCTCATGACCGTTTTGTCCGTAACTTGATGGCCAACTAAGGATACTAATGATCCGAAAAGTTTGGATAATACTTTTATTCGAGGCATTATCGCATTAAGTATTAAAAAAAATCGCCACCCAAAGAAAAATTGAGAGGTGAATAGTAGAAAACGCCAGAAGAACATCTCCTGACAACCCAAGGGCGGTTCTGTTGGCACTACACTAGAGTTGTTTAGCCGCCACTCTGGTGTACTAAAGGCGCAACGATTCGCAGGTGCAGGAATTTAAATGTAAGGGAAGGTGCAAATTTGATACTCAAAGCGATGAAAAATGTTGTTCGTGTTTTTTCGGCAATAGCTTTGTTAATCTGTTTCTGTACGGAAAATGGATTACAAAATCCAGCGCCGCCAGAAGACAGAAGTCATGATGCACTTTTCCCTTCACCAGTCGTGGCAACCGCGCCGGCACTTGATATTTCTGAGATTGAATACTGGGCGTATGTTATTCAAGATGTTCCCGGGAATGTAGAGGAACTGGAGCGATGTCGCTATGAAATGCTGGTACTCGAACCAACACGAACTGTTCACGACGACGAGACAACGCGCGCATTTAACACCGCGGCTTTGGTTTCGGCCCTCAAAGAATCGGCCGGGGCAAATGAGGTGAATCGAAAGATGGTAATCGCCTACATCGACATCGGACAGGCAGAGGATTGGCGATGGTACTGGAAATGGTCCAAGAAAAGCCAGTGGGATCCCTCCAAAGAGTCAAAGCCCGCAGATTGGCCAGAGTGGATAATCACTCACGATCCTGAATGGGTCGGAAATTTTCCGGTTGCTTATTGGCACAGTGATTGGCACAAGATCGTCGTTGATGGTGGATTTGTGTGGCAACAAGACTCTGTTGTGGTGGACTCATCGGTGGAAAACGGCGGCGCCGGCTACGGCAGCATCGTTGATGAAGTTATCACGGATGGATTTGACGGAATATACCTGGACTGGGTCGAGGCATTCAGTGATGAGTCGGTGATTGCCGCCGCCAATGCGGAAGGTATTGACCCGGTGACGGCCATGTTAGACCTGATTGAAGCCATGCGCGAGTATGGCCGAAATAGATTCGTAGCATTGGGGCGCAACCCGGATGAGTGGATTGTCATCCAACAGAATGCACCCGACCTTGCGGAATCGAGTGACCCACGACGTTTTACTGTAATTGATGGCATTGCCGAAGAAGGCGCCTGGTGGGAGGGGTGGGGCGACTCCGAATGGGACGATGCCAATGGATACGATATCAGTGCACGGGAGAAGCTTGGGGCCGATTGGTATGGTCCCGTTCTTGAGACGTGGCTGCCGGCATACAAGCAAGCGGGGATTGCGGTGTTTGTCTGCGAGTACGCGTTGGTCAATGCGGATGATGTGTATGAGTCAACGGCGCCAGGGACCGGCTTCGTTCCCTATTGTACCAGGCGCTCGTTGTCCCAATTAACAACAACGCCGCCGTATTTCGAATAGGGGGAGGTAGAGGACACTAATGGGTAAGCGCATACGATTTTTTCCTGTTCTGCTTTGGTCTCTTTTTGCGGCGCTTTCCCTGCTGCCTCTGATGATGTGTTCAAAAGATACGGGAAATCCTGCAACTCCCTCCGGTCAGCCGCTCGATAGTGATACAACAACTATTAACAGCGGTTCTGTGGATTCGACACTGCAGCATTCGCTTCCTTCATACACGGTAACCCAGGCTCTGGACGTTTATTTTATCGGAACTTGGGATTGGAGTACCTGGCGAGACTCAACCAGTTTTTGGATTTCCAATGACAGCTCCGGCTCTCTGTTTTGGGATATACGATCGCCTTCCTGGATGGAAATGACACCAAGAAGCGATACCGGGGATAGTCGGGTGTCGCTCAAAATAGACCGCAGCGCCATGGCACCCGGCGTATACCGTGACACGTTTACCATTGCTTCAAATGGCGGAGATACAAGCCTTTACATAGAGGTTATCATTCCTGCCGACACACCCGGCAGGGCAATCGATGAGTTCTGGCCGATGGCTGTCGGCAATAGTTGGGTCTGGATGGATACCTGGTTCAACACCTGGTGGGCACTTGAAGTGGTCGATTCGGCTGTTGTCGATTCATTCACCCTGTGGAACGTTCGCGGTGAAGACTCCAACGGCGGCACGGGCAACTACTGGTTTACTATAGCAAACGACCTTTTGATGGTGCTTGATGATTCATCGCGTGCCCATTCCCTTGGTACCGATTGGGGATCAAGTAACTGCGCAGTCATCGACTGCTGGAACGGCAGCATGCAATTCTCAATCTTTGAATCGTCAATCGCTCCGGGGCTCGGGGGTGACCCCTATTGGAAAACAGGGATCCAGTACATCCCCGGAAGTCTTGAGATGCTTACCAACAAGTACCCAATCTGGAGTGTCGGCAACATGGCCGATACACAGTTTATTTGCGGGAACGTAGACGACTGCATCGGTTTGCGTGAAAGAGACGTTTCCGGTGACTCACTCTACACCATTCTTGTTCCCGGTTGGGGGCCTGTCGTCTGGGATGGCATGCATTTGATCAAAGCGGTTATCGACGACAAGACCGTTGGGTCTGTTCCCTCCGATATGCAAGCATATCATATTGCATCCAATCCGGATACCAGTTCCGATCTGTTGTGGTGGTTTCGTTGCGATGACGGTTCATACATCCATGTCATGGGGTATCGGGATAATGGTCTGACTGTGCCAAATCACATCATATTTGAGGATCAAAACAGCGAAGTCGTAGGGGTCGTTTCATTCCGGGCGGATTTTATGCCTGTGCAATGGATTACGGACTCTGCTACCATCAGTGTGCGCAATATCATACCCGATACGACCAACGGAGCAGATTCGAGTTGGGATCCGCATACGGCTTTCCATTTTGTAACCGGCGTGCAAACAGAGAAAGAATTCATTGCGGACATTTATCCGTCCACTCCCTCTGCCGCAATCGACTCGCTTCATATCCTGTTTTGTGACATATACCGGGACTGTTTCAACCACCTGTGGTTTGCTCTGGAAGATGCGCATATCAAAACGTGGGACGACCTCATTGCGGTAGCCCTGTATGCCGATTCGAACCGCATATGGTGGCAGTCGGCAGCATTATTCCTTGCAATGGGCGCATCGATAACTGCGATGGAGGCTGCACCATCCGGTATAAACCAGGCAATGGCCAAGTCGAGGGCGGTCGCCGCTTTGGGGATCTACGTTCCGGAGCCCGTTAAGGGGATGGTCAAGCAAATCGGGACGTACCTGAAAGATGAAGCTATGTGCAAATGGTGTCCCAAACAGGGAGTACCGACAGTCGAGATGCTTCAGTGTCAGGGGCTCAAAACCGTACTGGCATTCGGTCAGGTGTGTCATGACAGCTATATGTTCGGCAAGACTGCAGTAGATTGCGTGAACTTGTGCAAAGCAAGCACAAAATGTTTCACCAATATCTGCATGCCCAGAAATGTCGCTGTGGCCGATTTTGAAAAATCTCTGTGGGAGAATAATCTGAAAGTGACTCCCAAGGAAATGCGGGACCTTGTCAAGCAGAACTGGGATTCAATTAAACCGTGGTTGTAAATTTCTAAAAGGAGTTGGCTGTGAAAAACTTTCCATCGGTAATCGTAGGCGTTCTTCTGTGTCTGGTACTGACCAGGTGCTCAGATGATGAGCAATCGGTTTCCGCCGGCTCTTCCGGGAAGAACTATCGTCAGGAAATGCGTGGTTTTGTGCAGGCAATCAGTTCCTACGCCAAAGGGAAAAAGTCCGATTTCTTTGTAGTTCCTCAAAACGGGCAGGAATTAACCACTACCGACGGCAACGAGGATGGTCCCGCCGATGTGGTCTATCTTGGGGCCATTGACGGTATTGGGCGAGAAGATCTCTTCTACGGGTATAACAGCGATGATGAATCCACCCCGGCGTCGGAACGGGAGTGGATCTCGGCATTCCTTGACACTGCAGGCAACTACGGCGTAACAATTCTTGTCACCGATTACTGCCGGACTATCACGAAGATGGACAATTCTTATTCACAAAACGCAGCCAAAGGATACATCTCATTTGCTGCCGATGAGCGCGATCTCAACAACATACCTGATCATCCGGCTGCGCCGCCTAAGGTGAACAGTTCGAATGTTTCCAGTCTCGCGGACGCTGAGAATTTCCTCTATTTGCTTGATCCTACAACAAACTTTGCTTCGAAGGATACCTTTGTCGCGGCATTGGCAGCAACTAACTATGATGTGCTTATTATCGACCTGTTCTATAACGAAACCACCCCGATCACATCATCCGATATGGCGCTGCTCAAAACCAAAGCCAACGGTGGTACCCGTTTAGTGCTCTGTTACATGAGTGTCGGTGAAGCGGAAGATTACCGTTACTACTGGAAGTCCGGCTGGGGGGCTGGTTCACCGGCATTCATCGAAGCAGAAAATCCCGACTGGGAAGGCAATTACAAGGTCCGGTACTGGGATCAGGACTGGCAGGCGGTCATCTTCGGCTCGGACAGTGCCTACCTCGACAAGATAATAGCGAGTGGTTTCGACGGCGCATATCTTGACATCATCGATGCTTTCGAGTACTTCGAAGAATGAGTTGCTGTGCGTCACGCTCTTCGGACCAAGAGACTGGTGACTGTTATGGGAAAGGAAAAAATACCACAAAATTGTTTTGGTTCTGCGTGAGCCTGAGCATTCCCGGTTCGAAAAAAGCAATAATTCAGCTCTATCCAACTCTTCGAGCTTGCTCTTGCTTCTCCAGTCTTACGCGTTGGCTCGTTCCTTAAACGGCACGAAGAATCGCCACAGTAAATTCTGCGGAAGCCATTCTTCGCCTTCATAGCCGATTTCTTTCGGGGGATGATCGGGAAAGAGGGCGGTGCCGAAGAGCCAGTCCCAGAGACTGAAGACGACTGCAAAATTATACCCTGCAGGTTTATCGGGAAATTTATCGTGGTGCCAGAGGTGCATGTTGGCGGAGTTGAAAATGTAGCGCAGGGGTCCCCAGGAGACATTGATATTGGAATGATTCAGAAATCCCACCGTCATGGAAATCACCGCGGCAATCAGGATAGCTTCCCACTTGGCACCCAGCAGCGCCAGAGGCAGGAATTTGATGCTTTTGTAAACGATATTTTCGCCCCAGTGAAAGCGGAAGTTGCAGATCCAGTCCATTGTTTTCACGGAGTGATGGACGCGGTGGATTTTCCAGAGAGCGTCGATGCGATGCAGGGCATTATGCACGAGCCATTCGATGAAATCGGCGGCTACCAGAAACAGTAATGCCTGCACGATGAAGGGGAGCCGGCTGAGGCTTCGAAAAGCACCGGCAAAATTCGCCAGGGATGCATGCAATGATCCGCCCGCAACTCCGGGAACGGAGTTGAAAAAAAATGCGGAAATGTATCCCCACACCATGCCGTTGAACAAAAGCCAGAAAATGTCTTGTCCTAGCTGCGGACGCAAGAAGGGTTGCCTGCGATAGGCAAATATTCTTTCCAGCAGGATCATCACCAGAGAAACGGCAACTAACCAGAACTCGTAGCGTAACAGGACATTCATAATGTGGGCTTCAGGATTTGAATATGTTGAAGGGTACGATTTTACGTTTTTTGATGCGTTCTTTATCGGATTTTGAGGCCTTTTCGAGCGTTTTTTTTTCCTGGCGTGTAAGCGATTCCATGCCGGATTCGGAGATTTTTTTGAGAATGGGATCGATAGTCGCTTCGAAGTAGCGGTCGCGGCGCAGGCTATCTTCGGCGGCCCTGCGTTGGCACTTTTCACGGTTGAGGTCATCGATATGAGTGAACAGGTTCACCACCTGGCCGTAGAATTTCAGGTACAGCAATGCGACAACGATTCCGCCCAGGTGAGTGATGTGGGCAATCCCGCCCGTTCCCTGCATCGCTCCCATAATCGATATAGCGCCAAAGATTATGACAGCAATGCGTATCGGCACGGGGAAGATGAAAAACAACAGTATCTGCCGATGCGGAAAATAGTAGGCGTAGGCAGTCAGAGTGGCAAGGATAGCACCTGATGCTCCGATGATCGGATAATCCCACATGATCACGCTGAATAGTCCGGCCCCCACCCCGCCAATGAAATAGAAATAGGCAAATCGTCTGGTCCCCCATTTGTTTTCAAGATCGACACCAAACATCCACAGGGCCAGCATGTTGAACAGGATATGGAAGATCGAGGTGCTGTGCAGGAACATATAGGTCACCAGGCGCCAAACATGTCCCCGGGTAAAAACCAGCGCAGGATTGAGCAATCCAAACCACGTCACATAGTTGCCAATGACCGGTGCGATCTGAATAACATAAACACCGATATTGACGATCAGCAGCCACTTAACGGCAGGTGAGATTTTTCTTCCGGGATTCATCATCATAGTAAGCTATTACGATTAAACCAGCTTCTTTCGTCTCAACTTCCTGATTTTCGCCTCAACTTTCTCTTTCACAAATTCGGGCACAAACTTGCCGATATCGCCCTGGAGTTTGGCAATTTCCTTGACCATGGTCGAGTTGAGGTAGGTATACTTTTCGTTGGGCATGAGAAAAACCGTTTCGGCAGCTTTGTTCATGTTGCGGTTGGTGAAGGCCATTTGAAATTCGTATTCAAAATCTGACAGAGCGCGCAGGCCGCGAATGATCGAGGTTGCTTCGTATTCATCCAGGCAATTGACGATGAGTCCGTTGTAGCGAATCACTTCGATTTTTTTAATGCCTTCCAGTGCGGCGCGAGCCATGTCCAGGCGTTCCTCAACGGTAAAGAGCGGATTTTTGTTGGGATTATCGGCAACGACGGCATATACTTTGTTGAACATCTTGGATGCGCGCTTGGCGATGTCGATGTGCCCATAGGTAATCGGATCAAATGTGCCGGGATAGAGTGCTACCGGCATGCTTACCTCCCGGCGTAATTCATGATTTTCTATACATTTCTACAATTGTTCCGCCGTATTCCCGCACGTCACAGGGGATTATGCCGGTGTCGGGCAGATCCATTTTCATAGATTTACGTCGTCGCTCAAACAGTAAAATACCATCCTGCTTGAGAATATGCAGCAATTGCGGCAGAATCTTCAGATACTCCTCACGGTCATAGGGCGGATCATACCAGGCGATATCATACATTGACGTGTTTGCGGAGATGAATTTGTGCAGATCAGCGGCCGGAACGCGGCAGTGCTGCTGCATGCCGAATGATTCCAGCGTTTGATAAAGCGCGCGTACCAGATACTTGTCATTTTCGACAAAATCCACCCGCCCGGCGCCTCTGCTGAAAAACTCGATGCCCATTGCACCGGTACCAGCACAGACGTCGGCCACCGTCGCACCCGGCAGATCATCCCGGATGATATTTGCCACTGCCTCACGCACTCGCGCAAGGGTTGGCCGGCACCTTGCGGCTTTACCGGTGATAGTGATATAGCGGCCGCGCAACGATCCGGCTACAATGCGTAATTTCATGGACGGTGACTAATCTTTGGTAACGAAAAGTATATGGGCGTCGAAGGCAACGGTATTTTGCGCTTGCGCCTTGAGGCTGACCTGCTTGAAGGCCCACATCTTGCGCTGCTCATAAATTTTCTGCAGCAGGGCGACAAAGTTGACATACGAAGCGGTTCCCCTGACCGAATAGATAAATTCCCGGTAGGTGGCCACTTTTTCGGCGCTTTTCAGCTCAAAATCGGTTGCAAAAGCGACATCGCATTGCTCGGCATATTTTTTAAGCTGCCGCAAGGCCATCTTTAGACCGTCCCGAAAGGTGAGTGACGAGAGCGACACATCCACAAACTCGTCGGAGCGGTCCAGGCCCAGGTGAGCTTCGCATAAAAACCCGAATTTATAGCCGCCGTCCTGGTTTGGGCGGATGAAGGAGTTGGGTTTGGGCAGCACTTTGAGATTTTCTCGCTCCAGTGCGGAGTGAATTTGCGAAACCAGCTTTTTGGTGGGGCAGATACCGACGACATACACATTTTTGAATTCGATTAGCTCCAGGGTGTAAATCATGACATCTGCTGAAGTTGCCCGCATCAGAATGTCGCATACTTTCAAGGCAAAAAGGGCCTGGTAATTGACTTTTTCTTCGTAGGACATGTCGGCATATGACAGCGTCATCGTGCTTTGCGGTTTTGCTTCTTTGCCGGTAACTTTATAATCCTGCACGACATCTTCGGTTGCCTGCGCATGGCGATGCGACGAAACATCGTAGTGTGTTTTCGGCAATTCAGGCTCCGGCGGCGCGGGACGGTTCATCCGGTCGTACACGGCTTTTGCCGAGACGCCCAGAATACACACGGCGACAATCCCGCCGGCAATACCGAGCAGTTTTCCGGGTATAGCAAGCTTTTTGCGGCGCTTGTGCGATTGTTCCTTGAGCAGGTTGATGCGTATCATACGCTTATTCCGTTCCCCCCCGGACCGCAAGACCGACTGCAATCGCCAATTGCGGAGAATATTTCTTTTTCTCTTCCTCGGAGATGTTCTGAGCATGAAAATTAATGCGCTTGAACGGATCGAGTATCGCGGCCTGCGGCACTTCCTGCAAGACAGCTTCCACATATTCATCGGCGGAGAAAACAGGTCCGGCCAGATAGGTATTGAGCGAATCATGGCTCAGTTGAGGATTGGATCGGGCAATAATTGATTTGCTCTGCTTGATGGCGGCCGCACACTCCTGTGCGCTGCTGTTTTCGTAGCGAAAGTCACTGCATTCAAAATCGATGAACACATCTTTCTGGGCCAGCACAATCAGGATTTTGTCATAGTCGCCGTATATAAGATAGGCCGGTACCGAGGATTCGTCGGGATAATTGAGTTCATAAACGTTTATCAAGGCAAAGATATCCAGATCCGCGGCAATCTGGTTCAGATTGTATTGACGCATAAGGTCCGTCAGGCGTTTGACGGAATCGCAACGATAGGCGACGGAAAGATAATTATCAACACTGTTATCCAGAGAACTGGCCAGCTTGAGATGGTCACAGGCGTAATCGTCAAGCGAGCCCAGAATTTGCTGGCTTATCTCCCATGACAGCGCATTTTCAACATCCTCTTCGTCGCTGTCGAGCATGAGCTTTTTGATTATCGCCCATTCGCCGGGCAGCGCGCATACCACGTCCCGGCTCTTGAAGTCGACATTGTCAACGACCTCGCGAAATTCGGATTTGATCTTGCTCCACCAGTCGTCGGTGCTGTCACTGAACGGCTGTATGGCAATGCTGGTTATGGCATTTGTCGCCGGCGAGAATTGAGCAATGAATATGAAATCTTTGCGAAAATCGATTCCATACACATCATGAGCTTCCTGTGCCATAGGATATCATGAGCTTGAAAACGTCAGAGTAGCATTTTGAAATGTCTGTACTTCAACTCCCGCCGCCCCGCTGGCCTGTATACATCTGATTCTCATCAAAGGAAAGCACGAGTCAAAGCACGGACGAAAGATAAAATAGATTTCCAACACCTGATTGTGCACCGCCTGGTGCAAAATCGGCTATAAAATGACTCATCCGGGTGCTCAAAAGCAAATGCGGGATTTATTCTTCGCCACGGTTGCAGGGCCGATCCCCTTGACATCCATGAGGTCGTCGGGATGTGCAAATGGCCCATGTTCCTGCCGATGAGCAATAATGCGCTGAGCCTTTGCCGGACCGATGCCTTTGAGCGCCTCTAACCTCCCGGCGGTGGCAGTGTTGACGTTGACGCATTGCCGGGCGGGATTGGACGAAGTGTGCGGAGCGGAAGTCGTATCGCCTGTCGAATCAACTGATGTGTGCAAGGAAGCGGGGAGAGCATCGTTGTGCGATTCGATCTGCGGTGTGCCGGTAGACTCGGGCGGCGCCGAGCCGGTTTTGGGCGTAACTGCAGCCCGGGAGATGTAGGTTGCCTCACGCGACGGCGCCCGTTGCTGCCAGACGATGATCCACATCACCGCTGCTGCCACAAGGGTTGCAAAGGTTACTCTGCGCATATTCATGCCGGCTTGACGATGCCCTGACTGATCATATCTGCAAATACTTCCACAATATTCGGGTCGAATTGAATGCCTTTATTCTCCATCAAAATGCTATATGCCTTTTCCCGGCTCAAGGCCGTGCGATACGGGCGGTCGGAAGTCATGGCCTCGAAGGAATCGCATACCGCAAGAATCCGTGCACCATAGGGGATATCGTCGCCGGCAATGCCTTCGGGATAGCCCAGGCCGTTATAAAATTCGTGATGATGCAGTATCAGGGGAACCAGCGATTTTAAAAACGGTACGTCGGCGATGATACGCGCGCCCAGCTCAGGATGCCGCTTGATTTCCTCGAATTCGGCGCCGGTCAGCTTGCCCGGTTTATTCAAGATGAGTTCACTGACACCAATTTTGCCAATATCGTGTAATAGCCCGGCATATTTGATTTTTTCGATTTCCGAATCATTCAGCCCCATCTGCGATGCCAGCTTCACGGTGTAATTCATCACATTTTCGGAATGCCCGTGGGTATAACGATCTTTGGCTTCCACCGCCAGGGCAAAGGCGCGGATGGTTTTCAGATAGTTGTCTCTGATATTCTGATACAGGCGCACGTTTTCGATGGCAATGGTTGCCTGCGACGCCAGTACGTTGATGATTTCCAGATCGAGACCGGAGAAGTCGGTTCCCGGCGCCCTGCGCACCAGATTGAGCACGCCCAGGACACGTTGATAGGTTTTAAGCGGAAAGGCGATATAGGATTGCATCGATTCGGGATGGTCATTGCCGTTGGGAGCATTTCGCGAGACGATCCGCGGCTCGCCTTCCTTGCTGACGGTCGTTCCCATTGTTTGAAATATCGGATGCTCCCAGTAGGCGTCGGGAAATTCTTCACCGTACACTTTGACAAGCCCGAGTTGCGCCTGATGGTTGAAAAACATCAACGAGCCGCCGTCGGCCTTACTGAGCTTGCTGCAATAATTGAGGATTTTTTCGTAAAGCTCGGTCAGGTTATGGGTTGCGGAAAAAATCTTGGTAACTTCGTGCAGTGAGACCAGCTTGGAGAAAAGCAGGTTTTCCTCTTCCAACTGGCGGCTGGCCAGGGCCCGCTTGATTTTTTCACCGATTTCTTCGAGGTGAAATGGTTTGGTGAGGTAATCGAAGGCGCCCAGTTTCAATGCTTCGATGGCGGTATCCAGCGTCGGAAAACCGGTAGTCAGCAGTACGGGCAGATTGCGATTTTTCTCTTTTATCCACTTGAGCAGATCAACACCCGACATGCCGGGCATTTTGATATCACTGAGCACCATATCGAGCTCATTCTGTTCAATAATCGACATGGCCTCTTCTGCGCAGCGTGCTACGGCAACGCTGTAGCCTTCGTGTTGCAGATATTGACTCAGTATATCGCAAATGGACTTTTCGTCATCAACGATGAGAAGGCTGTTTCCCATATAGGTGGCTACCGGCGGTTGCTATGGTTCAAGGTGCTGCTTATTGACAAGTGCTTTAAACACCTGCAGATCTTCCGGTGTATCAATACCAAATGCCCGGTAATCGTGTATCAGGCATTTAATGGTCATGCCGTGTTCCAGCGCGCGCAACTGTTCAAGGTGCTCGCGCTGCTCCAGATTTGCGCGCGGAAGTTGGCAAAATGTTGCCAGAGCTTCCCTTCCGAAACCGTAAATACCCGTATGGCGCCAGGCCTGGTTATGCTGCCCACCCCGATCGAAAGGAATGGGTGCACGGCTGAAATAAAGCGCTTCGTTGCGTCCGTTCAGCACGGCTTTGACGCAATTCGGGTCATTTTTTTCTCTTATTGTAGCATTCGACACACTGGTTAGCAAGCTATTATTATCAAGGGTAACTACCTGTTCGGCAAAGTTGCGAATAGCAGCTTCGGGCAGCAGCGGCTCGTCTCCCTGCAGGTTGACAATCCAGCCAAAGGCGAGCATTGCGGCAACTTCATTGACGCGATCGGTGCCGGTCGCATGATTGGCCGAAGTCATGACCGCTTTTCCACCATGGTCTGAAACGCATCTGCAAACACGTTCATCATCGGTGGCCACCACAACTTCGGCGAAGACGCCGGCAGCTTGCGCTTTGCGATATGACCACATAATGAGCGGAACTCCTTTGACTTCAAGAAGCGGTTTGCCGGGCAAACGCACCGACGCAAACCGTGCCGGCAAAACGCACAGAATACCCTGCTCAGTTGTCCTACCGGACATAGGATTTCCTTGCTTTTGCGCGATTAATGAGAAATTACTTTGGGGACGGCAAAATGCCCCTGCTTCTGCAGTGGTGCGTTGCGCAGGGCATCTTCACGTGACAGGGAGGGTTGTTCGCTGTCTTCACGCATGGGTGAATGTTCGGGAGAAACGAAGGCGGTCGGCGGGACGTCATCGGTAGCGGCCTGGTTAAGCTGTTCGATATACTCAAGAATAGAGCTCAATTGTGCGGCAAAGTGTTCCTGCTCATCTTCTTCAACCGTCAAGCGCGCCAGCTTAGCGATATATTCAACATCTTTTCCGGTGATCATACGACACCCCTTTCAATTCGGCATTAAAATACATAGGCAACACGCGTATATCAGGCAAGCTCCAGTTTGGCAAGTCGGGCAATGAGCTTTTTGCGCGAACCGTCCTGAAAAAGAACGGTCAGGCGCAGATCGGCCCCAAAGCCGCTCAGATTGACAATGCGTCCCTGTCCGTAGGTTTTATGCACGACATACTGTCCCATACGATAATGCACATCATCCTGCGAATAATCCTCATACTTTGGCGCAGCGCCGGCTCCGGGCACGGTGCGCGATTTTTGCGGGATTGTTTTTGCCTGCGGCTGCTGCCCGAACGCAGCGACGGTCGTGTACAGGTCAATTTGCTCAAATTCATAGACCGACTTGGGGATGTCGTCAAGAAAGCGGGAGGGAAGCATGGGCATAATGCTGCCAAAGCGAAAGCGCTGTTCGACATAGGAACAAAAGAGCTTTTTCATGGCGCGGGTTGCGCCGACATAAAGCAGGCGCCGTTCTTCTTCGAGTTTGGCGGGATCGTCGATATTCTGTTGGGAAGGCAGCAGGCCGTCTTCGAGGCCCACCAGAAAGACGGTCTCAAATTCCAGCCCTTTGGCACAGTGCATGGTCATGAGGTTGACCGACTCATCCTGACGGTTCCATTTGTCAACATCGGTGACCAGCGAGATTTCTTCGAGAAAATCGGCCAGGCCTTTTCCGGAATTTTCTTCGTGCCAAATTGCCAGGGTGTTGAGCAGCTCGTTTACGTTTTCGATACGGGACTCGGCTTCCTCGGAGCCCTCGCTTTCGTACATATCAAGATAGCCCGACTCTTTAAGCACGTATTCCAGCATGGCGTCGGGGGCAACAGCGTCGCGGTAGAATTCCAGCGCCGAGGCAAAAAGCTCGCGCAGTTGTGCAAAGCCTTTACGTGCACGACCGGTGAAGGCATCGGCATCATGTGCCAGCAGTGCCTGCAGCAACGAGCATTTGCGCGCAAGTGCCAGCAGCATCAACTGCTCCTTGGCCTTATCACCCAGACCGCGGGCGGGGACATTCATGATGCGCTCGAAGCAGATGTCATCCTGCGGATTGACCAGCAGGCGCAGAAAGGCCAGGCAATCTTTGATCTCTTTGCGCTCGTAGAAACTTACCGAACCGACCAGGACATAGGCGATGCCCGCGCGCCGGAAAACATCTTCGAACACACGAGACTGTGCATTGGTTCGAAAGAGCACGCACATCGTGCCATAAGACATACCCGCCTTGTTCAGTTCCTGAATGTGCCGGGCCACCCCGTCGGCTTCGTTGCGGTCGTCACGGTAGCAGATCAGCTTGCATTTGTCTTTGCCCCCGGCAGCAGTCCAGAGGCTTTTGTCGGAGCGATTGGTATTGTGCGAAATCAACGCATTGGCAAAATCCAGGATCAACTGTGTCGAGCGGTAATTTTGTTCGAGCTTGCATACGCGGGTACCGGGAAACCGCCGTTCGAAATTGAGAATGTTTTCGATATGCGCGCCGCGCCAGCCGTAGATGCTCTGATCGTCGTCGCCGACAACGAAGATATTCCCCCGGTTGCCGACCAGTCGCTGCACCAGCTTGAACTGGGCGATATTCGTATCCTGGTATTCGTCAACCAACACATAGTGGAAGTAGGTGCGATACGCTTCGAGCACGTCGGCGTGGCTGCGAAAGAGGTAGACGGTGTTGGCCAGCAGGTCGTCAAAATCCATTGCATTCTGCTTCTTAAGCTGTTTGCAATAGGTGGTATAAACGGTGGAAAACTGCCGCTCGAGAAAATTATTAGCAGCCTGATCGTATTCTTCAGGCGTAATGCAGCGGCTTTTGAGGCCCGAAATTCTGTGCAGTACCTGTCGCGGCGGCATGCTCTTTTCGTCAAGCTCCTCTTCCTTGAGCACTTTGCGCACCTGCCGGATCTGATCATCACGGTCATAAATGGAGAAGCTGGAGGTATATCCCATCCGGGCTGCTTCTTTGCGCAGTATACGTGCACACAACGAATGGAAAGTGCCGATCCACAAGCCTTCGCAGGGAATGCCGATAAATGCTTCAACCCGTTCCCGCATCTCACGCGCGGCCTTATTGGTAAAGGTCGCTGCGAAAATGTGATTGGGATAAATTTTTTTGTCCTGAATTAAAAAGGCTATTTTGGCGGTCAGCACTCTGGTTTTGCCGGTGCCGGCTCCTGCAAATACCAACTGCGGACCCTGATCCCAGGCGACAGCTTCTTTCTGAACATCATTGAGGACAATTGCCTCGAGCGCCGAGGCGAAGGCTGGATTATTCATTTTGTGTGGCTCCCAAAACCTGCTCCAGAGAGGTAATGCCTTCAACGACTTTTCGCAAGCCGTCCCGCCGCAACGAGTCGAAGGCGCCCGAACCAAGCAGGTATCGCTTGATTTCATCTGATGAAGCACGTTTGAGAACCATTGCCACTATTTCCTGATCGGGAATCAAAAATTCAAAGATTCCGGTCCGGCCCTTGTAGCCGGAATTGTTGCATGCGCTGCAGCCTTTACCGCGATAGAGCTGCAGTCCGGGACGCAATCCCAGCTTTTGCAGCACTTCGGGTTCGGGCACATAGGGCTCCATGCAACGCTGACATAGTCGACGCACCAGTCGTTGCGCCAGTACGGCGATGACCGTCGAAGCAATCAGAAACGGCTCGATGCCCATATCCATCAGGCGGGTATAGGCGCTGGCTGCATCATTGGTATGCAGGGTGGAAAAAACCAGGTGTCCGGTGAGGGCAGCCTGGATAGCCATTTCACACGTCTCAAAATCACGCATCTCACCAATCATGATGATGTCGGGATCCTGCCGCAGTATCGACCGGATACCCTCAGCGAACGTAAAACCTGCTTTCGGATTTATCTGACCCTGTGCCAAACCGTCAAGCACGTATTCGACCGGGTCCTCCATAGTTACGATATTCTTCTTGTTTCCGTAGTGCATGCCCAGGCGGCGCAGTGCCGCATAAAGCGTGGATGATTTACCGCTGCCGGTAGGACCGGTAACCAGCAAAATGCCGTCGGGCTTTATGATGGCATCGTCAAAATTGCGCAAATGAGCGGCCGTGAAGCCGATCTGATCCAGCCCCAACTGGTTTCCCGACTGATCGATGACACGCAGTACAATTTTTTCATTTGCACCGCGTTTACGGGTCATGATCGGAAAGGTTGATACACGCAAATCTATTTCACGTCCCTGATGGCGGATCTGAAAGTGGCCGTCCTGCGGCTTGCGACGTTCGGCAATGTCCATGCCGGCCATGATTTTAATACGCGAGGTAATCTGTGCGCGCAATTGCAGCGGAATCGGGTTCATCTCGACCAACTCACCATCGATGCGGTATCGCAGGCGCACATATTTTTCAAGCGGTTCGAGGTGGATATCCGAAGCCCGTTGCTGTACGGCCTGGTTGACGATAAGGTTGACTATCTTGACAACCTGCTGCCCCTCTTCATCGGTGATGCGGGTATCTTCATCCGCCTCGTTGACAACCTCGATATCCTGCGTCCCTTCCACGCGGGAACCCAGCAGGTCGGTCATGTCCTGGAGATTGTCGCTGTAGCACCGGTCGACCGCCTGCATGATTGACTGCTCGGTGGCAATGACCGGCTCGACTTCCATGCCGGTTTTGAATTTGAGATGGTCGACCGTGCGCAGGTTGGTGGGGTCGGCCATGGCAAAGGTGACCACGCCTTCACGTTCGAAGAGCGGAATCACTTTGTATTTGCGTACCATCTCTTCGGGAACGAGCTTGAGCAGATCTTTATTAAACGAGAAATTCTCCAGTACAACATGCTGTATGTCAAGCTGAGCGCTTAGTGCGTCAATCAGTTTTTCTTCGGTAATAAATCCCAGTTTTACCAGGCAGGTGCCCAGTCGCCATCCGGTTTTTTTCTGCTGCAACAGCCCCGCCTCGAGCTGTTCCTGCGTGATGAGGCCCTGATCGATCAGCACCTCGCCAATGCGTTTTTTGTGCTCGAGCTGAATTTGCTGGCCCAGCACACCGCTGAGATCATCTTCACTGATGAATCCTTTTTTTACCAGGATGGTGCCCAGACTCACCCCGGTGCGCTTGTGCTCTTCCAGAGCTTCCAGGAGTTGCTCGTGGGCTATGAGTCCCTGTGAGAGGAGAATCTCACCTATTTTTTTTCTGCGCTTGCCAACCATTCAGGCGAATCTGCCTTTCGCTAGGAAAAAGAAATATCTAAAGTAAAATCCGCGCGACAAGAGTGCAAGGTTACGGTTTGTCTCCGGCCCTGACGAAAAACTCAAACGGCGCCGGTCTTCGTTTGCCGTGGACAATGAAATCAATAACTTATTCTAACATTGGGGAGGAGAAAGTGTAAAGCTCATGCGTGAAAATGTTTAATTGTGCTCACCCTAATTGCTTATCATCACAATTCGTGAAGCTTTGTGATTGCCCGCAGTCAGCTTTATCAGGTAAATGCCCGAAGTCGTCACTTCATCCGAGAGGAAATACTTGCGGGGACCGCTGCCGCTGATACTTTTGTGATGCTTGCCGTCAATGCCCACAATCGAGACTTTATGCCCACCGTCATAGGGAACCGATGCAACCACGTTATTCTGCTTTTGCACATGGATCCCGAACTCACCAAAGGGACCGGGCGCCGGGTGTTCATCCTCACTCGCCTGAGCACGCATAATTTCAAACGCGTTATCGGACATGTCCTGATGTGACGAATTATACTGTTGCACCTTGACGCGGCATGCGTTCGACGTGAGCCGGCGAGCTCCGGAATACGGCAGGCGCCAAATAAATTTCCCCAGGCCGCGACCGTCGGTGCTGGCACCCAGCGTCCGATTGGGAGTGAGCAGTGACCAGTTGGCGCCATTATCAAGCGAATAGTACAGCATAACCGCATCCACCCGGTTGGTATCGGCCTGCCAGCGAATCTCAAGACTGTCACCGGGGCGAACACGCTCGCTGCCGTTGGGCGCAAGCAGTGTCAGGGCCGGTTCTGCAAGGCTTTTATCGAGAATTTCCACCGCGGAGATAATCCCGTCATTTCCGTAGCCTTTTCCGATTTCCAGCAGGAGCCCGTGCGTGTCGGTAACGGCAAGCTCAAACTCGATGATGCCGAATTCTATACCCTGCAACGTATCCAGTCCGGCAAGCCGGTAATAGGGAACGATAAGCTCATTGCGGGCATAGATATTCATCACCCGGTCGGATCCTGCTTCATCTGCTACGTACAGCCGAACGTGATAGGCACCCTTGCTCACCAGCGAGCCGGGAATGCGTATCGCCGGATTGTGCTCGAGTGCCGATTGCCAGATATCAACAGGCAATCCCAGTACTTCCGTGACGGTATCGGATTGCACAACATGGACAAACCGTTCGCCCTTCTCGACAAAATCCTCGGCGCCAATCCAATCTCTCCATGCTTTACCGCCGGCATTTATCCGCAACAGGGTATGCGCGTTATGCAGCAGCGCAGTCGCTTCGTGCTTATGCGAGTTTTGCCGGGCACGTGCGGAGATGGTGTACGTGCCTGTTTTTTTGCCTGCCACGAACATGCCGTTCGGTGATACGCTCCCACTGCCGTCACAATGCCAGCTAAACGACGGTTGTTGCTGGAGTGTCCGCCCGTTTTGGTCCCGGGCAACGGCAGAAAAGTATAAGGTGTCTCCAGGATGCACCGAGGCGGACTCTGGAAAAATTTCCGCAGAAGTAAAAACCGGCAAACCATTAACCGTGTAGCCCACATAAAAACTGTGCGGATCGATGCCGTCACCCTCAAGAATCACGCGGGCTTCGCTCTTTCCCATTCCGGCGATTTCGCGCCTGACGCTCACCCGGCACCAGATGCTATCGTCGCTGGATTCGACGCGCGCCGACAACCAGGGGGCTGCACAGCGAGTCGTCAGTGGCGGAAGAATGGTTCCTTTTCCACCGCAGTTGCCAAGCAGGATCTGCTGAGTGCGCGGATTGGCGGAATCCCCCGCCTCCGAAAGAAAATGCAGAGAATCGCGACTAAGCGCCGGCATGGGTGCGGGCAGGGTAATATTGTTCGGATTGCCAACCCAGAAATCATTTCCTTCATCGTAGCCGGGATTGCTCCTGGAATTATGCGTCACCTGCACCGCTTTGGCGCCGTTGCGATGGTATATGAGCTGGTTGTGAAAAGCCTGCTTGCGGTACCCGCCTTCGTTAGAATTGCCGCCTTGCGTTGCGCTGAGCCAGTTTTTCGAATTCGCCGACCAGACCAGGCGATTGAGGTAGTGTCCGGCCTCTTTGTGCAACGGTTTGAGGGAAGCAACTGCCGTGTCTTGCTGCGACAGCCGGATTCCGGCCTGCACATGGGTACTGGCATTGGAGCAAAAGTGCGAGCCGTCCGGTGAAATTGCAGCGCAATTGCCCGGCGCCTCAGCCATAATCACAGCTTTGGCGCTGCGCACCGTAAAGAGATATACCTTCCACCCGTTATTATTGGCAACGGCAACGCCCTCTTTGCCCTCACGCGCAATACTGATGCAATAGATTTCATACGGAAATGTCGCTACCCTTTCAACGGTACGTGATAAGACATTGACCCGCATCAGATCGCGGTGCTGCCGGCGCTTAATGAAATAAATCCACTCGTCGCCTGCCCAGTCTATGCTGGTTTTCCAGTCTATGTTGTGTTTCAGGATGATTACCTCACCACGATTGCGTAGCGACTTCATGCATAAGGCATTATCGCGTCTCAAAAAGGCAATCCGGGTTCCCGATGGATTGATCGTTGCCGCGCGTGCATCGTCACCGGCATAGAGTGCTGTTCGATCGATGAGCCTGTCATCACTGATTATATGCCGATAGATTGCACCCGTCTGATGGCCGAGCGGATGGGTTGCCTGCGAGCGCGTGCTGACTGCAATGCCACTGAGCCCATCGGCTTTGGGGACATATACCACCACTGCCAGGCACAGAATTAAAAGCCATCCGCGCCCGAACGGCAGGTATGCCATTCTGGAATTTTGATTACTGCACATTTCTCATAGCCTGAAAACCGTTATACGCTTCCGGCGGCAAACACGAGTAGTAGCAACGTCATTTTTCGAGGGCAGGCTATAATATAGCAGTAAGCGTCTTGGAGCGCAGCTAAAATTTATGGATTCATTCTTTTTGCACATAATTTGTCATTTTTCGATCAATTATTATTACTTTGTGAAATTGCGCATTACGCCGGAAACAAACCGGCAAGTTGTCAGATACTATATTTTGGGCCGGAAAATAAGCAACAATTAACACTAAGGTGAGTCACATGAATTCCTCAAGCAAAGCAATTACCGGTATTGGGTCGGCGTTGGTTGACATTCTTCTGCAGGAAAGTGATGCGTTTCTTAAGAGCTGCAACGCCCCCAAGGGCGGCATGACACTGGTCGACAGCGAGCGCATAGCAGAAATACTGCAGAAATCCGGCAAAGAATATGAGACGGTTGCGGGCGGCTCGGCCTGCAATACTATAGTCGGCGCAGGCAGATTGGGCGGCAACGCACGCTTCATCGGCAAACGCGGCAGGGATGAGCTTGGCGATATCTTTGAGGGAAGCCTGAAAAAAAGCAATGTCGAACCATTTCTGGCGCAAACCGACTCTCCCACCGGGCGCGTACTTTCGGTTATAACCCCGGACGCACAACGCACAATGTTTACCTTTCTGGGCGCAGCATCCGAGGCCCAGGCAGAGGAGATCGGCCCGGACATGTTTTCCGGCACGGCCATTGTCCATATCGAGGGGTATCTGCTCTTTAATAAGCCACTTATAGAAAAGGCACTGCAGTCGGCACAACAGGCCGGTGCAAAAGTTTCCTTGGACCTGGCTGCATTTACGGTCGTTGAAGCCAATAAAGAAATCCTTGACGAGCTGGTTGATGAGTACGTTGATATTTTGATTGCCAATGAGGACGAAGCGCGCGCCTTTACCGGCATGGATGATGAGCAGCAGACGCTGGCTGCATTGCGCAAACATGCCGAATATGCGGTGCTGAAACTAGGCAAGCGCGGCAGCTTCATAGCTCACGGCAGTGAAGTGGTTCGCAACGAAATCATGGGTGACGGCAGCGCAATCGATACAACCGGAGCCGGGGATTTATGGGCATCGGGGTTTTTGTATGGTCTGGCAAAAGGCTATGCGCTGGAAACATGCGGTAAGCTGGGCTCGGCCTGCGGGTATGAAGTCTGCCAGGTGATCGGCGCAACGATACCCGACGCAGGCTGGGAGAGAATACGCAAATTTATTCCGTGATTGAGCTTTCGATCGAAGCTGTATGAGGGGCGATTGCCTGCTCGATCTGCCGGGCGGTCCTCCGACAAACCTGCAATGATGCCGTGATTGCCCGGAGCGGATCGCACAGCGTAATGCTGTTGAGCCGAATATTGAGCACCGCCTTCCAGAACGCGCCGATTCCTTCCAGAGTTTCGAGACTGCCTTTCATATGCTCAAAGTTGGTGATATGGCTGCGGTCTTTGCTTTCGGTGAATTGCTGAAGGAGATCGATCATGGCATGCAGTTTCTCAAGCAATTGCCCGCCGTTGCGGCAAGTCTGCTGCAAGTCCAGCTCATCTATCAGGTGGGCTACCTGTACGTGCTCCTCAAAGGCCGACCTGAGTATAACCGCATCGGCCGTGTTCACATAATACTGTTCTGCACCGGCAACGGGGATCAGGCTGTAATCGCCGTTTGGTTCCAAAACCGTACGAAATATGTCACACCGTGCACCCGAGGGCGGAGCCTGATGGTGAATGCAATGAAACACATCGTCAGCGGCGATTGACTTCATGCAACTCATTGCGTCGCAGCTCTCCCTGAAGCACGGCCGCTTTTTGCACCTTGCCGAGAAGACCCAGCATCCGGAAGCGTAAGGACCGGTTTCTACAGGACTCGTGGAGCCGAAAAGCGCATAAAGCGGCGTCTGCAATGCGGCTGCGGCATGCATCAGTGCCGTATCGCCGGTTACCAGGCCTCCGGCATGCGCCGTTATCCCGATTGCCTGCCGAAATGAGGTGTGTCCGGCAAGCAAAAAGGCCGATTGCTCGATACCGTTGACGATAGCGCCGGCTTCTTCTTTTTCAAATGGTGCGCCCATCACGCCAATGGTCCAGCCCACATTCGTCAGGCGGCGGCCAAGCGCTACAAAGGAGTCTACGCCCCATCGCTTCGACGCCATCGCGGCCCCGGGCTGAAAGAGCATGAGTTTTGTGGCTTCAGACCGAACGCCGCATTCGGCCAGAAGCCGGCCGGCATCTTGCAGTTCATCTTTGCTCAGCACAATGGTTCCCCGGCCGCAATGCTCGCAAGCACCGGCGATCCGCCGATAAACATCCGTTGCGTGCAGGTCGTTGCAACTTCGGGCAAAGGGGACGGCATAAAGATACTGTGACCAGTCGTCGTCAACGGCGTGATTGCCTTCGAGCAGAAAATGCTGTCCCATCCTGTTGCGGGCGTAAATTGCAGAGACAAGGTATGAAACATACGGATGCTGGCTGAGATTAACAATCGTATCGAACTGCAATCCATCTATGCCATAGAGCGTGCTGGTCAGATCCTGGATGCCTTCCTGGCAATTGGCGGAATTCAGCAGATTGCGTATGTGCCGCCGAGGAAAGGTGATAATGGTATCGACATGTGGATTATTGATAAGACCCGCCTCGAATCCCTCTTCCACCAGATAGGCAATGAATCCCGGCGCATGATTTTTCCGCAACCCTTCGAGCAGAGGCGTAGCCATGATGACATCGCCCAGGTTATTGGGCAATACAACCAGCGTCTTATCGACAGTTGAAGCGTTCATGAGCCGGAAGCCCGTTTTTCGTCACGGGTATAAGTTCGTGCAAGCTCTTCGGCCGCAAGCACGATGACTTCCTGGCGGGTGATGAGGCGGGAGCCGGCGGCCTTTTTGATGTGTGCCGCCTGCTGACGTAGTTGCGCGATAGTATGAATAGTATTCATCAGTCACTCTGGACGGGGGATAATTCGGCAAAGCGACGACCCATTCGGCTGCAGACCTTCGCCCAGTTATTCCGGGCGAGCTGATTATGATGCAAAATCCCCTCGTCGATCAGGTGAAGAGAGTGTGATTCAAAGACCGGATCGAGCATCAGAGCAAACTGCTGTTCGTCAAGCTTATCATCATGTGCGGCGCACAGGGCGAGGGCAACGCGCGAAAAGTCGACCTGCAGAGTGGCCCAGTCGTAGGGTCGCGCAAACACATGCGGCATAAAATCCGGCAGTCCGATACAGTTTTCGTACAGATAGGGATGCAGGCGATCAGCATCTGCTTGAGGTTTGTGTTCGAATCCGGCGACGCTCGCGCAGAGCTTGAGCGTATCGAATACGACCTCGTCAATCGGAATGGTTCGCTGTTGAATTTCTTCCTCGTGACCGATGCAGGCGCAAAAACTCTCTCTGATTTCTGATGCTGCGGGCCCGGTTTCCAGCAGCAGGCTCACATCAAATGCATGCTTGATGCGCTGAGCATCTTTGCCTTTACCAATCGGAATGCCTAGAGTTGACGGTCCCAGAGTCAGTAGCTTGTCGCCGATGATGGCCCCGGGTGTGGGTACGTTGACCTTCACGTCTGCGGTATAGAGACGACGGCATTGAATTTTTTTCGGCTCGGTGGCGTAGGGGCTTTTGCTGAGCTGAACGTCAAGCATGATAAACGCATCTTCGGGCGCAACGAAACGTGAATCGAAATAAAGGTAGTAGCTGGCAAGAGGGATCCAGGGTTTGGTTTTATGTTTGCGCGGTTCCCAGCGCGAAAAGACGTCCGAAAGCGCCGTTAACGATGAGAGGCAGGTTTCAATTTTCTCCCGCGGCTCATCGGTGGCTATATCGACGTCTATCGAAAAGCGTTGCGGATCCTGCAAGATAACCAGCAGTGAATTACCGCCTTTGAACTGGTAGTCCAGCCCCTGCCCTACCAGCTCGGCAACCAGTTCCAGACAGTATACCACCTGCTCGGCCAGTTGTGCCGGAGCACTGCCTTTGTGAGCCAGAATGTGCTCTGCGGTAAAAAAGGTGCGATTGCCGATCGACATACTCTCGCCTTGGTTGATTCCCACAAAACAGCAGCCGGGGTGCACAGCTTATGCGCCCGGCCTGATTTTTGAGTATACCATTTTCAGATTGTGACGGCAAGCACTGTATGCATACCGGCATGTATTGTATAATTAAGGCAATTGTAGTCAGATAACGATATTTGAAGTGAGCAGAAACACCAGCATGAAACGCATGATCCGATTTTCCCTGGTAGCAAGTGTGTGCATCAAGGCTACCGTGTTCGGGCAATCCCCAACACCGACTTCGACTGCCGTGCTTCCCTTTACCAGCATGATTGCCGACAAGGCGCGGCCCGGTTTCGGGTATGCACTGGCCGAACTGGTCAGTGTCAAGCTTGAGGAAACCGGCATTGAAGTTCTTGACAGAACCAGACTGGCCGATTTTATCGAAACAACCAATTCTGCAGAAAGCCAAATTATCGACAAAGACAAACTGCGCCGGGCCGGTGATGTGTTCGGCATTTCCATGACGATAAAAGGGCAATATCTCATTACGCTTAACACCTGCCGTATTTCAGCCAAGGTAATTGATACGGAATCAGGCCTTATCTTTCGAACGTTCGAGCGCGACGTGCCTATGCGCGGCGCCGAGATCATGCCGGTGCTCAACGAACTCACTCAATCGATCTGCAGCGTGCTGGACGTACCGCTCGGAGAATACGTGCGCAATAAAGTTGAATCGCATGGGTCGCAAAATATCGCCGCGCTGGCCGGGTTCGGTAAAGGCCTCAATGCTCACCGCGGCATACACGACAGCGTTGCGCTCGATACGGCGGCGCAACACTATACCCGTGCGCTCGAAGCGGATTCCACCTTCGCGCTGGCCCGAACCTATCGCCGCATGGTCTATGAGATAATCGGCTTCCCGGCAATCCCCAAAAAACCGGCGCCGGAGCAGCGCGACACGTCAGTTGTTGATTTTGGCGACATTTTCGAAGAGGAAGACCTGCAGGCAGTTGATACAGCAACCGTTACGACACCCCGCCAGACGGTCGAGAAGCACCTCGTGCACATTCCCGAAGAGGCATTTGACGAATGCGATGTGCGCACAACCTACTATGAAAACGGTTCCAAAATGGAGGAAGCCTGTTACAAGGAGGACGTCAGGAACGGTTATTCAGTCTATTATTTCCCCAATGGAAGCGTACGCGGAGAACTTGACTTTGTCGACAATCGGCCGGACGGCACCGCCAGGCTCTATTATCGTAACGGCCGGATACGGTCGGAAATCGATTTTGACAACGGATTACGGCACGGCCCGACGCGCGTGTACCATCCCCAGGGAGAGTTGCTGGAATCGATTCATTTTGAAGATGGCGTTCCCGTCGGCACGGCGCTGAAGTATTATGCAACCGGTGCCATTCGCGAAAAAACGCAGTATGAAGAAGGTAAGCTGAACGGCACGGCATTGTTTTATTATGAAAATGGAAATAAACGGGCACGAATCACCTACAAGCTCGATCAGCCAGAAGGTGTCTCCCGTCTCTTTTATAAAAGCGGCAAGATACGCAAAGAAACCAGTATGAAACACGGTGTAAATCAGGGACCGACGACAACGTATTATGAATCGGGAAAAATAAAGGAAATCGTCTATTTCGAAAGCGGCAAAGAGCAGGGCATGGTAAAAAGCTACTTTGAAAACGGCCAGTTGCAATCGATAAAGCACGTGAAAAACGGCGTTCTTGAAGGCGAATACAAGGAATATTACGCCAACGGCGCCCTCAAGGAATTCGCCGCCTATGTAAACGGCAAATCGGTCGGTGATCAAATCAGCTATTATCGCACCGGGGGCATTCGCGAAAAAATCAGCCGCAGCAAGCGCAATGACCGATCGACAATTCACGGCTACTACGAATCCGGACAACGCCATTTTCGCATGGGATACCGGGATGGACGCAAAGACGGCAAATTCGTATGGTACTATCCCGACGGAAAGGTGCAAACGTCAATGAAGTACCGCGACGGTCTTAAAATCGGTGTCACCAGAACTTACGATGAAGAGGGAGAGCTTGTTACCAGAAGTGAATTTGAAAACGGAGTTATGGTAAGTCAGCCGGACTAAATTCGTTATCGGCCTTTTTCCAGGCGCTCGGCCAGGAACAGCGGCAGATTATTCTCGACAATTTTCCTTTGCGTGAGGGTAAAATCATATTCGACTCTTACCAGCTCGATGCGTCTGAGGCGACTGTCGAAAATTGCATAACAGGAACGCGGATCGAAATCACGGGGCTGGCCGACCGATCCTACGTTGACAAGATAAAAACAGTTATCTTTCATGTCGATCGAATGATCGGAGTGCAGAATAATTTTTTCGTCTTCCTGATACATGATTGAAGGCCAATGCGTGTGGCCGATGAAACTCAATTGACAGGTAAGCGCGCTGAATGCCTCATACACCGCCAGTTCGCTGTCCGGAAAAACATAGGCCCAGGGCTCGCGGGTCGAGGGAGACGAGTGGCTGAAAAAGAGATTTTCGCGCCGCACGGTCAGCGGCAACGATGCAAGATAATCTTTTGATTTTTCGGAAAGATTCTTTTTTGTCCACTCCATAGCCGTATAGGCGTAGTAGGTAAATGTTTTGGTATCCACCCTCCCGATAGCAGCATAATCATGATTTCCCGCCAGGCAGGAAGAAGTGCTCTCCCGGACGATATCGATACAGGCTTCCGGATCCGGATAATAGCCGACGACATCGCCTAGACAGATTACCTCGTCGATCAGACGCTTTTCAGTGTCCTTGACTACTGCCAGGAGGGCTTCTTTATTCCCGTGAATGTCGGATACAATGGCGTATCTCATGAATCAGTCTGCTGGAAATGTGAATAGCCTTTGAAATTATATTATTACTCAAGGGTTATTGCAAGCCGGATACGCTGACTTTTTTGAAAGGCAACCATAAGTGCGTTTTAGATATAAATGCTTGATCAGTGCGTTCCCGATAGTTGTCATAATAGGCTGCAGTCAGCAACCGACAGAGCCGGGCCCATGGACCGCACCGACTGACGGAATCCACTATCGAGTTTCTATTTCCGGGCTGCCGCGGGACAGTATTTCGATTATGGCAACGCTCGGCTCCCGGCCAGCGGGGGATTCCGTGCGATTTATCGTGCCGCCGCTGTATGCGGACAACCCGATGCTTGACCAAACGGGAAGAAATTTTCATAACATCAAAATAGTCAATCGCGCGAATGAAAAGGTATCAGTTTCCTTCGACAGCATACGAACCGGAAACATTACGAGCATGACATTTGCATTTGCAGCACGTGAGGTGCCGGTGCGTATCAGCTACCATGTCACGCTCAATTATGCCACCCAGCGCGATTACATGGGTATCCCGGCAGTGTCGGCTACCGGCGGCTGGATCAGGGGCGCCCACCTGTTCATCGTTCCTTACACCAGCCCCGGTTTAATTGACATATGGCGCACGTCCTTCGACCTGGAGGTGTTCTGGGATATTGCCGACGAGCTTGTGCTTCTGGGTGACCCGCAACAAGTTGCATTTGACAACCCTTATCAACTGCTTTTTTCCATGTCGGCAATCATCGACCGCAGTGAGGCCAATACACGAATCCTTTCGCAACGCACCGCCAACGGGCAGGCGTTTCGCTTTGTGTCAATCGAACCAACGATCAGTATCGACAGCGACCTGGCGCGCCGGATAGCGGACGACTTTGCGGAGATTGTCGGTGATTTGAGCGCATCGTTCGGCACGATCGACAACGCCCCGCTAACCGTCATCCTGCGCGGTGCAAACAAGGGCGGGCTTGAAGGCATGTACGCGTTCACGCAACTGGATCCGCCGCATATCGATTCGCTCGACGTTTTCAATATGGTTCTGGCCCACGAGCTGGCGCATGCCTGGGTTGGTGTGCGTACCGGCGATGTCGATATGCCCTGGTGGAAAGAAGGCACGGCAACCTATCTTGGATACCTGATTGCCAAACGCAATGAAGTTGCGGCACTGCCTCCCGTAATCGACGAACTGGTCACGCAAAATTATTCCGGCAGAGATGAAGTCAAAAAGTATAAATTGACGGACGAATATGCACGCGTCAATTTATTTGAAGAGGGCGCAAGTTTCGGCAAGCTAATCTACATGAAAGGCGCCCAAGTCAACATGTTACTTGACACCCGCATTATGCAGGCGACCGCGGGAAACTCGACCCTCGATGAGGTGATCGGCCCGTTCGTGCAGCAGCATGAGGGGGGTGCATTCTCCTGGAGCGAGTATCGCGAACATATCGAACGGGAATCGGGGGCGGATATCGGTGATATTTACCACAATTTCATCGATGCAACCGGCGCCGTACCGCTTGACACCTTGAAACAGGCGTTCAACTGGATGGCGAAAAGCGGAGCTTGGGGCATTGCGGATACCTTGCCGTAGGCGAACAGATTTGCCTTTGCTTTTTGCATAGGATCAACAGCATCCCGCAATTTCGCTCCCGGCAGAATTGATCCCTTTTTATATTGTGAGATATCGGCTGCAGCCGGTATCTAAAGAAAAATGACAGCATGGCCTTCAGCGACGCAATATTGACACAGTGTATCACCCGTCATCTCCCGTACGATCCAAACGAGCTGGTTTTCAGCCGTATTCTGACGGGCAGATTCAACACTTCCTGGTTCGTTACCGCGCCGGATGCAGAATATGTCCTGCGCATAGCTCCGCCCCAGGATACATTCTGCCTGTTCTACGAGCGCAACATGATGAAACAGGAGCCCGGCATTCATCAGGTGCTGCTCGACACAACATCAATTCCGGTTCCCCGCATACTTGCATTCGACGAATCGCATGAACTGATTGAAAGCGATTATCTGATTATGGAGCGCATTTACGGCGACCCGTTGAGTCAGCGTCCGGCATCCAAAGCGAACGTGCTCAGTGAAATCGGGAATTATCTGCGACAGGCGCACGGCCGGACATCCGAGAGCTACGGCTATGTCGGCCAGCATCATCCTCACCCTCCGCAACGGAGCTGGATCGATGCGTTCTATCTGATGTGGCATAAACTCATCGATGACGTCATAGCCAGCGGGCACTACTCCCCGGAGGAAGGCCATCACATGAAATCGCTGCTGGCCACCCACATTCATCTCTTCGACCGACCGGTAAAATCTTCACTGCTGCACATGGACGTGTGGGCCGAGAACATACTAATTGACAGGCACAACAGCGTAGCCGGACTGATCGACTGGGACCGGGCCGTGTGGGGCGACCCCGAAATTGAATTTGCCGTGCTTGATTACTGCGGCATATCCGAACCGGCCTTCTGGGAGGGGTACGGATCAGCCCGCGACAATAGCGCCGCAGCTCAAACTCGCACGGTTTTCTACCTGCTGTATGAACTGCAAAAGTATATCCCGATCCGCCATTTCAGGCAAAATTCCCCCGCAGCAGCGCGAAGCTACAAGGCACAAGTGATGCATATTGCAAATCGCGCCCTGGTATTTTGATTGGCAGTCAAAGTCGGAAAGCGTGGAATCGGGTGCGCCGAAAGTTATTTTACAAGCTCATTTTTGATAAGATTTTTAATGCGGAAGGTTTAAATTATGATCCCCAAAGACATCATTCGTACCAATCTGAATAACTGCCTCACCACGACGGATTTCCTGGATCTGCCCGGTCGCCAGGTCGGTAAAGTCAGAGATATATACGATCTGGGCGACAGGCTTGCGTTGATCACTACCGATCGGCAAAGCGCGTTCGACCGGGTTCTGGCCAGCATCCCTTTCAAGGGTCAGGTGCTCAATCAGGTTTCCGCGTTCTGGTTCGAACAGACGGCCGATATCGTCAACAACCATGTACTTGACATTCCCGACCCCAATGTTACCATCGGCAAAAAATGCACGGTCCTGCCCATCGAATTTGTCATGCGCGGCTACCTGACCGGATCGACCTCAACCGCGGCATGGACGCAATACAGCAACGGCGTCCGCAATATATGCGGCAATGTGCTGCCCGACGGCATGGTGAAAAATCAGAACTTCGATGCGCCGATTCTTACGCCTACCACCAAAGACGAAGAGCATGACGAGTCGATTTCGGCCCGGGAGATTGTCGATCGCGGCATTCTTCCAAAGGATGTCTGGCAGAATGCGGCTGAAATAGCGTTTGCGCTGTTCCGGCGCGGAACCGAAATTGCAGCGCAGCACGGATTAATTCTCGTCGACACCAAATACGAGCTGGGCATTGACGAAAGCGACAACCTGATCCTGATTGACGAAATACACACCCCCGATTCATCCCGATACTGGCTGGCCGAATCCTACGAAGCCAGATTCGCAGAAGGAAAAGAGCCCGAAAATATCGACAAGGAATTTCTGCGTCTATGGTTCAAAGACAATTGCGATCCGTATAATGATCCCGAGCTTCCCCCGGCCCCGGACGATCTGGTGGTCGAATTGTCGTCCCGCTACATCAGGCTGTACGAAATGATAACCGGTAAAGATTTTGCCATTGACTCCCATACGCCCATCAAGACTCGCCTGGCGCAAAATATGGCAAAGCACCGCGCCTGATCGGCCCGGAACACATTAACCCAAGGAATCATCTATGAGCAAGCATCAGCCCGATCTTATGTCAACGATCGTATCGTTGTGCAAGAGGCGGGGCTTCGTATTCCAATCCAGTGAAATTTATGGCGGCCTGAACGGCTGCTGGGATTACGGCCCGCTGGGAGTCGAGCTTCTTAACAACCTCAAACAGGAGTGGTGGCGCGCCATGACGCTGCGCGCCGATGTCGAAGGCGTCGACGCCGCGATTCTCATGCACCCCAAAGTCTGGGAAGCTTCCGGTCACGTAGCCAATTTTACCGACCCGATGGTTGACTGCAAATCGTGCAAAGCGCGATTTCGCCTCGACATTTTGCTCGAGGAGCTTGCGCTCAAGGCAAAAAAGAAAATTCTGCGCACCCTGGAGCCGGAGGCTTTCGCAGGCCGGCAGCAGGACAGTCGTGTTGTCGATGAATTCGCCCGGCGCATTGCAGATGATGAGATTGCTGAAAAAATCATAACGACCATGGTCGCTTGCCCCAACTGCGGCGCTGGCGAGTCGTTCACTGCGGCACGCCAGTTCAATCTGATGTTCAAAACCCACGTTGGCCCGCTTGAAGATGCCTCTTCGGTAGTCTATCTTCGTCCCGAAACTGCGCAGGGTATTTTCGTCAATTTTTTCAACGTACTCAACTCCACGCGTCAAAAACTGCCGTTCGGCATTGCGCAGATCGGCAAAGCATTTCGCAATGAGATTAATACGAAAAACTTTCTCTTCCGCACCCGCGAGTTCGAGCAGATGGAAATGCAGTTCTTCGTCAAACCAGGAGACGAAGACGAATGGTTTGAATATTGGCGTGAGCAGCGGATGAACTGGTTTCTCAACCTCGGCTTCAGCACAAACAAGCTCAAGTGGCACCAACACGACAAACTGGCCCACTACGCAAAAGCAGCCTATGATTTAGAATTTGATTTTCCCTTCGGTTTCGGCGAGGTGGAAGGCATTCACAGCCGTACCGATTTTGACCTGTCGCGTCATGAGGAGTTCTCCGGCAAGACGCTGAAGTATTTCGACGACGCATCTAAAGAACATTACCTCCCCTATGTAATCGAAACCTCAATCGGGGCAAGTCGCACCTGCATGGCGGCGATCTGCGCGGCCTATGCCGAAGAGCAGATTGGTGCCGCCGACGGCAAAGAAGAAAAACGTACGGTCATGCATTTCCACCCCCGCCTGGCGCCCATGAAAGCCGCAGTATTGCCCCTTGTCAAACGCGACGGAATGGATGACATCGCCAGAAAGCTGACCGCAGATCTGCAACGCTTTTTTCGGGTTTTTTACGACGAGAGCGGGGCCGTGGGGCGCCGCTATCGCCGTCAGGATGAAATAGGTACGCCCTACTGCTTGACAATCGACTCGCAAACACTTGAAGATAATACCATAACCGTCAGAGAACGGGATTCGATGCAACAGGAACGCATCGGCCTTGATAATGCGCGCAATTACCTGCTTGATAAATTGGCCCCGTAAGGAGAACAGCACATGAACGTTGCAGTCGTGATGGGCGGACCGTCCGCCGAGCATGACATATCACTGCTTTCCGGGCAACAGGTCATCTCCCATCTGAATACAGGCTCGTACGCCGTGCGCGCCGTGGTTGTTTCACCGGCAAAGCAATTTTACTGTTGCGACTGCCGGGATAAAATTCCTCCATCGGATGCATTTTCATCTCCGGATGCCTCTTCATGCTTCAGCGGACCATTTCACCCCGCCGATTCCAGGCACGTCTGGCAGGACTGCGACATTGCATTCCTGGCATTGCATGGTGAGTTCGGCGAAGACGGCAGCATCCAGGGGTATCTTGAAACCATCGGCATACCCTATACCGGTTCCGGCGTGTTCGCCAGCTCCCTCGCCCTGAATAAAATCGCCTGCAAATACCTGTACGAGCAGAATGGACTAGCCACCCCCCCCTGGTCAATATTCGGCCCACGTTGTCCCGAAAATACTCTCGATACGCTGGAAGCCAGGCATGGCTATCCCTGCTTCGTCAAATGTCCACAGTCCGGCTCCAGCAAACTGATGGGAAAAGCAGAGAATCGAGGCGAACTGCAGAGTTTGCTCGACGAATACCGGCAGCATGCCAAGGCAATCCTCATCGAGTCGACTATTTCCGGAATAGAATTTTCGTGTCCCGTACTGGAAAGGCCCGACGGCAGCCTTGACGTGCTGCCGGTGGTGGAAATTCGCCCCCGGAAATCTGCCTTTTTTGACTACGAAGCCAAATACGATTCCGGCGCATGTGAAGAGCTGGTACCCGCGCCCCGTTCGCCGGAGCTGTTGGAACGCATTCAGTGTTCGGCACGAAGAGCCCATGTTCTGCTCGAATGTGCAGGTCTGTCGCGTACCGATATCATCGTGGCCGAAAACATCTGCTATGTTCTTGAGACAAATTCCATACCTGGACTGACCCTGAACTCCCTGGTTCCCAAAGCTTTCCAGGCCCGGGGCGGGACATACCGTGAACTGCTTGACCTACTCATACACACTGCACTTGCCGGATAACCATCCTGCGCAACTACCAGGATTGCTTCTATGAGCTTGATACTGGGAATTGATACATCTTCGGTTGAATTAAGCATCGCCCTGGCCGCGGAGAGGCAACTCATAGCAACCTATTCACGGTATGTTCGCAATTCACATGCAGAACAGATCACGCAAGCCGTGGCGTTTATGCTCAATGCACACGGCGTTGGAGCGGATCGCATAAAGCATATCGCGCTGGCAATCGGGCCTGGATCGTTCACCGGTCTGCGCATAGGGATTGCATTTGTGAAGGGCTTCACCTGCAACACCGCTCTGAAGGTTGCGGGTGTTTCATCATTGCAGAGTGTCGCCTGCGCATCGCTTGCGGAAGATGGCCCTCTCACCGTTGCCTTTGATGCACGCAAGGGCACAATTTACTGGGCCCGATTCGAGAGAAGCAACGGGCAAACCAAACGCCTGAGCCCGGATCGCCTTACCGATGGAGACCAATTCAAACAGCACATCGGCCCCGAAGACCGCATAATTATCGATATCCTGGGATACGCCAAAAGCACGTGTTTCGATTTTCTTGCCGAATCGCCACGCGTCTTGCGGGCCGAGACGTCGGGCCTGCAGCGCGGCTGGGGGTGTATTCGTGCAAGTCAACACAAGAATACACCCTGGCTCCTCCCGTCTGCAATTGAGCCGTGTTACCTGGCTATGCCAAATTTTACAAAAATGTCGAAAGCGTCTCTTGCATGATTGTGGTATTATTTTACACGCTGTGTGCGGGTTTAGTGGTTGCAGCCGTAATGGGCGTTTTCCTGTACCGCAAATATCCGTTGCACCTTATTTACAAAAGCAAGCTTCACCTTGAAGCGGCATTCGACTCAATCATCGACCCGCTTGCAATTATCGACAGCGACTACCGCATATTGCGAGTCAACCGGGCATACACAGAATTGGTCGGAAAATCATATTGGGAGGTATTGCACAAACGTTGCTACCAGGTATTGCGTGAGAGAAAAACCCCCTGCGAAGATTGTCGCATGCTCGAAGTTTTGGATACCGGAGCAAAGCGTTTTGCGGAACGCTCGCCGCACCCGCGCAATCCCGGGTCCGGTTTTGTAACGTTGACGTTCTACCCTTTCAGCGAACAAAAAGTGAGATCCGACGCAATCGTAGAGAATGTTCGCGACATCACCGAACTCGAGCGATTGAAAATAGAGCTTGAACAACAAAATGTTGATCTGGCACAGACAACCAAACGACTGCAAATTGAGCAAGTCAAGACTTCAGAGGAATTGGAGTTGGCCAGACAAATACAATTGGGCTTGCTGCCACAAAAACTCCCCGTTGTTCCCGGCTTGAAAATAGACGCGACGTATCATCCGGTTGAAGCGGTTGGAGGAGATGTGTATGATTTTATTCGTTTCAGCGAAAGCCAAATTGGCCTATTCATCGGCGATGCATCGGGTCATGGTCTGGCCTCGGCATTCATCGGTACTATTTCAAAAATGGCCCTTTTTAATCACACGAAGAGCATCATGCCGCCACACGAATTGCTCAGCATTTTGAACAAAGATCTCAACACAAATATTAATACCAATCATTATCTGACATGCTTCTGGGCTATTTTTGACATTCACAACAAAACGATAAATTTCGCACGGGCAGGTCATCCCAAGCCTCTGGCAATGAATGCCGAACACAAGGTCTCGACACTTGAGGCTGCGGGGACCTTTGTCGGTATAATTGACAATCCGGAATACGAGCAACAGTGGTACCGTTACACTAAAGGAGAACGTTTCTACTTTTTCACCGACGGTATATATGAAATAATGGGGCAACAGGATAAGCATTATAAAGTACTTGGATATCGTCAATTCGCAAAAATATTGCAAGAGTGCAATCGGTTTGAATTTGACAAAGTGATTCCGGCTATTAAGCAACAATTATCACAATTTACCTACGAAGACGATTATACCCTGGTGGTGGTGGAGATAGACTGATATGCCCGAACTCATAGCGTACAGCCGGTTGATACTGATGTGCTTTACGATCGCGGCGCCGGCGCAACATGCCGGCAGAGTCACCGACCACCTCCCGCATGCCGATACAACCAACGTCATGCCGGGCGAATCTGCCGTGGCGTTATCGGAAGGCGAAGCAGATTCACTGCCGGTCGAAGACTCGCCGGGAACACGAATTTCAGCGGATAGCCTCCACGGCAAAGATTCCCTGCTGATAATCCCGAAACAGGCGCACGACACGCTCGGCGATGCGGTGAGCGAAAGCGGACCGGTTTATGCCGCCGACACCTCGTATCGATTCTGGCAGAAACCGTTCTGGGGATTCGGTGCGGGATGGTCTCTGGGCAGCTTTCCTCTTTTCGATTTGTGGAAAGATGGTCTGCCGGATTCATTGGGTTCTTTTGCGTTGCCGGCTTCTGTTGTTTTTTCCCGGATAGCGGGTGTGGATACGCTGACGGACACGGTAGCGTTTGTGTACCGGGCACGTGAGCAGCCCGATGCCTATTCGATCAATTTCCCGATTGCTGTTTCGTACACGCCATACGCAGCAACAAAACAGCGACTGTCCATTGATGCCACCTTTTTCTTCATGCTCAAATCTTTTGTCGCTTCGGTACAGGTAGACACGAGTATTACCCTGCCGGGAACCGCTACCGCCTTCGAGCAGCTTGTAGAATACAGCCAGCGATTGACGCTCTATTCGTTTTCGCTGGGAGCAACCTACAAACAACACATCAGCACGAAATATTTCACTATCACCAATTCGGATGTAACCTCGATCAATGCCGGTGTCCGGGTCCATCCGCTCAGTATTGTGCGATTGAAGACTACTGCAGACATGCCGGGATCGATGCCGGGCGGCTACAAAAGCGTATACACGTTAATCGGTACCCAGGCAGACGGGTATGCTTCAGACGCTCTGGGTTTTGGAGCAGGTGTAAGCTGGCGAATCGGGATGACCTCCCTGAGAAGGCTTGAAAATGCTTCCGGAATCGAAGCCGGTATCTATTACGCCGGACAGTGGTTTGGCTATTTCTATGATGGCGGCGAACGAATTGTCAGATCTGATATCAATCCCCAGGCCGGTTCCGCAAAAGCCCTCACCTCTCTCTCCCACAGGTTCGTACTGGAATTTCAGCTACTTAAAGGTAAAAGACCTCCGCAAATCGAGGTAGCATCACCATCACCACGCAGCACCGCCCCCTCCCCCCGCAAGGAACCAGTAACGGATGAAACGGAAAAAGCCGATCGTTAGCATAGACCGGATTCACGATATTCTTGAAAAAGAATTCGCCAAACACAAAATGCCGGTTGTCGATTTAATCCAGTTCCAGACAAAAAATCCCTTCAAAGTACTGGTTTCGACAATCCTCAGCGCCCGCACGAAGGATGAAACGACCGTCCGGGCATCACAACGATTGTTCGAGCATGTCACGATACCGGCAGATCTGCACGACCTGTCTCTCACACAGATCGAGAAAATCATTTTTCCGGTCGGCTTCTACAAAAACAAGGCCAAATATCTCAAAGCGCTCCCTGAGGAGCTGCATACCGGGTTTCAGGGAAGAATTCCGGATACGGTCGAAGAGCTGGTGAGGCTGCCCGGTGTCGGGCGCAAAACGGCCAATCTGGTAGTTGCCGTCGCATTTGGCAAGCCGGCCGTGTGCGTTGACATTCACGTTCATCGTATTTCAAACCGGCTGGGGTATGTTTCAACCGGCACGCCCTTTGAAACGGAAATGGCACTAAGAAAGAAAATGCCCAAAAAATACTGGATTACGTTTAACAGCTATTTCGTGTCTTTTGGTCAGCACCTGTGCACGCCGCTCAATCCCCGGTGCAACGAATGTCCAATTTACGCCTGTTGCAAGCGCATTGGGGTTAAGACAAAATTCGAGCGAACTTAGAGGCGATTGCACGCCGCATGAGCACAAAGCATTTTTCCAAAAGGCCGTCTCCATAAACGATAGTGATTGTCATGAAAGAAGCCGCCTGGTACACCGCCACCCACGATAACGCTGTGCTGTGCGAATTATGCCCCCACCATTGTCGCATACAGCCGGGCAAAAACGGCATTTGCCTGACCCGGGGCAATCGCGGGGGGACGTTACACTCGCTGAATTATTGCCGACCGGTATCAACAGCACTCGACCCGATCGAAAAAAAACCATTGTACCACTTCCTGCCCGGATCATCCATCTACTCGACCGGCCCCAACGGCTGTACGTTCAAATGCGCTTTCTGCCAGAACTGCGACATCTCCCAGCAGCCCCGGCACATCCCTGAAGTTTCACCTAATGCACTAGTCGACCAGGTCGTACAGAGCGCTTCGGCAGGTATTGCCTACACCTACTCGGAGCCCTTTATCTGGTTCGAAACGATCATGGCGGTTGGAGCACGCATCAAGGCAAGCGGGCTCGCAAATGTCATGGTCAGCAACGGCTTCTACAATCCGCAGCCACTAAACGACTTATTGTCGGTAGTTGACGCATTCAACATCGACATCAAATCCATGCAGGAATCATTTTACCGGCGATTGTGCAAAGCCTCACTCGGGCCGGTCCTGCAGGCCTGTGAAGCCATCAAAAAAAAACGTCATCTCGAAATTACCAACCTGCTCATCACCGATGAAAATGATTCCGCAGATGAAGTGCGGCAGCTCGCTCGCTATATTGCACATAACCTGGGCGGTGACACTCCGCTGCACATTTCACGATATTTTCCACGCTACAACCTGACGCATCGTGCAACAGCACAGAAAACCCTGCTTGACGCCTGGACGTGTGCGCGCGAGCATCTTGACTTTGTCTACATCGGCAACATGCCTGCCGGAGACAAGGCCAACACGCACTGCCCCGCCTGCAACGAGTTGCTGATCATGCGCAACGGCTACGTGACAAAGTGCAAATTCAGCAAAATTAGCGAAAGCCACAATTCAGAAAAAGCAATTTGCCCACAGTGCAAGGCTGATGTTTCAATAGTAATAGGAATCAGCTAGATCGTACCACCATTCTGTATCCCAGGCCAGATCGTCTCTGGAATTCAGCGCATCCCCCGGATTGAGAACCATCACATTCACGCTGATTTCACTGGTATTCGAATAGCCATCCTCCACACCCAGCGCAAACTTGAGCAAGAGATTAGCGGTCTCAAGAAGTTTGTCTTCGGACACTTTTTCTATTTCAAATTTCACAATCCCGGCGCCATGGCTTGCCAGTTTAACTGTTTTTTCTGCGAAATAGAGCGAATCGTTGTAAAAAGCCAGTGCAACCGTATCATTCGTATGGCGATCGATAAAGGCAATGCCGCTTTCATTCCAGGCCAGAATTTCCGGTGATCTTCGCACGCGCCCGGCCAGGCTTTTTGCCAGTCTGTCAACTTCGACATTAAACGTGCTTGTCCGTTGATTGCTGATGGTATGCACACTAAAATAGCGCCATGCGGCAAAAATCACAGCTACGGCCAGCATGCTCATGCTCACTGCCATAACCAGTTCGAGAATGGTAAACCCTCGTTGTGAACCAAGCCGCTTCCCGCACAGTGTGTTGATGCCGCCCCGACAGATCATTTGCCAAACCCCTGGATGAATCTTACCTTCAATGGTTTTGCATTTGAATCGATGTGGCGAACCGATATTTCATATTCATGCAACGTTTCGGGTTCTTCATCAACTAATCCATATGCGTCTTCTTCGGATAAAATTCGCGTGCGCGAGACTTCATAGATTCGATTGTTGATGGCTGTTTCGTAGAGCGTATCTTCGAAATATTTGGTATACGCGGCATTGGTGCGCATGTATTCGATTTGGTTTTGAGCAGCGATGACCGTATATGAATGCCGGCTGCGCATGGCTCTGAAGCGATCCCCCGACGACAGGTAGCCGGCGATTGCAACCAGAAGCCCGCTCAAAATCGCCATGGCAACTAAGACTTCCAGAACACTCAAGCCACTGCGTCTTGCTATTCGCATAATCACTGCTCCCGCCAGGCGATAATCGAACGCGTACCCATGAAGAACGGCAGGTAGTAGTCACGCACATGGTAAAGCGCTCTAATCGATCCGAGCAACTCGCTGGGGGATTGTTTCGATGTGCTGCCGCCTGCTTTGCTCGAATCAACCGGCGGGGGCCGGCCACCGGGATCGGGCGCAGCTCCGTCTTCATGAATCAAGGTGCTTTGATATTGCCCCTGCGAGGCAAATGATTGTTGAGAATTGCGTGCCGTCATTGCCTCAGGCCGGCAATTGAAAAGCTGCTTAGCTTTCATAACGCCATAGAACTCTCCTTCCAGACAAACCATCCCCTCAGCCCAGACGACGCCGCTCATAACAACCCCCCGGTCGATTTTGACGCCGCCCGGTTTTCCGACAGCAACGATCACGCCGTCCATGGTCACCGAATTTGCCAGCTCAATTGAGAGAAATTTTTCGGTGGTATCCAGAGCGGTTGATGCTGCTTCCGACAGTGATGCAAATCCCGCTTCAGCTATATTTGCGGTATCATTATTGTTAGTAGCGGTATTCTTCGCTTTTTTATACGATATTAATGTGCTCCTATTAAGCACCGACGCTTCGTCATATACGATTATTTTCGATAACGCAAATGCCGCACCCGAAAAAGAGGCACTATTGCCTATGAATATGGTTCCCTGCGAGAAAATTGATCCGTTTTCGAACGCGCATTCGTCAAGTATTTTCACTTCACCGGTTACGGTAAATTCTGCATCGATCAGTTTGACGTCGCCCGTGATCTGTAAATCCCCCAGCACCAGCACCGGCTGTGTGAATCTGTGTTCCAGCTCATAAATCCCTCCGTCAATGAAGAGAGGACCATTTACAACGTCGACAATCTTATCGAAATCCTCTGCATACTGTATGGTAAGCGGTACGTCCGGCAACAGCGTGTCACTGATATCGGTTATGCCCTGTTGGAGATAATTTACATATTCGGAAAGCTCGCCTTTGTGAATTTTCAAGGCACTGTCCAGCTCTGTACCCGGCATCGTGGTACTCAATTGCCCCACACTCACAACCCGCCCTTCAATCATCCCACCGGCCGGTTCTGTTCCATGTTCATGATACAGCACCGTATCGGGTCCAAAAGGTAACAGGCCAGCGATAATTACCTTGACGCGCTGGGTGTAGTCCTCATAATGGCCCACCGATGTTAATTCCTGTCTGAGTCGACGATTGACAAGCGCGACATCGCAATAGCCGTACGAATCCGTCAGATACGGCTGAACCTCAACGGGAGTTCCGTCGGGCGTCAGCATGCCCTCCAAAAAATTTATAGAATCTGCGCTTTCGTCAAACAGGCCGGCGCCAAAGCCAACCTCGGATCCATCTATCGTAGACAGCGTATCTTCAAGGGTGGTATCTTCGAGCATCTCCAGCCCTTTCCAGATGCCCGACCGGGCATTGAGCAGCGCCTGAAGCTGCTTGGGTTCCCTCTGAAACTCCTGGCTATAAGCAAACTGGCGCCAGAGGTAGGTTGATCCGGCAACGAATACGACCACCGAAAAAATCAATACAATGTAAAGTGCGGACCCGTTTGTGGAACAGAGCGACTGCAGCAGTGATTGCGGTTTATCATTCTCCCACCGGTATTTCATATTCACCCCGGTGATCCTTGATCACTATTGAATTATCCTTGATATCGTCAACCTGTTGGTTGCCGATAGAATCTCCACGAGCGACAATATGCGTTTTACCCCGTATATCTTCGAGAATTGCAAGCGGTTTCTTTTTTTTGTAAAGAATGCCCTTTGCAATCAGCTTTTCGCGCACCGGTTCGGTTTTGCGCGCAAAAGGATAGCGGGGATTACGAGCGGACGCTTTCTTATTCAGACTCCGAAATGGATTGCCAAAATCGCCTTCATATGCCGCTTTTGATTCTACCTTGTTGCTGTTTAACGCTAAATCTATGCTGCTGTCGGACAAAAAAGACATGGATTCATTGATATCGGACCGGGCTCCTCCGGGCAAGCCTGCAGAACCGGCAAGTTTGACAATATAGTTGGCACTGGCCAGCCACAGTATTCCCAGTATGGCAATAAAAAGTATGCGTAAAAATTTCTTATCCATAGAGGTGCTATGCTTCCAGTTGAAAAAAGCAGGTGATGTTCAACAAGACATTGATTTTGTTTGCCGCCTCCGCCCCGATGCTCAGTCGATCAACACGCACGACCTGCGGCATCTCTTCAAGTGACGCGATAAATTTGCCCAGCGAATGAAATCGCGTGCTCATTTCAAGAATTACCGGATAGTGTATGAAATCCGTACCGTGGGTTTTTGCTTCCGGTTCAATACGCGTGAAAGAGATATCGGCATTACGTGCTTTGGTTATCAGCATTTGGAGCAGGTCGGGTGTTTCCTCGGCATTTGCCAGACCATAGGATATGTCCTCGAGTTTGGCGGTCAGCCGGTCATTCTGCGCTTTCAGAGATTCGCGTATAGAAGCTTCATTATCTTTTTGAGAGATGAATTCCTTGTATGAGACAAGTTTCTGTCGATTTTCGAGGTATTCATGCAACTGCGGAATGCCATAGCGATAGGCGGCAAACAGTGCAACCAATACCGCTGCAGAAACCACCAGAAACGGTTTGAATTCGTGTTCCATTCGATTAAGCAAGGTTTCTTTCATATCAGTAAATATACACAACGGAATAGAAATCGATTAGCTATTTCGTAAGGGAATTCTGCATTCCGGCCGGTGGCAAAAGGCAGAATTCCACCTGCATCCACGCATCAAATCCGATTTTCAGGAGTATGCTGGAGCGTACGCGATCAACCCAGACAAAATTACGCTTTTCAATTGGATTTATTTTTTGGGGGGCCAAACAGTTATAGCATGTGCAGGTTGCTACGCTCCGTGGTCAAACCGCATCTATTATATCGCAGGTCGGCGGTTCGAACCCGCATATTATAACTTAAGCCGAGAGGCGGATTGGGCACTGCCCGCTACTACGCTACGCTCCGTGGTCAAACCGCATCTATTATATCGCAGGTCGGCGGTTCGAACCCGCATATTATAGCTTAAGCCGAGAGGCGGATTCGAACCGCCGACCTGCTGATTACGAATCAGCTGCTCTACCACTGAGCCATCCCGGCTGAAAAAGTGTACAAAAAATAATTATCCGCAGCGATTGGAGCCAGTTACAGTTTGGTTCGGAAAAAAGTTTATTTGCGTGCCTGCTCAGCTTGCTTGCGCAATTTATCAGCCTCAGCCAGTTCAGACTCCAAGCGCTTTTGTATATCCACGGTGAATTTGTAGTACCGCATCCGGTTGCACTCAGCAACGCATTGCGTGTATCGCTTCAGATTGTAATAAATCTTTGCCAGCCAATAATGGCATAATGCTGCGTTGTAATGATTGTCATATGATTCGGCTTCGACACGGCCCAGCAGGTATTTGTACCTGTCTTCCGCCTTTTCCAGCTTGCCCAGATGATACTGTGCTTCGGCCAGATACCAGGTGAAAAGCACTGCTCCCGGATATTTTTCAAGCATGTCAATCGATAGCTGCTCGGCCTTGCTCCACGCCTTCTCATTGAGATAAACTTTTATCATTTCCTCATGTGCGGTGAGCCGGGTGTACTTGCCCCTTGACATGGCAATTTTAATTTTTTGCATCCCTTCCGCCCGCTTATCACCAATACCGGGCATCCATTTGAGTTTTTTGGTCATGCTGCTGCGCCAGTATTCGTAACTCCCCAGGCCGTAATGGGCGTCGAAAATCTTATTGTTTTTCTCTGCAAGCTCGCTTAGCAAGGAGTATCCCTTCCAGCCGTTGCGAAAGGCAGTAATCCAGCGCTCAAATCTTGCTTCATAGGTACCCTTGATGCCCTCCGCACCGCCCTTGAAAAATAGCGCCCAGTAGTCATGCTTATTCTTTTTGAGCAATATGTTAGCCTTCTCGATCGCTCGGTCGCATTGCTGGTAGAAGAGATTTTCTTTGCGTGTCGATTGATAGTAAATCATCCAGTAGTTCAGTACCGAAGCGTAGAAAAAGTAGCCGGACGGATGATCGGGATTTTCGCGAATCAAGCTTTTCGCTTTTTTCTCTGCCTCCTTGAAATCTTCTTTAAATACGAGATTAATGCAACCCAGAGCATTGGTATGCATTGAACCGCTTAAGGAAGATTGCGCGAAACAGCAGGGAATCAGGAGAGAAATTATAACAAAGAGACAGGCAACTCTACTTGCTGAGGGTCGAATCAATAATTGTTTGATACTCATTGTAGTATCGATCCCACATCCCTAACGGGCGATAATAGCGATATTTCCGTCTTATTTTCTTATTGATCGTTCTAAAAAAGTAAAAATCGACAACAGCTTTCGCGGTATATTTACCCTCGCTGAATCTCTTATATTCTATTATCCTGTAATGGGGTTCATCAAGTAAGCCTGCCGAATTTATGCTATGGGTAATCTCCTTTAGATCACCTTTCAAAATAACGCGGAGCTTGCTTTTGACGGTCTTGTCAGAATCTCCGGTGCAGGCGGCGCCCATGAAGCTGCCGGCCACCAGCAACCCGATAACCATTCGAAACGAGCCGTAATTCGATCGCATAGCGCCAGATCCTTTCTAAAAAGCAAATGCAAATTGAGTATCCGGTAAGTATGGTTCATTGCAGGGGCAATAAAAGTAAGACGCAAAATTCCACTCGAACAAGGGGATTGCTTCCTCTCGATACTCTGCGGTTCAATAAAAATTATGCGCCTGGAAAATATTCATTTGATTATCCGCATCGAACAAATGCAGGCGCCGGCCATCGATAAAGACTTTCACTTTTTGATCAAGCACCAGGTTGGCTTCCCGTGTTATTAAAAAGCGCAGAATGATACCTCTGTCGCTTTTGCCGACAATCAGACTCCGGTCGCCCATTGTTTCGATAAGCTCGACCGTCACCTCCAGGCACGTATCGGTGAACCTCCTGGCCGCGCGATGCTCAGTGTAGGAAACATTTTGCGGCCGAATGCCAACCGTAACCTCCTTGCCGATCATGGCCCGCACCAGAGTGCTTCGGTCTTTGTCAAGTAAAAGAAATCCCAAATCTGTTGCAATGCCGACCGACTCTCCCTGTTCCGCTATCACGCCGTTGAAAAAATTCATTGCCGGACTGCCGATAAACTTTGCGGCAAAAACCGATTTGGGATGATCATAAACGATACGCGGCTCACCAAACTGTTCAAGCCTGCCGGCATTCAGCAATGCAATTCGTCCACTCATGGTCATTGCCTCGACCTGATTATGCGTCACATAAATTATGGTCTTGCCGACTTGACGATGGATACGTTTCAGCTCATCGGTGGCAGTTTCACGTAGTGCCGCATCGAGATTGCTCAGCGGTTCATCGAGCAGCAAAACCTCCGGATCAAGTACCAGAGCGCGTGCAAGCGCCACCCTTTGCCGTTGTCCTCCCGAAATTTCCCTGGGTAGACGATTCTCAAGGCCGCATAAATGCAGCATTGACATCGCCCAATCGAGCTTTTCTTCCATTAAGGCGCGGCTCTGATTCTGGATTCTGAGGCCAAAAAGAATATTTGACCGAACCGTCATATGTGGAAAAAGTGCATAGCTTTGAAAAACCATTGCTATTTTGCGATGTTGAGCCGGTACATTGGTATAATTCTTTCCGTCAATCAGGAGCTCCCCACCGTCGATTTCCTCCAGCCCGGCAATCATCCTCAGAAGAGTGGTCTTGCCGCATCCGGATGGGCCGAGCAATGTAAGAAATTCACCGTGCTTTATGTCAAGGCACAATTTTTCAATTACCGTATGCTTGCTATACAACTTTGTGACATTATGTAAACGAACGTCAGCCATGATTTATTACGTCTGTTATTTTACCGCACCGGTTGTGATGCCTGCCTGCATATACTTTTGCAGCAACAGCGAAAAAATGATAACCGGCAAGCTCAGGCAAACCGAGATAGTTGCAAGCAGATTCTGAGGTGGTGAATATGCAAGTTTTTGTTTTAAATACAATGTCAAGGTAGATATCTTGCCTAATCCTAATAAAAAATAAGAAAAGATAAATTCATCCCATGACAATAAAAAAGTATAAATGCCCGCAGCAATCAGGCCGGGTATTGCCAGGGGGAGTAGAATCAAAAAAAAGATTTGAAACTGATTAGCCCCCATTACCATTGCCTGCTGCTCAAGATCCACGGGAATCGGTTCAAAAGCGCTGACGCCGATAAAGATGACATAGGGAAGGGACAGAAGCGTATGCGCCATAACCACTCCCCAGTATGTGTTGTGAGCATTCATGTGGATAAAAAATTCCGTTATCGGAATTACCGATGCTATGTCCGGAAACAATCGTACTGATATCAATCCAAGCAGCAATGCTCGCTTCAGGGGAATATTGTGCCTGCTGAGTACATATGCTGCCGGTACGCCCAGAACCATTGAAAGTCCCACCGTTGAGCTTGCTATGATTAAGCTGTTAAGAATAACCTTGTAAAACTGGCCGTCCGAGAACAGATACATAAAATTTTGCAGCGTAGGTTGATGCGGCCAGATCGGGATAGGCTTGCCGCCGGTATTTATACTGCTGATATCACTCACGGCATACTTAAAAAGCAGAAAAAGCGGCACGGCAACCATCAGAACCACACTGAGAATTGCAAGCAGCCATATGCTTTTTTTTACATTCTTAAAGAATAACACACGCGCATGCACGTTCAACGTCCTGTCAACAAGCGTCTGGTAAGTTCTGTCAGTACAAACAGCACAACGGCAGTCAAGGAAATACAAACCACAAGCACTACGGCAACAGCGGCAGCCTTGTGCGGATTACTCCAGTCGTTATAAAACAATTCAATCAACGTTCCCAGCAGGTTAAACCTTCCCGCCAGCACAAAAGGAAAGATGAATTCCTTCCACATTTCAATTGATCTCAGCAGTAAAACTGCGGAGATAGAGGGCAATATCAGCGGGATGATAACACTGGTAAGCTGTTTGCGCCATCCAGCGCCCATCGTTCGTGCCGCATCAAAGAGCAGTGGATCGATCGCGTTTAGTCCGGCAATAATGATAAGCATCGATATTGGCATGTCGCGCCAGATTTTGCCCAGCATAGAAACACCAAGCGCAAAAAGCGTCGAGCCGCGCCAGTTTACCGGATGCTGTATTACTCCGGGTAATAGAGAATAATTGCCCATCAGCAAATGGTTGATGTGGCCCCCTGGATAATCGAATAAAATCAAGAGCAAAATTGCAGTTACCAGTGCCGGTATCGCCAGAGGAATCAGCAAAAGGCTGCGTACGGCATTTCGCATGATAAAGCGCTTGTATAAAATGACTGCCAATATCAATCCGGTAAGTAATTCAAGGGGTGTGCCGATTATAACGAATATGGTTGAGTTGACAAGTGCAACCCAGAATTCACTATCCGAGAATATCGCCTGATACGTTTGCAACGCGGGAAAAGTTGTCTGGCCACGTGAGGTAACCGACAAGCTCAAACCCAGCAAAAACAGGGAGACGATTACCAGAAAACCAATCAGATAAAGGGCCGCCGGGATGAGCGGCCACATTTTTTTTAGCAGTTTAAGCTTTCGGCCGAAAGCAATCATTGGGTGTCAAGGTTTTCGGTTACGGGGTCTCCATCGAGCTTGCGAAATCGCTGGCAAGCCGCATTTTCATGGTTGACACGTTCATTTCTCCGTCTTTTTGCTCATCATACTCGATGCAAAGCTTCTGCCATGCGTCAACATACCGCCTGGCTACGTCTGCATAGTTTTCAACGAGCGGCACAGTCGTTAGCTCATTAATTTTCAACTGCTCAACGGATGTCCGGTAAATATCACCAACCCAGCCTTGCTCAAACACTTCTGGAACATTGGCAAGCAGATCTTTACGTACAGGAATCATTCCAAACTTTGAACACTCATTTGCCTGATTTTCTTTGTTGGTTATGTAGCGTATCAGTTTATATGCGATTCTCTTATGTGAACTCGTTTGAGGTATTCCCCACCACCATCCACCGGTAGAGATTGCACGCGAACCGCTGATCTGCGGCTCACCTTCGTCATTTAAATCAAGCGAAACAGCCTGGGGCACGACAGCCAGCCCCATATCCCCTTTTTCCGGCAGGTAACCCGGCATTCCCAGATCGTCCTCCCACCCGTGCACATTGAAGCAGTCAATTTGCTGAAGGTAGGCAAGAAAAACTTTTCCGTCCTTGATTCCGTTGTATATATCCGAACCTTTCCATTTGTCCTGCCACATGCTCATATTGTAGAGCCCTTCTTTTACGAAAACATGCTCCCACATAAACATTTCAGAGACCTCATCGGCAGTAAACTCGAGAATCTTTTCTTTGGATGCTCCCAGTTGTAACGCACGATCGATCAAAAACAGCGCCGTTCCCCCATAGGGGGCGCCCCGATGGGCAATGCGACCCATTTTTACTCCATTGTATGTTTCATTGGCCCAGATGTGGCCCACGGCAAACAAGTCAAAAAAATCCCATTCTCCCGGTTCGGCTTCGAGCTGATAATCGGCAGGAAACCCCTTCCCATTGAGTGCTTTCAAGCGTGTGTCGATATCCTGCTTATGCGCCGCATATTTGGCTATGGCGTCGGCAACCATTGACTTACGGTAAAACAGAATTCGGGATTCAAGCTTTCTGGGAATATAAAAAGGCTTTCCGTCAATGTATCCCAGCCCGCTCGCCAATTGATGATACTCGGCCAGATCCTGCATTGCCGTTGGAGAATCGGTTACCGTTGTCAATTCCTGAATGTAGCCCTTATCCACGAGTACTCTTGTCATTTCAAAGGGAGTTTTTACAATATCAATTTCGGGATTTTTCTTTTCATTTTCAAGCCTAAGGAGCCTTTCAATATCCCATTGATTATCAAAATTGGCTATTTGCACCTTGCAATCATGCTCCTTCTCGAAGGCCGGCACTATTTCATCGCGCAAAAACCTTTCCTGTGCGGGCATCATCCTGAGCAGTATCGTGATTGTCGGCGTATCCGTCTTCCGGGCGCACCCGCTCATGCCCAGTACTACCGCAATTGCTGCCGCAAACATTTTGCTGAGTTTCATACTCCTCCTCCTGCACAATTAAGTTTTATGGGTGGCATTTATAATCATTTTTGGCTCTAAGAACACTATAAGATACTATTTTCTCTGAGCTTTTTTCATCCCTTTGCACAATAAAAAAGGCGAGTGACCGATATCACTCGCCGTATAGTATATGATTTTTTGATTCCTGCTAGAAACTGTAGGAGATTGAAAATCGCGTCAGCAAATGATGCTGAGGTGCTGAAATCAGGTTGGTGAAGGTATAAAAGACATCTTCGGCGATAACACAATCGATCTTCAGGCGATTTTCAACATTGAATCCAATGCCAATTCCCAGAAAGTCATCATCAGAAGCATCCGCTTCGGCATTTTCGATCCATTTTCCATCGCCGTCGGCTGTTTCGACAAACATAAGCTTCTTTGAAACACCTGCTCTTAACAAAAACCAGTCCCAGAGCAGATTTCTCTCCAATCCGAAGCTAATTCTGCCGCCAATACCGTCATTATCTTCCTGCAAATAGATAATGTCAAGTCCGGCCCAGCCAAATCCTTTATCTATGTTGATCGTGGCGCCCAACCCGAACTCGGCTTCAAACATATCATACTGGGTAATATCTATGTAGGTCAAACCGAAATGCGGGACAAATTCTCCATTGATACTCGCCAGCGCAGAGAACAGACGCAAGTCTGCATTCAAAATAAAATCGCTTTCACCGATGTCGGCCAGGGTTTTTATTTGCTGAGTGCCGCCAGACGTATCTACACCTATCAAATTCATGCCGCCCACCCCAAGCGATGCTTCAAAATCAATAGCTTGAGCCACGGGAATATTTGCGCCAAGATTCAAGCGGAAAAGACTTGATTCGATTTCTTTGGGAAGGGTGCCGTAGCTTTCTTTTTGAAAAGCAAGGTACGCTCCTACGCCAAACATCGACCCGTTCTTCAAAGCCCAGCCGGCAAGGACATCGAATTTGCCGACCGGAGTAGGCAATATCAGCGCACTATCTTCCCTAAAGGCTTCTGCGAATTCTTCGGTATCCTGCAGCAAATAGTCCATAAACCGATCATACCGATTAAAAACGGCGCCAATCGAGAACATGGGATACTGACTGCCACTTTCGGTTGACTGATTGAACGAATAAGAAATGATCCCCCCGGCATATGGGCTGACAGGATCTCTGTTTACTCGCTTGAGTGCAGGATTAGCGGTATTTTGAAGCTCTTCGGGATCATCTTCCTGCGCAAAGTATCCACCCGATCCTATAAGTAAATTAGGGTAGATGCTGATATTAGCAGGATTACGAAAAATGCTGTAGTCATCCATGAAGAAATTATCATGCCGACCTAGCGCAATAATACGGGAATCAGTTGCATTAAGATGAGCAACCAATCCTACTAAACCAATAACAAGGCATACAAGGGTTCTCCTCATGTACATCTCCCCCATGTAAAGTTGGAAAGGACCTGTTTTTAAGTGCACTCAGTAATATACTTAAAACTATTGAGAGAAAACAAATGGATAAACGACTTCCGTAACATCTCCGGGTTTATCGATTTTTCCAAATGCCCAGCGTTTAATCTTGCTGACAACCGTAGCTTCCAATTGGGAATCTTTGATTGTGGATGAAACAACCTGGGCAAAAATGACTTTACCAAATTCATCAATAGCCCATTTTACAGTTATCTTTCCCTTAAGTCCAGGTTTTTCTCTCAAGCGCTTGTTGTACGCATACCTCAGTGCCGCCAGGTTCTGCATAACAACACGGCGAATGCTGGCCATACTTCTACCGCCTGTCAAGGCTCCACCCTTAACAAACTTGGGAGCGGAGATTTTCAGGCTGCCGCGCTTTTTTAAGCCAAGCGCACTGCCGTCATCGCCACCCATCAGGCCGCCGATGAGGTCGTCAATACCACCGCCGCCACCGCCGAAACCGCTTCCGTAGCCGGCTCCGTAACCGATACCGGCTGCGCCTTTGCGCCCGACACCCCCGCTGCCGCCTGCTTTCAATCCGCCGACACCCTGCAAAATAGCATCGATGCCGGAAGCGAATCCGCCTTTACCGAATACATCTGCAGACGCAACGGTTTTTCCTTTGATCTGACCGGAAATAATACCGAGCACGCCTTTGCGCGTGACCCGAGCGCGAGGATCCCCGCCACCACCGGTACGACCGCCCGCGCCTTTCTTCTTTTTCGGCTTGAGCTTTTTCTTATCGGTTTTAATATCTTCCTTCTTTTCATCTTCTTTTTTCTTCTGAAGTGTTTCGGGAAGATCTTTAACCAACTTGGCGACACGCTCTTCGGGGATCTTTTCGAAAAAATCTGTTGCTACATCGGCATATTCATAGGTATTCAATACGAACCCGGCAACCAGGGCGCAGACAAAACAGATCGCCTGAATAACATGAATCTTTTTGCTGCGATCGACAATAAAAATATCGTTACGCGTTTTCAATATTTCAGAATATTCTTCAGGACTGCGTATGCGGCCCGGTTCTTCGTCTTCATCATACTCATCATCATCGTATGATTTTGGCGAAGCTGCTGCCGGCTGCTGAGGAGCCGCCGGTTGTGGCGGAGGCTGCGCGCTTGCAGTTGTTGCTGCTGCAGCAACCGGTGCCGCTGGCGGAGCAGGTGCCGCAACAGGTTTTTCTTCAGGAATATCGAGTTCTTCTAAAATCACCTCAGCGCCCACGGCTTCGAATTGTTGCTTCAGTCGCTGCGCTTCGCTTTCCTCAGCCTCTTTTTTAATACAGACTGTTTTTTGCACAATAGCCGCTATTACAACAGCGACACTGCTTCCGGAGAGCTTGGCAACTTCTTCGGCAATTTTCGCAGCTCGTTCGGGTTCTGAGCATTTTTGAATTAAAACTTTATATTTCACGCTCAACCTTCTCTTTCCATAACTGCAAAGTTCATATTATTATATCCTACTTTGCCGCATGAATTCATCACTTTATAAAGAACATCGAATTCCATATTCTTGTCTACCTGGATCACGACCTTGCCCTCAACCTTGTTAAGGGCGCCGAGTCGTACCATCTCTTCTTCTTGCGCAAAATTCTCAGCAAGCGTCTGAACCAGCTTGGGATCTGACTGGTCCATGTTCTCCTGTGGGATATCACGCATAATCTGAGTCGGCACAACCGGTGCATTATCAACCAGGATCATGTCATTGGTTACCGCAATCTGGAGCGTTACATCCTTCGGCTTCTTTTTAGAAGAAGAGTTGGGAAGCACCAGATTGTCCGCGTTGGTCAAGATTTTTCCCTCTGCAGAAAACTGCTTGAGAAGAAAGACTAGAATAATGGTAAACATGTCCATCATGGAAGTGATTTGCAAGCCTTCGCGTTTGGGACCTTTTACATATCTTCCACGTTTTTTAGGCATATTAACCTCTTAGCTTCGCTATTGAGATGTTGGGGAAATCGGCAAGTCTTGCTGCATCCATAATCTGGATAATCTTATCATACAAGACTTCATTCTCGGCCGCGATGATGATATCATCCCCATCGTCGGCCTCTTTGAACCGTTCCTTTACATTCATAAGTCTGTTGCGTAGCTCATCATATACAGACATGCTCTTGAGCGAAAACTCAGAAGGGTCCTTAACAACAATCAATCTTCGAGGATTGCTCAAAGCATATACGGAATCGCCAACCGATACTTCCTCTACAGGCTTGTTCTGAGCATCGGTCAACATTTCGCCATAATTTGTATAGAGCACTTTTTTGATATTCTGAAATTCCTGATCACAGGCATACAGCAGAATATCATAGCGCTCGTAAATATCAAGCGGTCTTCCCGTTTTGGGATGCTTTGGCTTTTCTTCGGAAGAAGGATCAAAAGGAACAATGGTCTCCGTACCGTCATCTTTTGCAATGTATTTGTGGAATTCTTTGTAAAAGAGCGAGGGCAGGAAACCACCTTTTGCGCCAAGAGTTAAAACAGAGTCTGTTATTATGGCAGTAAGCAACAACTTGTTTTCTTCTTCCTGCTTACGTTTCTTTACTGTCTTTTGCGTTTGCGAACCGCGGGCTTCCGGCAATTTCAGATCGATAATCGCTATTTTAGCAAACTCAGCCGACAATAAAAGCATTGGAATAAGCACAACCATCAGACACATAAACGGCTGCAGGTTGAGCTCTTTTACATCCGCTGCAAGCTTCTTCTTTGCTGCCATTCCAACAATCCTTGTTATTCTTTGATTATTACTCTTCTATTAAGTTAACGAGTTTCGCAGTCTTCTCATCCATCTCTTCGATGACTGAATCAGACTTTGCACTGATAAGACCATGGGCCAGCATGGTGGGAACGGCTACGATAAGTCCAAAAAGCGTGGTTGACATAGCAACCGAAATACCGGTAGCAAGCGCCTGAGCTCTTTGTGCTGCAGGAACATTGGCAACAGCGTCAAAGGCGATCATAAGGCCCAGGATGGTACCCGTCAGACCAAGGAGCGTTGAAAGGTTGGCAAGCGTATTCAAAATCGGAATGAAACGCCCGATCTTCGGGGTTTCCGTCAAGAATACCTCGTCAATTGCCTTCTGTACCGCTTTTGCACTTTTGCCACGGTTTTCCAGAATAGCCGTTACACCTTTAGCCAAAGGCGTCTTAACAGAGGTTGCATACTTAATAGCTTTCTCATAATCGCCAGCTTTAAGATATTTGGCGATTCCTGACATAAAAGTTCCTGTTCCGGTACCGCACTTAAGAAACAGGTACCAGACTCTCTCGATAATAAGACCCAGGATGACGAATGCAAGTAACAGGATGATCCACATAACCCATGAACCAGGTGATCTGAAACCATCAACGATGAACTTTAGCATCCTCAACTCCTTTCACGGAAAACGGTTTGAATATTGTGTTTGTTACAATTTTTTTCATGCAGTAAAAAGTTAAAGCGACAAAACGGTTTATTGTGTACTTAAAGCATATCTTTTTGCTCCTCAGTCCGCGCGCTCCTTTCCGAGTTATCGGTGACTGCTACCGGAAATATGTGAAAAAAGATGCTTTTTATCTGCGTTTCCTTCTTTTCTTGCGCCGTTCCTTCTTTTTTTCACCAGAATCATCGTCAGGCTCATCTTTCATTTCATTATGCATTTTAGTAGGATCAGCGCGCGTCTCGTTGGACGGGGCCTCTTCAGCCTTAGCCACAGACTTGCTTACTTCGCCTTCCTCAACCGTGGCTGCATTCGCTTCAGGCGACGCATCCGGCGTCCAGGCAGTGATCTCCTTGGTCAGCCACTCCGAGGTTGGATCGATTATGCTGATCCGGCTGCGAATACTGTCGAGATAGGAGCTTTTGGCAATACCTAAATCTGAGGCGGCTTTCATTGCGCCGATATATTTAGGAAGAGATTTATCCATTGCTTCCAGTTTCTTCTCTTCCAGAATTTCTTTATAGGCGCGTTCTTCTTCCGGAGCCAGCCCGCGTGGAATGGGGGCACCCGCAAAAATTTCTCCTACCATTTCAAACAAACGGCCCTTGCGATATGCCATTTCCATGAAGGACTCTATTGATCTATCAATATACTCACCCGTGAGATTCTGTTCGCGCGCTTTGTTGATATTCCAGTAAAATTTCTCCTGGGCTTTATCATAATATTTTTCAAGGCTTGAAACGATTCTGATGCGCGATGCGATACGCTGCTCCTGCGAACCAAACAGCTTTTGATTCGCCAGCGCCTCGGCAAAGTCAACATACGCCTGACCAATTAGCCAGGTTGATTTTAGCACAGCGTCTTCAACACCGGTTTCAATGGCTTTTGCATATTGCTCAAGCACCTTCTTAAGCGCCTTTTCTTTTTCCTTTACCTGCTTTTTTACATCTCTTTCTCTGCGGCCGGTCAACTTGACAGATGCATATTCTTTCTGGTAAATGGCGCCAACTTCCGCATACGCTTTCGCAATAGTGCCGATATTGAATTCGGCCTTTTTCTTAAATTTTTCGTACAACGTCGTTGCACTCAAGTACGCGTTTTCAGCGCCCTTGATATCATTGACCTTCTTGTAAGCGTCGCCGGCCTTTTTAAGTGCTTCAACCTGTTTCGCCTTATTTTCAAATTTCTTGGCAAAATCCATGAATGCATTGGCGGCTTCCGCCCACTTGTCCTGTTTTTCATAGCAAATACCGATTGAGTAGCCTGCATCTTCCGAAAATTCGGATTTAGGATACTTCTCGGAAAGCAGCAGATAGGCCTTGATAGCTTTGTGATAAATTTTGCCTTTTTCGTAGATGTAGCCGGCGGTATACAATGCCTGCGGTGCTCGCGAGTCATCCGCATAGCGCTCGAAAATAAGTTCATTCATTTTCCCGGCCATATCAGCATTGCCTGCCGAGTCATAACAGTCCGCGGCGGAGGAGAGACTGGGAATAGCAAAATCGGCTTTGGGAATCGCCTGAGCGCCTTTTGCGTAAGCGCCGGCGGCAAGTTCCCACTTTTTCATTTTCTTATAATTTTCGGCTGCGCGTACAAAAGACTTCTCGCGCAATGTCGATTTCGTGAATTTGACCGGTAATTGCTCAAATGCCGAAGCTGCCAGATCATAGCTTTTTGCATCTTCATAGCACACGCCCGCTTCAAACCAGCCGCGATCGGCGATTTTGCTTTTGGGAAACGAGCTGAGAATATTTCTGAATACATCTGCAGCACCCATGTAATTGCCGTCTTTGCGCATTTTCTCGGCCTTATTGTACATGGTACCTGCTGCAAGGTCCTGGATATCGAAATAATCCTGGAGCTTGGGATCAGTGCGTGAGAGCAATTCCTGATACTTTTTCAGCGCCATGTCAAATTCGCCCGCGCTGGAATACGACTTGGCCAGCATTCTAAAAGAATTGTCGGCGATTTTAGCCTGAGGGAAGTTATCGACGATAAACTGGAATTGTGCAACTGCTTTATCCCATGCATCCGCCAGATAGTGGATATTGCCGGCAAGGTAGATAACTTCCGGCGTATTCGCATGCTTGGGAAATTTCTCGCGGTACAATTTGCAGTAATCAAGCATCTGCTTCGTGGCCGCCATGGTGTAGGCCTGCTTGTCATCAAGCCCCTGTTTCGCAATGCTTTTCTTGCGCAGCTTATTCAAGGCAACAATAGCGTTGTAGCCTGCATCTGCCTGAGATATAGCCATGGGCCCGCTTTCGCGCGCCTTTTTCTTAGCCTCTTCGTATTCTTTGGGGTCGTCATAGAGCAGACTGTCGGGATCTTCAACCTGAAAGTCGGGATATTTGCCAAGATCCTCAGTCGCAATGAACCAGTAATTTTCAACCGCTTTGTCATACATCTGCAGGTCATTATATATTTCGGCGACGTTGTATTTGAACTCATAGGTCTTCCACTTGTCGCCGGGGAATTTTTTGAAGAATTCCAGGTAGCGCTTCAGGGCTTTCTCATAAACGGAGCGATCTTTTTTCTTCTGCGCTGTAGCATGATAGAATATGCAGATGTTGCTTAGTGCTTTTTTTACATAAACTTTCGCCTGATCGATTATGGCCCGTTCCTGAGAATTTTTTGAGTACCATTCACTGCCTTCCCAGTAATTGTCAACCAGCTTAATCCGGTTTTCATTGGCCTTGTCATGCTCTTTCTTCACAACATAGCACTCTACGAGTTTATGCTGCGCGATTGGAGCATCTTTGTAAAATGGATAGTTTTGCAAAGCTGTTGTCAGGGCAAGGATCGCATCGTCAAATTGACCGTGGTCACGGTTTTTAAAACCAATCGTGTAGATCACGTATGCTTCGTAAGGGCGCGATCCTTTGCGCTTGAAAAAATTGATGGCCTCGGCTGCTCCCTCATCCATGTCGGAAAAAGAGATGGCCATAAACTCAAGCGCCTCTTCCCTGAACTGACGTTTGACATATTCGCCGGCGTCGCATCGTTCTACGTAAGTGAAAAACAAATCTATTGCCCGGTCGAATTCAGCCCGGTTATAGTACAATTCCGCCTTACGGTAGTGGACCATTTCCCACACCTCGATATTTACTTCGTCACGCTTTACTTTTTCGAGGTGCTTGAGTGCACAGGCATGATCGAAATCCATGTAGCAGAAATCGGCAAGCCGGAAATGTGCCGCCGAAGCGCGGACACTTCCAGGAGAATTGTTTACAATACTTTCGAATGCCATGCGAGAGCTGTCCATTTCGCCTGCCAGCAAAAGAATGCTGCCGATCTGGTAATTCGCCTCATCGGAGCGTTTGAATTGGGGATATTCTACAACCAGACGGCGGTACATATTAAGCGATTTTGAATAGTCCGGAATAGGATTGATCGGCTCGGGGCCACGCTGTGTCCGCTCCCATTCATCCATTTTTTTCTCGTACGAATTACGCGCCTGAACAAAATGATCGCGGGCCTGGTCGTAGTACAATTGAGCGAGCGTAAACATTACATCGGCGCACCGTTCGCTTTTCTTACCCGAACAACTGGCGAGCAGTTTCTCATAGCGAGCAAGAATCTTTGTTAGATCTTCACCGGCGGCCGACGATGTACGCTGTTGTTTTTGTCGCTTGAGCTTTTGTTCCTGAAGCTTTCTGATTTTTGCTTCAAGTTCTCTTTTCTTGCGCTCTGCAGCAGTTTCTGCTGAGACTGTCTGAGTGGAGACAGTTAACGCAAAACAAGCTAACAAAGCATAAACGATTAACTTAATACGTATCTGCATTTATTTTCCTCTCCCTCGGGCTTGTTTATTCGTTTAATCACGTCAATCTGTTTTTGCCGGGCGGATAGCGATCTTATTCTTTTTCGCTTAAACCCGGATCGCTATTCGTAGGATGCTGTTGGTACACGGCAAACAGGAATAAATATAAATACCAGTGCGGTAAATAATCAACAATTTGTTTGCAATCTCACCGAATTGCTGTTTCGGTAAAATTACATTACTGTTCGAATTCCTGCAACTGCTGCTGTAGCTTTTGGATTTCCTCATCTATTTCTTCTGCTTCTTTGCGTTCTTTTTCGATTTCGCGTGCACCAGTCTTGCCCTGGGACATGCTTGCGACTTTGGCCAATGCATATTCAGCATCTTCCAGAATCTGTTCTTCTCGTCTCAGGAACTTTTTGTGAGACTTGGCAAGCAACGTATAGTTAAAATAGCTTGTGTTTTCTTCTGAAAATGTATCATACTCTGATTTTAGTTCCGCCCGCTCTTCGATAGTTTGATTCGTCGGACGCCGCAGGGCATTCTTTTTAATGCGATCACCGGTCGGTTTAAAATCACGGACAACACCATCAAATTGCCGGGTTCGGGCCTGCAAATCTTCATCGGTAATAAAATCTCCGCCACATAGGGATATGCATTTCTGCAGGTTTTGTTCGGCCTGAGCGTACTTCTTCATGAGCATTTGTGCATAGCCGGCCAATAGATGCGCTTCCGCAATAAGCGGTGAATTAGGATACAGCGAAAAGAGCGGTCTCAGCGTCGACATGCATTGTTCCGGCTGATTACCTTTGATCCATGACCAGGACATGCCAAGCAAAGCCTCATCGCCATAGGGAGTTGGGTGAGTGACCCGCTTATACGACTCTACAGCCTGGCGAAGCTCAACTTCTTCGTAGTAGAGATGGCCCAGCTTGGTATTGGCGGCGTCCAGCAGCAGAATCTTGGATTCATCCTGGGTGGTGTCTTCGACGATCGTTTTCAGATTCTGACGCGCAGCCTGAATCCTGTTGTTTTCTATGTTAATGATCGCCAGGGTATATTGAGCGTAAAGATAGGGCGGATCGGAAGGCTTGATTTGTACAAATAACTGTTCGGCCGCATGATAATTCTTGCGGGCGAAATGCACTTCTCCGGCAAGATAATCGGCATCCGCTCTGATATCGCTTTCGGGATAAAGGTTGACAATGAAAGCATGGTTCTTCAATGCATCGTCGTATTTACCTTCACGATAGTCGATATTCATGAGACCGTAAAGATATCTCGGCCGCATTTCGGAAGTTGAGTATTTGTCGAGTGCTTCCTGATAGACCTCACGCGAAATGTCGTGCATGTAAAGATACCGGTAGCTGTTGCCCATATAATAGGACGCTTTGTCGTTGAGGTGAAAATTGGGGAACAGTGTCATAACCTTTCCGAATGCGAAACCAGCTTCCCAGTACTTGCCGGCATGGTAGAGCTTCATAGCCTCGTTATACGCATTCATGGGAGCCAGAATGAGCTTGTCGTACAGCCGTTGTGATTCACGCTGTTCGCGGGTCGGACCGAAATCAGCGGAAAATTTTCCCATGAAGGTAAAACCTCGCTCATTCGTCTGATCGACGATGTTTTCCAGAAAACTGTAACCCAGATGAATGTCCGCAGCAAGATAATTGATCATTTCAGGCAGCGGGTACATGATATTCATGTTTATGCCAAGATAGGGGATATTGTTATTGTTCCACCCGCCCTTGAGATAAAGCTGCGGAATGAATTGATACTTGACATGTACGCCGTAACGTACTTCCTTGCGCAATTGATCGAGATTGTCAACCTCTTTACCCAGCGAATCAACATCGCCGTCAAGGTCCAGGAATGCATTCCACAAATCCACAAAAGCATTGTCAATCACAATTTCAAATGCGCCGATTAACCGGTCGTTAAAAACCGAATAGCGGATACCGCCTCGTCCACGCGTTGTAGATGTGAAGGTTGAGTCGGAGTCCCAGGTAATACGCGAGGGGATGATGTCCTGCAGATTCAGGCTGAATCCCAGATCCCCGAAGCGATAGTGATCAAGCGGATTAAAATAGCCCCCGATGTCAAAGCCCGGCAATGAGCTGAACCTGAGGTCGTTAAACTGATTTTGTATACGGTATTTTATATTGGTACCCAGCATCAGCCAGGGCATGAGGCGTATTCCGTAATTACCGATAATCCACGCATCTCCATAATTAACTTTGGCGTTTGTTGTGACGATCTGATAATTATCCGTAATTTGGGTTTCCTCTATTGAAGCCCCGGCGTACAAAAGCGTTAAGCCGGCTGTGTGGTTTTTGCGGATTGGCGCCAGAAATGCCAATTGCTGAAATCCCCAGCCACCGGCTTCCCAGCGATAGATACCAATATTGACATGATATTGGTTTACCCGATAGGTCAAGGCGGGATTAACCAGTGCGGCGCTGTATTCCGTCAAATCCTGATAAAAGTCCGCCTGAAAATACGGGGCATCGTAGCCGCCGGTGCCTTTGAGTTGACCCTGTGCAACGAACGCAGTACAAAAGACGACAGCGGCAATGAGGAACACCGGTTTAATTGAGCTTGCGATACTTGGAGAATGTTTCATTTTCACGGGTACCCGACCTCATTCTGAATTATTTGATGGGAATAACCTCAACTCGTCTGTTCTTGGCGCGCCCCTCGGCTGTTTCGTTGGGAGCCTCGGGTTTTTCTTCACCGTACCCTCTGGCTATAATCCGGTCTTCGGCAATGCCGCGCATGACCAGATAATTGCGAACAGCTTTGGCGCGGTCGTATGATAACGCCATGTTATATTCGGAGCTTCCCTGATTGTCGGTATGACCGGCAATTTCAACCCGGATGTGCGGGTAGGCCTCGAGGCTGTTATAGACAGTTTCGAGCACGTAGTAGGATTCTTCAAGCAATTCGGCACTGGCGGTTTTAAAGTTGACGCCCCGCAATACCAGTTTCTGTCTGATTTCCTGCGGCTTTTCATCCGGGCAACCGTCCTCATCTTTGTATTTGTTGATTGATTCAGGATTATTCGGGCAGCCGTCGGCGACATCCGGAATTCCGTCCTTGTCATTGTCCAGATCCGGACAGCCGTCTACATCCTGGAATCCATCCCGGTCCTCGGCTTCATTGGGGCACTCATCATCGGTGTCATAAATACCGTCCTGATCGTTGTCATAATCCGGGCACCCATCTTCATCTTCAAAGCCGTCACTGTCTTCGGCAACGTCCGGACACTGATCTATATCGTCAAGAATGCCGTCCCCATCTTTATCGGTGCTCATGACCTCGATCATCTGCTTGGTTATCAGCCCGATGTCGGTGCCGTTTTCGCCCGATCCTTTGCAGGCCGAAACAGGTTTGACAAAATAGTTGAATTCGGGATATCCTTCCGATATAAAAAGGGGCTCCTTGGAGATGTTGGTTTCGTTGATAACCGCTTCGGGATTAAAGGGACGGCGGTTGCGGTATATATTATTGTATATGATACGGGTTTTACGAGCTCCCGGACCGACATAGACCGAATACTGCTTATTGCCCACAAAGATATTATTGCGAATCAGAACCTCGGTTCGATGAGCGCAAAAAATTCCCGAATAGCCATTCTCTACGATAACGTTGTGGTCAATTGATGTGCGCGTACCGCGCGAAGATTCCAGAAAGATACCCGTCCATTCATTGCGATAAATAATATTGTTGTTGATTTCAGGCAAAGAAATGACGGCGTGAATACCGGTACCCTTATTGTCAATGATAAGATTGCGCTCGATTATCGGCCGTGTGTTTTTGCATAAAATTCCGGTTGAGCCATTCCTGATTGTAAAGTTGGCGATGACGGCGCCGTCCGCCCCGATAACACAGGGGTCTTTACGATTGCCCAGGATTACCGTTCCCAGCATATCCTGACCGACCAGCACGACATTATCGGCCAGGGCGACATTTTCCTTATAGATTCCTTTGCGAACATAAACCGTATCCCCTTCATCGGCCTCCCCGATGGCGGTATGTATGGTGGGGAAATCGTGCGGGACGACAATTTTGCGTCCTGCAAAAATGGAAAATACACATAGAAATATCACTACCAGCGTCCGGATTGGAACTTGCTTAGGAGGTATGATGTTCATCCCAATACTCATCCGTTTAAATGAATAAAACTTTGAGGGTTGCACTCGCTAGAACGAAGTAAAATAAAGCAAAGACAATGCTTTACTCAAAATACTTATGTCAAAACAGCAGGTCAAGTAAAAGCACATATAAGTGTTCCCCCCGTCATTGTCATTATAAAGATATTTTGCGCTCAAATTGCAAGTGCTTCATGCCTTTTAACTCACTGTTACGTTAGTGAAATGCGTATCACCGCACCCACCGTCGGCAAGAAAAAGCCATAAACTATCTTTCTTGAACATTAATGATATAATCAAAAACAAACTAATTGAAACAGTCGTAATTACTATATGCATGTCTCAATTTAAATGTAAGTTAAATGCTCAACGGGCCTTCTGCATGAAATCTTCATTGAACAACGTCATGACCTTTATTCAGGCACTATTCTTAGCTCTGGTTGCTGTTTCCCCTATTATAGCATTTGGCAAAAACAAAGTCCAATACGAAGACTTGAGCTGGGAATATATTTCAACCAGGCATTTTGACATCTATTTTCATCAGAATGAAAAAAACATTGCTCACCTCACGGCCGGATGGATTGAGCAATACTACCGGGAACTGCAGCGGGATCTCAAATTCAAGCATCGCAAAAAGATACCTTTTATTATATACGGCAGCCCGAATCTTTTTCAGCAGACCAATATTATCACCGAGGTTATCCCCGAAGGTGTAGGGGGGTTTACCGAGCTGTTTAAAAATCGTGTCGTCGTTCCTTTTACCGGCTCGTACGAAGAATATCGGCATGTGGCACATCACGAACTGGTACACGCTTTTCAATTCGGAATTCTCTACGACCACTTCGGTGGAGCGCTGCTGCGCAATACGGCGATGCAGATTCCACTCTGGTTTGCCGAAGGGAGTGCGGAGTTCCTGTCAAGCGGGTGGAATGCAGAAGCAGATATGTTTTTGATGGATCGCACTGTTTACAACTACGTTCCCCTGCCCGGTTTTGAGCTGAGCGGATACATGGCCTACAAAGGGGGGCAATCATTCCTGCATTTTCTGGCAGATACCAGAGGAGAGAAAAAATTCGAGCGCCTGCTGCGTAATTTCAAAAAGACCCGTTCCATAGAAGCTGCGCTCAAGTCTACCTATGGAAAACCACTTGAAGACCTGGGCAAAGAATGGGTACAGGAACTCAAACGAATTTACTGGCCCGAAATCGGCCGGCGCGACAAGCCCGACTTGATCTCAACAGCGATAACCGACAGAGCCGAAGATCGCAGCAACTTCAACCTCAAGCCCCGCATTTCTCCGGACGGCGAGAAAATTGCCTTTTTTACCGACCGCAAAGACTACACCAGAATCGTTATCACCGATCGCAAGGGGAGCAAGATCAACGAAATCAAGCAATACGGCTATGGCGGATATTTCGAATCATTCAAACCGTTCCGCAGCGGCCTGGCCTGGTCTCCCCAAAGCGATCAAATAGCCTTTATAACCAAACGCCAGGGTAAAGACGAAATCCGCATTGTCAACATTGGAACCAGGGAACTGGTCGCGACTATTGCACCCGATATGCAGGCAATCCTCTCCCCGGACTGGTCGCCGGGCGATGATAAGATTGCCTTTATCGGCGTCAAGGATACTGCTACCGATATTTTTATGTGGGACATATCGGCCGGCACTATCGAGCAATTAACCAAAGGGATGCCGTTTGAATCATCGCCCCGGTTTTCTCCCGACGGGTCGTTCTTACTCTATGCTGCGATTGATTCGAGCGGAAAATTCAGTTGGCGGGATATTACGGCCCGGCGTCCATCCAACGATCTCTACCTGCTTGATGTCAATTCGCGTTCAATTACTCCCTTTCTTCAGACGCCGCAACACGAAAAGCAGCCGAGTTTTTCCCCGGATGGAAATCATGTCGCTTTTATCTCGGACGTTAACGGCATTGACAATATCTACATTGCGCCGTTTGCGCATCCCGACAGTGCCCGACCGCTTACCGACATGATTGGCGGCAGCTCCGATCCAGACTGGTCCAAGGGAGACGGCAGCCTGGTTTTCTGCCATTTCCAAAAACAGGGCTGGGATATCCGTCTGATCGAAGAACCGCTCAAGCAACTCAAAGACAACGCCTTGACACTTACCAACTGGGCCGTGTTTCTGCGCGACAGCACCGCCTACTTTTTTAATCCTGAGCTTGCCCGCAAAGATACCGCCGCAGGCAAAGACACGCTGGTGAGCGACGGCGGAAAAAATACGAAACGAAACACAGCATCGGCAACCACATTATCCGATACGACTGCGGTCGCGGATACGACGGCTATCGAACTTATCGGCGAAGCCGACGAGCCCCTCAACACAACAGAGCAAGTTGCCGATCTTGGCGCAAGCGATTCAGCAAAATCCGAAGAAGATGCTGCCGATTCTGCTGCATTTACCTCCTACGACGAGCTCGCCTCGGCGCCCTACCGACTGAAATTTTCACCCGACTTGATTTCGGTGGGATTAGGCATAAGCAGTCTATACTATTCCGGCCAGGGGGCAATCGTGCTCAGTGATATCATGGGAGATCATCGCATCCTGCTTGCCGGTGATGTGCAGGGACGCATCGATCAGTTCGCCCACGTTTATGGCTCCTATATTTATTTGAAAAATCGCATCGACGTTGGACTTGGTGCATTTTTTAATCGTGACATTGTTTCCACCAGTCTGTTCTTCGGTGATTCACTTTACCGCGACACCGATTACGGCGGTCTGCTTATGCTCAGCTACCCGTTTAATATGTTCTCGCGCATAGATTTAAATCTGTACGGAAGCCGTATCGAACGCAAGCCGGTAGAGCTTACCGGTTCATATGATTTCAAGAACGATACGAGCCGTACTGCCGAAGACAAAAATCTTGTCATCCCCTCATTTTCGCTGGTATTCGACAACATTCTCTGGGGCATAACCGGACCGGTTAATGGTCTGAGATCCGAAGCAAACCTCTATTTTTCACCGCCACTTGACATAATAGATGCATCATTTATATCAGTAGATTTCGACATTCGCAAGTATTTTCATTTCGCAAAAAAGTTCGTCTGGGCCAACAAAGTTTCGGCAGGCGCAACTCTTGCTTTGCGCGATGAAACACCGGCGCGTAAATTCTTTCTGGGAGGAAGCGAAAACTGGCTGTTTTTTCTGGACCCCAAAGACATTGACTACGACAACTATCAACGCAATCTCGACTATGCCTTTTATTCGGAAATCGTTGTTCCGTTCAGAGGCTGGAAGCGCTTTGAAAAAATCGGCACGCGCTATGCGGTATTCAACACCGAATTCAGATTTCCTTTTATACGCAAAATCTCGGTAGCCTGGCCGCTACCCTTTGAAATACGCTATATCAATGGCGTGGCTTTTGCCGATATAGGCAACGCATGGAATGCCGAAGACGAGTACGAATACGTGCCGCTGCCGCAAGACATCTACGGAGGTGTCGGCTTTGGCCTGCGCGCCAATTTAGGAATATTTATCCTGCGCTTTGACCGGGCCTGGCAAACCGACTGGAAGCGATATGTGGGCAAACCGAGGAACTACTTTTCTCTGGGGGCAGATTTTTAGCCTATTCCCATTCGATGGTACCGGGCGGCTTATGGGTAATATCATAAAACAGGTCGCCGGCTCCGGCAATCGAGTGCACTCCGTCGCACACCTGCTGCAGTGTCTCTTGTTTAAGGCTGGCGAAACGGGCGGTCATGGCCTCCTGCGAATTGACCGGACGCAAGACAATCGATTCATTGCCGGCTTCGTTTATCAATGGCAATAAAACAACCGGCATTTGCCATATGGAATGATATTCATTGTTATTGACAAGTGCGCTTTTTACCAAGTGATCGATTTCACGCAGCGTATCAAGGCGTTTTTTGGTCATATACGCTTCGACCAGCCGGTACGAAGGTGAGTATCCTCTGATGCGAAGTAACACGCGATTGACCCCTGCGATTTTGTTGGTAATCGCGGTTGAAAGCCGGGCAAGGGTGTCCCAGTCGCACGGACCATCCAGCAGCGCCGGATGTGCGTAGGTCCTGGCATCACCCTGAACGCCCACGCTTTTAATGGGCAGCACACGGGCTGTGTATCCCGAGCCCGCAATAGCTCTGGTCACTTCGGCTTCAAGAGAGCCGTCCACTCGATCGCTTTGAGTAGCGGAGCACAAAACCCGCACGCCCAACCCGGGACCGGGAAACGGATGGCGCCAGACCAGACGTGGAGGCAAACCCAGCTTTTCCCCCAGCAGGCGAACCTCATCTTTGTAAAGTTGCGACAACGGTTCGATTACCAGTCCTTTTTCAATCAGCTCCAGCACGACATTCACCCGATTATGATGCGTTTTGATTTTGTCGGCATGTGCTGATCCGGCACTTTCAATGGTATCGGGATAAATAGTGCCTTGTCCAAGCAACCATTCATTGATATTCAGTCCGAGCCGCTGCTCGGCCAGTTGCTTGACACTGAGGAACATGGCACCGATTATTTCACGCTTCTTTTCGGGATCGGTAATCCCCCCGAGTGCGGCGAGAAATCGCCCTGATGCATCTTCGATAATAAGATTACTAAACCCGTGTTCTTTGAGATAATTGAGAATCGCCTCAGACTCACCTTTACGCATCAAACCATTGTCGATATGCAATCCCAGCACCCTGCTTGGACCAAGGGCCTTATTGAGCAAGGCAAAGCAGACCGTCGAGTCAACTCCGCCGGATACCAGCAAAAAAACCTTTTTACCTTCACATCTGGTGCGAATCTCGCGATTAATGTCCTCAATGAACTGTTCGGGCTTCCATGTCCGGTCGCAACCGCAAACAGTCAAGAAATTTTGAAGTATCTTCATACCCTGCGGGGTATCGGTTACTTCGGGATGGAACTGCAGTCCATAGCGATGCCGCCGGGCATCGGCCATAGCAGTGACACGGCAATCGCTTGATGAGCCAACCACCTCAAAGCCGTCGGGTACTTCAACAACCGTATCGCCATGACTCATCCAAATCTGCTGGCTCGCTTGCAGCTCATTAAAGAGATCGCATTTGCCAACAATAGTCATTTGAGCACGGCCGTATTCGCGGCTTTCTTTAGGCATGACCCTGCCGCCCAGTGCCTGCGCCATAAGCTGATGTCCATAACACAAACCCAGAAACGGCACCTTCAGATCGAGCAGGTGCGGATCAAATTCGGGCTTGCCGGTATCGAGGACACTGAATGGTCCGCCGGAAAGAATAATACCCTTGAAACGCGCGGCTTGCTGTGGTGAGACAGTGCTGGGAACTATTTCGGAATACACACCCAGCCGACGAATCCGGTTGGCGATAAGATGCGTATACTGACCGCCGAAATCTACAATTGCAATAGCATCCCTGGTTTTCATAAGAAAAAAATACTCGACGGCAAAGCAGGATTTTGCACAGCTCATCCCCTGGTCTTTTTCTTTGGCACAACCGTAATATTTATTTTATATCAACGTGGCTCTTGTTTCTGTTCACCAAGGAATTTCCATGATCGAAAAAAATGAACGTCGTCCCATCAGTAATTTCTTTATTAAAAAGTCAATTCAAATCCGGCTTATCACTACGGTGCTTTTAATTGTCATTGGTTCGTCGCTGGTAACGACGGCTTTGCTTGCATTCATTTATAACAACAAATCCAATGAAGGCAGTTTTTTTTACATGAGCAATGATATTCGACAAGATATTGAGCTGAGAAATCTGCTCGAGACCATACTTCCAAGTGTTATTGCTACCCAGGCAATCAGCATTGTCATCGGTTTGGGTATTGGTATGTTTTCATCGCGCAAAATGGCGGTGCCGCTGTACAAATTCGAAAAGTGGGTTCAGCAGTTAAAAAACGGCAAGCTAAGCACGGAAATAGCATTCCGGGAAAAGGGACATCTGCGTGACCTTACGGTGCAATGCAACGCAATGGCCGATTTTTACCGGGAAACATTTAAAACGTTGCACCATCATCTGGAGCAGGCGGACCAGAACCTTGAATCTGTGGAAACCGCCCGCCAGCACCTGCATCAGGCAAAAAGCGTTATCAGCTCACTTGACTTTTAGCTGAAAAAACCCTTTGCCTTTTCGAAAAAGCTGGTTGAGCTTCCTTCCGTCTCGGCGAGTTTTTCAAAGAGTTCCCGCTGTTCACGACTGAGTTTTTCGGGCGTTTTGACATGCACTTTGACAAGCAGATCCCCGAATTGTCCGCCCCGCAGAACCGGCAGGCCTTTACCCCGCAGTCGAAATATTTTTTCGGATTGCGTTCCCGGTGGAATTTTGAGATTGACTTTACCGTCCAGTGTCGGTATAGTTTCCGTCTTGCCCAACGCCGCTTCGGAGAACGTAATTTCGATTTCACAATAAATATCGATTCCATGGCGCTCAAAGATTGGATGCTTCTCTTCATGAATTAACACGATGAGATCGCCATTCGGCCCTCCATGTGGACCGCCATCGCCCTTGCCGGGGATCGAGATATAGTTTCCTTCGGCAACTCCAACCGGTATGTCAACCGAAACCTTGGTCTGCGTTGAATTAAGACCATCTCCGCCGCAAGTAGAGCACGGATCGGAAACGATAGCGCCTTCCCCATGGCAAATCGGGCACACACTCTCCTGAATAACCTGACCAAGGAATGAATTTGAGACGCGCTGCACCCGACCGGCACCGTTGCATTGTTGGCAGGTGCTTTTCTTCCCGCTTCTGGAGCCGGTGCCTCCACATGTTTCGCATTTTTCCTTGCGCTTGATTTTCATAGTTTTGGAAACGCCGGAGAGTATTTCCTCAAGTTTGAGCGTCAACCGAACCTGCAGGTCGTTGCCGGGGCGACCACCCGCTCGCCGCCGCGTTCTGCGTCCGCCGGAACCAAAAAGGTCCCCGAAAAAAGAGTCGCCGCCAAAATCGCTCATAAAGGCTCGCAAGGCATCCGAAATGTCAAATCCGGCACCGCCGCTGAATCCGCCGAAACCACCAAAGCCGCCTGCACCACCGCTCTCAAATGCGGCGTGGCCAAACTGATCGTACTGCGCACGCTTCTTGGAGTCCTTGAGGATTTCGTAGGCCTCGGTCGCTTCCCTGAACTTCTCTTCTGCTTCTTTATCGCCGGGATTTTTATCGGGATGAAATTTTATCGCCTGCTTGCGATACGCCTTTTTGATCTCGTCATCGCCGGCGTTTTTCTGCAATCCCAGTATCTCGTAATAGTCACGCTTTGACATGATGCTTTCTTTTCTAACTCTGGTTCACCTGCGGCGTACTGCAATTGTCAAGCTGCATCTGAACTGCCCGGCTCTTACTTGTCATCATCGACAACTTCAAAGTCGGCGTCAACAGCTCCGTCGTCCTTTTTGCCGCCGCCGGGCTTATCGCTTGAGGCATCCTGATTGTGCGCCTGTGACTGCTGGTCGGCGCCTGAAGCTTCCGGGCCTGGCGCCCCCTGTGCCCCACCGGCGGCCTGAGCATTTTTGTACATCTCTTCGGCCATGGAATGGGATGCCTTCGTCAGCGCATCGATGCACGATTTTATCGCTTCGATATCATCGCCTTTATTCTTCTCTTTGAGGTCTTCAAGAGCAGATTTTATCTTGCCTTTATCTTCATCGGATATTTTGTCGCCGATTTCACCAAGCGTTTTTTCGGTCTGGAAGATAAGCTGATCGGCCTGATTTTTCGTATCGACTTTTTCCCGCTCATTTTTGTCGGCTTCTGCATTCGCTTCAGCGTCCTTTACCATATTTTGAATTTCTTCCTCGGAAAGCCCGCTGGACGATTCGATCCGTATCTGTTGTTCCTTACCGGTGCCCAGATCCTTTGCGCTGACCTGCAGGATGCCGTTGTTGTCAAGATTGAACGACACTTCGACCTGCGGAACGCCACGCGGCGCCGGCGGAATGCCCACCAGATCGAATTTCCCCAGCAGCCGGTTATGGGCTGCCATTTCGCGTTCGCCCTGGTAAACCATAATTGATACGGCGGTTTGGCTATCGGCCGCGGTTGAAAACACCTGGCTCTTTTTGGTAGGAATCGTGGTATTACGCTCGATGAGCTTGGTCATGACACCACCCAGCGTTTCGATACCAAGCGAAAGCGGTGTCACATCGAGCAGCAGAACATCTTTGACGGATTCATCTCCGCCGAGAATAGCCCCCTGAATTGCCGCCCCAACGGCAACAACCTCGTCGGGATTCACTCCCTTATTCGGTGCCTTGGCAAAAAAATCCTCCACGCGTTTTTGTACCGCCGGGATACGCGTCGAACCACCGACGAGGATAACCTCCCTGATATCTCCAACGGATAGTTTTGCATCAATGATGGCTTTGCGACAGGGTTCAACCGTGCGTTCCACCAGGTGGTCGACCAGTGACTCGAACTTTGCCCGCGTCAAGGTCAAGTCAAGATGCTTGGGACCCGACGCATCGGCCGTGATAAAGGGCAAATTGATATTGGCCTGCATGGCCGATGATAATTCGCACTTGGCTTTTTCGGCTGCCTCTTTCAGTCGTTGCAAAGCCATGCGGTCGTTGCGCAAGTCTACACCGTTTTCTTTCTTGAACTCATCGGCAATATGATCGATGACCACCTGATCGAAATCATCGCCACCAAGATGAGTATCGCCGTTGGTCGACTTGACTTCGAATACGCCGTCTCCGATCTCCAGAATCGAAATGTCGAAGGTCCCGCCGCCAAGGTCAAAAACGGCAATGGTCTCGTTGCCCTTTTTGTCAAGTCCATACGCCAGTGCGGCTGCGGTCGGTTCGTTGACAATTCGCTTGACATCCAGTCCGGCAATTCGTCCGGCGTCTTTTGTAGCCTGACGCTGAGAATCGTTAAAATATGCGGGAACAGTAATGACCGCCTCTTTGACTTCACCGCCAAGATAGTCTTCTGCAGCTTTCTTGAGGTACTGGAGTACCATTGCAGAAATCTCAGGTGGAGTAAACTCTTTTCCACCGGCCTCAACTTTGACCAGGTCGGTCGGATTGCCGGTTACATTGTAGGATACGATTTTTTCCTCGGACTCCACTTCATTGTGGCGGCGTCCCATGAATCTTTTTATCGAAAACACCGTATTGTCGGGATTGGTTACCGCCTGCCGTTTGGCAATTGCACCGACCAGACGCTCATTGTTCTTCGAAAATCCTACCATAGAAGGCGTTGTTCTTCCGCCTTCGGAATTGGGAATAACAACGGGCTTGCCGCCTTCCATTACCGCGACGCAAGAATTAGTTGTTCCCAGGTCAATACCGATAATCTTGCTCATATATGGCTCCTTCTGACTAAACTGTTATTTTTCTGTTGAAATTTCTTCTTGTTCGCTATCGCCTGCATTTTGACCGCCTTCATCGCCATCCTGCCGTTTCGAATCGCCGGCGGAGACGATCACCTTGGCGTGCTTGATAACATTGCCATGCAGCTTATAGCCGCGCTCGTAAATTTCACAAATGTGATCTTCTTCAATGCCCTCGCTGGGCGACTTCAGCATTGCATCATGGATCATGGGATCGAATTCGTCCCCAACTTCGGCAAAAGATTCGAGGCCGTTTTTGGCGAGGACATCATTGAGACTGCTAAAAATGAGCTGCATACCTTCGTATACCGATTCTATGCCGGCCGCTTTATCCTTTGATTTGAGCGCACGTTCGAAATTTTCCCGCACAGAGATAATGTCGATCATCAGCTTCTCGTTTGCAGAAGCAACCATGCGTTCGTACTGCTGGGCTGTACGGCGCTTATAGTTGTCAAACTCAGCCATTAGCCTGAGATATTTGTCATTGGCGGCTGCTATCTTTGCGTTGAGCTCTTCCAGCCCATCTTCAACAGATTCTGCCGGTTCCGGGGGTATAGACTGGTTGTCAGGCTGCAAAGGTCGCTCTTCGTTCTGAATTTCGTCAACGGCCTGCTCCTGCGTCTCGTCAACTGAGTTTTCTGCTTGATGTTTGTGTTTCTTACTCATAGGTTCATTCCTGAAGATGAATAGGCAAAATACAATATATCACAATTCCAGAGGCTGCTTATTGTGGAAACACATGGCATACCTTTACATACGATACATTTCATCGAGAACCCGGGCGGTGTAATCGACCGCGGACACGAGGTATCCGTACGGCATTCGCTTGGGGCCAAGAATTCCCAGGGCACCGTTGAGATTGCCGATACGGTACTTTGTTTTTACGATACTGAATGACTGTAATTGTCCGTCGCTGTTTTCCCCACCAATGGAAATGATCACTTTATTTTCACTTACGTCATTTACTTCGAGCATATGTACCAGCAGTTTTTTTTCCTCAAGGATCTCTACGATCGAACTCATTTGTGCGGGATCTGCAAACTCAGGCTTGAGCATGATATTGGTTTCGCCATCGGCGTATACTTCTTCCTTTCTGGGTGACGCAGCCATTTTTTTAAGTGAGGGTATGAACAGACGTATCACGCCCATATCATATTTTTCAACCCCCGTATAAAGTTGGCAACTGTCGCGGTTCAATTCGTTGAGTGCTTTTCCATCAAAGAGTTTGTTCATAACGTTGCAGGCACGCTCCAGCCGTTCGGCGCTAATCTCCGTCTGAATTTCAGCTACCATCGTTTTAACAAAACCCGAATCGATCGTGAGATTAAACAAATAGCGATTACTTGCCATTTGAAAAATGTGTACATGTCGGAAAAGACCTTGCTCGAGCCTGGGCGCCAGAACGACTCCAAGCTGGCGCGATGCTTTGCTGAGCGCATGCGAAGCCGCCTCCAACAGCAAATGCATATCGGTCGGATCACATTGTTTCAGGCTTCTTTTGATTTGCGTTCGGACGTTGGCCGGCAAATTTATAAGCTGCATTATCTGGTCAACATAATAGCGGTATCCCTTATCGGTGGGGAGCCGCCCGGCCGATGTGTGCGGGTGGGTGAGGAATCCCTGTTCCTCAAGGTCTCCCATCACATTGCGAATCGAAGCCGACGAAAGGCCGAGATCGGTGTTCTTTGACAGAAAACGCGACCCTGCCGGTGTGCCATGAACAATATAGTTGCGAACTATCGCTTCCAGGATAGTTGTTTCACGCTTAGTGAGTTGAGGTGTTTTCTCCATGGCTTGACAAAAGCAAGGGGCTGAAATTTCCTCCAGCCCCTTGCGCATATAATCACACAATTACGGGCGAAATGCTACATCATACCACCCATGCCGCCCATACCACCCATGCCGCCCATACCGCCGCCAGGAGGCATGTCACCGCCGCCTTTTTCTTCTTTTGGCAGTTCAGCCACAATACATTCGGTCGTTAAAATCAGACCGGCTATACTTGCGGCGTTTTCCAGAGCAGAACGAGTGACTTTTTTGGGATCCGGAACTTTTTCCAGAAGATCCTCATATACAAGCGTCTGCGCATTGAAACCATAGCCGCCTTTACCGTTCTTAACTTCGTTGCAGACAACGGAAGCCTCGAGGCCGGCATTCGCCACGATCGTACGCAACGGCTCTTCAACAGCTCTCTTGAGAATGGCAATACCGATTTGTTCATCGCCTTCCAATTTGAGCTTATCCAGAACCGCACCTGCGCGAATCAACTCAACACCGCCGCCGGCTACGATACCTTCTTCTACGGCGGCACGGGTTGCATGCAGGGCATCTTCGACCCGTGCTTTCTTTTCTTTCATTTCGGTTTCGGTTGCCGCACCGATATTGATGACTGCAACACCGCCGGCCAGCTTGGCCAAACGTTCCTGGAGTTTTTCACGATCGTAATCGGAAGTGGTCTCTTCGATCTGCTTTCTGATCTGATTAACACGACCCTTGATATCGTCGGCTTTACCCGCGCCTTCGATAATGGTCGTGTTTTCTTTGTCGATGGTGATGCGCTTGCAGGTACCCAGAGAGTCAACGGTAGTGTTTTCCAGCTTAAAGCCCGCATCTTCTGAGATAACAATGCCGCCGGTAAGTACGGCAATGTCTTCCAGCATGGCCTTACGGCGATCACCGAAGCCGGGGGCCTTGACTGCTGCAACCTTGAGCGTGCCGCGCAGCTTGTTAACAACCAGGGTTGCCAGAGCTTCGCCTTCAATATCCTCGGCGATGATAACAAATGCCTTACCCATCTGGGCAACTTTTTCAAGCAACGGTAGCAGATCCTTCATGGCGCTGATCTTTTTGTCGTGGATGAGGATCATCGGGTCATCCATAACGCATTCCATGGTTTCGGAATTGGTTACAAAGTACGGTGAAAGATAGCCGCGATCAAACTGCATACCTTCGACAACCTCGAGTGCAGTTTCGATTCCTTTAGCCTCTTCGACCGTGATAACACCGTCTTTGCCGACTTTTTCCATTGCATTGGCGATCAGATCACCGATCTCGTCATCGTTATTTGCAGAGATAGCACCGACCCGGGCAATTTCATCCTTACCCGAAATTGATTTGGCGTCTTTTTCCAACTGCTCGACAACGGCCTTGACCGCTTTATCGACGCCGCGTTTGATCGACATCGGATTCGAGCCGGAAGTTACATTTTTCAATCCAAGATGGGCGATAGTCTGGGCAAGCAAGGTTGCCGTTGTGGTTCCGTCGCCAACAACATCCGATGTTTTTGACGCAACTTCTTTGACCATCTGAGCGCCCATGTTTTCGAACTTGTCTTCAAGCTCGATTTCTTTGGCCACAGAAACACCGTCTTTGGTAACGGTCGGGGAACCGAAGCTTTTGTCAAGAATAACATTGCGACCCCGGGGGCCAAGTGTAACTTTCACCGCATTCGCCAAAGTATCAACGCCTTTGAGCAGTTTATCCCTGGCCTTGATATCAAAAGCAAGTTGTTTTCCAGCCATGATTATTGACTCCTCTATTTAAGTTGGTTAATTTTCTGGTAGTAGTACTCTTCTCACCGTATTAAATAACAGCAAGAACATCGCTTTCGCGCATGATCAAATAATCTGTACCGTCAATGCCGACATCGGTGCCGGAATATTTCCCGTACAAAACCTTGTCGCCTTTTTTCAGGCTCATTTCAATTTTTGATCCCGAATCTGAAATTTTACCCGGTCCTGCAGCAACGACTTCGCCCTTTTGAGGTTTCTCTTTTGCATTGTCGGGAATGATAATGCCACCGGCGGTTTTTTCTTCCGCTTCCAGAGGCCGTACAATCACCCGGTCTGCCAAAGGCTTAACGTTCATATAACTCCTCCATTCGTAATGGAATTGGGTTAAGGTGTTTTGTTGTTATTAGCACTCATCTTAAATGAGTGCCAGTAATATACGTTAACTAAAAAATTTGGTCAAGGGTAAAATGCCAAAAAAGACGGCACGAATCAAGATTTTTCTGGCAGATGCCGACATACAATAATAAGATAGGTATGCCTATGTTGAAAAAGCTCCTGGATAAATTACCTTTCAGTGACACCGAAAAGCACATAATACGCTTGGTGCTGATCGGATGCTGCTCAGTAAGCGGCTTGCTGATAATGAGCGTTATCGGCATACGCATATTCGTGAGCACCGGGGAACAGCAAGCGTACGCATTGACTCTGGCGCCAGATGATCTGGCCGCACATTATGAACAACGAAGAGGCGACATTCTGCCCATCGATGTTCAGGCCCACCAATTTCAAGCGCGTCATTATTACAACACGGGCAATTATCGCAAGGCAATCGAGCATCTATTGCGCATATATTTCTCCAAGGCTTCCGACGATCAGGTTGCGATCGACCTGGCATCGGCATATTTGCGCGCCGGGAAGTATCGAAAAGCATATAGCCTCTTTTCTGAATTGATGGAGTTGCAGCGAAAAGATTCATACGATCCGGCGATTCATGCCCGCTATGCCCTGACGAAATATTATTTAGGCGATGAAGCAGGAAGCACCAGCGAGCTGAAAAAGTGCATTGCGCAAGCACCCGATGCCCCCGAAGCATACACCTATCTGGCTCAAATCGAGGCCACCCGCCATCTGCCCTCCCCCGAGGCTGAAACCTATTTCGAAAAAGCGATTCAAGCCGACCCGTATTTCTCCGAAGCGCGCTATCAGCAGGCGCGCTATCTAATGAACATCGAGAATTATAAGGCAGCCCGCGATTCATTGTTCAAACTGCTCGAATCGAATCCGCTCCATGCTAAAGCTCATTCCCGCCTCGGCATGACATATTACTATCTGCTCCAACCCGAACTGGCAAAGAAATCTCTTCAGACAGCGTTGACCCTCAATCCTGATGATTTCAATGCAAGGTTTAATCTGGGAGAACTGGAATTCACCTTCTATCATGATTCGGCCGGGGCTTTGCATAACTTTCGTCAGGTCATAGCCTTGCAGCCGCAACATCCTCAGGCAAACTTTAAAATAGGCCTGATCTGTCTGGGCAATAATCAGGCAAAGGAGGCGATTAAATTTCTCGAACGCGCCCGCCGGAACTCACTACAAAATACACGCATCCTTCTGCTGCTTGCTGTCGCATACGAAAAGACATCGCAGCCCGATCGCGCCCTTGCCCTCTATCACGACATTATGGAGATAGATAACCTCAATCCAATTGCGCGCCAGAAGATCAAGCTCTTGTCAAATAGGAGTTAGACGCTTCCTAACGATATGTGCCTCAGCAACTTGCAGGAGTTATGAATAGCGTGCTTTTTTTTGCTCCCGTTAAGAAAAGTCTTGATTTCCTGAAAAAATGAATGTATTCTAAAACAAAGTAACAGGCTACTACGTTCATGGAGATATTCAGTTATAAAATCAATCATTTACAACGCAGGTACGCAGCGTTTAACGAAGCGGAGTAGTGAGCTATGCGAAATGTAACCAAGCGGGATCTTGTCGAGAAAATTTCGGAGAAAACCGGCTTGACGCAGGTGGATACCAAGATCGTCGTCGAAAGCTTTTTGGAGGCCGTCTCGAGTGCCTTGCAAACCGGCAAAAATATAGAAATCAGGGGTTTTGGTAGATTCAAAATAAAGCGAAAAAACGCGCGACAGGCACGCAACCCCCGAACTGGAGAACAAATCCAGGTTGGTGCGGGTTTCAAACCGATCTTTGAAGCATCAAATGATTTGCGCGATCGGGTTAATATTGCTTATCTGAAACAAAAAGAAGAGAACAATCAGCAGCCTGCTCCGACGGCCATGCCCCTGCAGCCGTAACGATAACTATTCTTCCAATTCGCCAGGAACCGGCACCACCTCTTGCCATAGGTTCAAAGCTGCATCTTTGAGTTGCGAATACCATGTTTTCAGTGCTTCAACAGGAACATCAAGCTCATCCGCCACTTCCTGCGGATCATCGCCATACTCAACCCGTGCAACGGCTTTCCACCTTTGACGCGGAGTAATCCTGGAAGGCGCCGACTCATCAACACCGGGAGCTTCCACCGCTTCCCTTTCACCTTCTTCCGAGGAGGCCGTGCTGAGGGCTTTGCCTGCTTCCACATCCCGAATAATGGCTTCGAGCTTTGTATCCAGAGGTTGCTTCCCGTCATAGCCAACTGAGGAATATTTAACTACGCCTTGCTTGTCGATGACAAAAAGCGAGGGAAGAGAAGTGACCCCATACCTCTCGGCTGTTTTGCTGTATGGATCGAGCAGAATTGGCAGGCTGTATTTTTTTTCGGCAACAAAAGGACCGACCTTGCTGCCCCCTTCCTTATCAATCGATATGCAGAAAATTTTTACCGGCTTACCGCTTAATTTGCCGGCCAGCTTCATCAGTTCGGGAATTTCTTTCCGGCAGGGTTTGCAATAGGTGGCCCAGAAGCTGAGAACGACGATATGCTTGACATCATTGATATGCGGTTTGGATAATTTGTCTCCGCAATAGACGCTCAATGCGATGCGTTTGCCGTCTAAGCCGGGAAGCGAAAAGGTCGGCGCCCTGGTTCCCGCCTTGAGAATTGATGAAGTGTCGGCGCCATTGACCCACGCAACTACGCAAAACAGCATTGCACCGGCCAGCAAACGAATAAGCATGAAATCTCCTTGTCTGAGGGCTACCTGTGAAAGGCACCGGGTATAATCAAATATCTTAATGCTGCCGCCAACACTGCTTAATTGACGCCCAGCTCTTTGGAGCGTCCGGCGGCCGCGGCTACCGCTTCTATCACGGCAAACTTGAATTTGTGTGCTTCCAGCTCTTTTAGTCCGGCAACGGTGGTTCCACCCGGCGACATAACACTCGCCTTGAGATCAGCCGCGCTTTGGGATGACCGGGAAACCATTCCTGCCGCACCTTGTACGGTTTGCACCGCCAACTGCTTAGCCGTTGCAGCAGGCAAACCAACGGCGATTCCGGCTTCGATGAGGGCCTCGATAAACAGATAGACATACGCTGGCCCACTTCCGGAAAGCCCGGTTACGGCATCTATAAGATGCTCGGGTACCTCAACGGCCATGCCGCAGGTTTGGAGAATTGTTGAAATGCGTTCTGCGTCATTGGAATCGCAGGCATCATTGAGAGCAAATGCAGACGCGCCCTGACCAATAAGCGCCGGCGTATTGGGCATAACCCGGCATATTTTCGATCCGGCGGGAAGAAGCCGCTCCATCGACGCAAGACAGACACCGGCCGCTACCGAGACCCATAATGCCGACCATTTTTTCTGGGCAAATACCTGCAGGGCTGTGTTCATATCCTGGGGCTTGACCGCAATTAGTATGACCTCTACATCATGCCACGTTTCCGGCGGTGATTTCACCACCGAATCGGGCAATCCGGCACGTGCGGATTCGAGCTTATCCCATGCGTGCACCGAATGACGTGCGGTACTGCGGGTTACTAAACCGGTGATAATCGCCTTCCCAATGTTGCCGGCGCCCAGGATTGCAATATTCATGTGCGAACCTCAATCAGCAATGCAGCTCAACTTCTCATTGATTCCAGGAATTCACGATTGGTGCGAGTGCTGGAAACCTTATCGTTCACAAACTCCATCATCTCAATTGGCGTCATGGTTGCCAGGAACTTGCGCAGGACCCACATACGGTTGAGTTCATCAGCGCTCAGGAGCAGCTCTTCTTTGCGTGTACCGGATTTCATCAAATCGATGGCCGGAAAAATTCTGCGTTCTGCAATCTTGCGATCCAGCACCAGCTCCATATTGCCGGTTCCTTTGAACTCTTCAAATATCACCTCATCCATACGGCTTCCGGTATCAATCAAAGCTGTAGCAATAATCGTCAGACTGCCGCCCCGGTCGATATTGCGCGCCGCGCCGAAGAAACGTTTCGGTTTGTAAAGTGCCTGCGAGTCTACACCACCGGACAATATTCTGCCCGAATGAGGAGCAACCGTATTATGCGCACGCGCAAGCCTGGTAATACTGTCAAGCAGAATTACCACATCACGCTGATGCTCCACCAGGCGCCGGGCGCGCTCGATCACCATTTCGGCAACGACCACATGCCGTTCAGCCGGCTCATCGAAGGTAGAACTGATGATTTCTGCCTTATCAACCGATCTGGCCATATCGGTAACCTCTTCGGGGCGTTCGTCGATCAACAGTACGATAACAAACACTTCGGGGTGATTCTTAATGATGCCGTTGGCGATGTTTTTGAGCAGAATCGTTTTTCCGGCGCGTGGCGGCGCAACAATCAGTCCGCGCTGGCCCTTGCCGATCGGCGTCATCAAATTCATGATGCGGGTTGCATTCTCTTTAATATCGTGCTCGAGGTCAAACCTTTCATCCGGAAACTGAGGCGTAAGACTGTCAAAATTAATTTTTTTCTTGCACTCCTCCGGATCTTCGTAGTTAACCATTTCGACCCGCAACAAAGCAAAGTATCGTTCCGATTCCTTGGGCGGACGCACTTGACCGGAAACCGTATCGCCGGTACGCAGATGAAAGCGCTTGATTTGCGAAGGCGACACGTATATGTCGTCCGGGCCGCTGAGATAGCTGTTGGACGGTGATCGCAAAAAACCGAACCCGTCGGGCATGATCTCGAGTACCCCTTCGGCATACATCTGTCCGTTTTGGGCTGCTTGAGCCTGAGCGATTTTAAAAATGAGCTCCTGCTTATCCATCATACGATGGTCGTCGATTTTCATCGATACGGCCAGTTCATTCAGATCGACCACCGGTTTCTTCTTGAGTTCTACGACATTCATGTATTCACCTTTGTTCTACATGTGATCCTGAAGTTGATTGCGGAATTAAGTTATGTGCACGTTGCAGCGACAACGCCCTGCGCATTGTCTGTTTATTGCTGATTGTCAGAATGAATGAATATGCTCTCGCGGTTGGTAGTGTACAGTATCAAAGGATATCATGGTTTCACAAACTGTGTCAACTTCAAAATTTCAAGGCAATCAGGAAATACTTGCTGCGAGTATGCTTTCCCGGACTGATCCGTATCCCTTTTTCCCGCAGTAAGCTATGATAGTGCAAGCACGCTTTGGCAGTGGGATTATATCATATAGATGACACAATTGTGAGGGTAGCAGGGACGAATCTCGTTTCACACCCAGGGAACCTATAAAAATGATGTTGCGCACCAATGTATGTCAAGTGCTTTCTTGCGAATTTGCAATTATTTGCAGATTTCAGTCATGTCGCACCGCGCTTTTGTCAAATCAGGAGAGCTTATACAAGGAATATGCATTATCGTGCAGAAGCCGCCGGGCTATGTCGACCGCATCATCAAAGCTGATGAACTGATCATCGACGTAATCGGCAAGGGCTCTGGACAGACAGTGCTTCGTCATCAACAATTTGCCATAGACCCATTCGACAATATAGCCGTCGGAGAAGAATGCATTCCAGCCCGTATGAGGCAGAAGCTCCAGGCGGTCCTTGAAGAACGTGACCAAAGTTGAAGGTGTAAACGCATGCCACCACCCGCCACTCAGCGAAATATTGGCTGCCGAACGGGCAATCGATGCCGCTTCATGGCTGGGAATACGCGTCGCCAGGAAGATATCCATGGTAACCTCGGGATGCTCAGCGGCAAAAACCGACATGCTGCGCATGAACCGCTCGTTCCAGAAGCCGGCAACGCTCACAGGTGCATCCTCCCGATAAATTTCCATTCCATGAAAAAGCTGCAGCGTCATGCCGTAGTGTGCCGCAGCCTGCGCGAGCGCGTCGGCACAGAAGCTGATTGCCAGATCCTCCTGCTCTGTGGTCAGATTACGGTTGCGCAGGACACGGTCGAGCAAATAGTCGGCATCGCGCTCATGGCATCGCCGATACGACCAGGAGTCGCGGATCCAGATATGCAAAACCTTCACCTGCTTTTCGCTGTGCAGCCAGGCCATACGCTGGTCAACAGATTTGCGAAGGGCCGCCGCCGAGCGCGGGAAATCATTCTCGTCAGTGCTGCCGGTCAATTTTGACATCTGGCGGTGGGTTACGGCAGCGAACAGGTACTCGCCGTATTCGTAGGGTATGTAGCGATCCGAATTATCCGGCATGCCGTCTTTAAAGGGGACAGTCATCTTTCTAATGTTGGCTTTGTCAAGTACGGCGGAAATTCTGTTTGCATCGCCGGCGTGTTCCCTCACTTTTATGTCAAGCTCCCGCCAATTATCGGGCGTGACGTAGGAATCTTTGAATCCGTAAAGATCCCTGATCAATCCGCTGAAAACATAATGGTTTGAGGTATTACGAATCTTCTCAAAATACGGGGCTGCCTGCTCCATGTATCGGTCCGGATCGGAAGGGTATCGCCCTTCCCCGACTTCGGCGGGAGAGCCGGCGCGTTGCAGTTCGAGATGCAGCCAGTGATAAGAGACAATATCCGCCAGATTGCGGGCCTGACGCAGACCTTCGCCGCCCAGATGCGTATGCACATCAACGATCGGCAATTCATCAAGTTTTTGTCTGATTTTTTTCTGGATTTCGTTCATATCATTTTCCTCGATCCTGCTTCTTCGATAGTTAATTGACGAATAGGTTTGCAGGGATTGCCCACCGCAACGCAACGGGGTGGAATATCTTTTGTGACAACGCTGCCCGAGCCGATAATAGCAAATTCACCGATGGTCACTCCCGGATTGATGATAATCCCTCCGCCCATCCAGACGAAATCCTGCAAAACAACCGGCTTGCCGATGCTCATGCCTTTGGCGCGCTCCCAGGGATTGCAGAGCGGATGAGAAGCTGTGTAGATGTGACAATTGGGGCCTATCGCCACACTTTTGCCGATATTCACCGGACCGACATCGAGTATGGTCAATCCCATATTACAATAAAAATTTTCATCGATGCTGATATTGAACCCGAAATCGCAACGAAAGGGGGGCACGACTACAGGATCATCCGCGGTGGAACCAAGCAACTCCTTGAGAATCGCCCGTCGCTTCGTATCCTCGCTGCGGCTGGTTTGATTGTATTCGGTTGTCAAATCGTACGCCCGAATGCGTGCGGCGTCAAGCTCTGCATCGTTGGCGCAGAACCATTCGCCGGATTTGAGTTTCTGCATTTCGGTTTTTTCGCTCATCAGTTCCCCTTAACTTGAGTGGTATTAGCTGTGACTGCGGCCTTTCAAATATAAGAAAAACGGGTATTCAAAATCAAAGCTGCAGCGAAGCCGGTTTTATAACGACTGACCAAAATGGTATTTTTTCTATCTTTTGCGCCCGAAGACACCCCCATCAGGCAACCACCTAAATGAAGGAGATCTCAACATGACCCGGTCAACACAACCAGTCCAGCTTGGCAACACGAAATTAGCTTTTCCCGACACCGCGATTACCGGACAGGTTCTTGAAATCGACGGTCGGCCTTTTTATAAGATTGCAAACTACGACGAACTGTCACCGTTTTTCATCACCGTCGTCAGCCACACGAATCTGTGGATGTACGCATCAAGCACCGGCAGCCTGACCTGCGGCAGGGTCAGCCCCGACTTTTCACTGTTCCCCTACGAAACGGTGGACAAGATTCATCTCGCTGCCGGCAAAACCGGCCCACGCACTGTATTGCACATCGAAAAGAACGATAAATGCTACCTCTGGGAACCGTTTACCGACGAGGCAAAGCTATGCTATCAGGTCGAGCGCAACATTTACAAAAGCGCAATCGGCAACCGGTTGATGTATGAGGAAGTAAATGCAACGCTGCAGTGCACGTATCGCTCCAACTGGTCGATGAGCGATGAGTATGGCTTCGTACTTACCCCAGAGCTTTTAAACAACGACGGCGCAGCAATCAACTACCGTATCCTCGCCGGCCTGCTCAACGTGATGCCGTATGGAATTCCGTTGATCGTTTCCGAGGGCAAAAGCAGCTTGTCGGATGCATACAAAAAAACGGAGCTTGATGCGCAAACCGGCATAGGTATTTTCTACCTCAGCTCCAACATCGTCGATCGCGCCGAACCTTCCGAGGCCATGCGCGCTTCGATTGTCTGGCATCAAGGACTCGAAGTGCAGGCAACGTTGCTCAGTCCGGATCAGATTGACGCATTCAAACGCGGCCGCAACGTCACCACCGAAACCGAGTTGAAGGGACGCAAAGGTGCATACCTGGTGTCAAGCAGCGGCAGCCTCCGCGCACACGACACGCTTTGTTTCAATCTGGTTGCCGATGTGGCGGTTGGACAGGCTGAGGTAGTTGCGCGACAAAAGCAAATCACTTCAAGCGTCCCTCTGGCTCAAGAAATAGGCGCGTCAATCGATACCGGAACGGAAGAGCTTATCAAACTGGTCGGGACTGCCGACGGGCTGCAATGCAGCAGTGAGAAAATGGCGACCAGCCATCATTTTGCCAATGTGCTCTTCAACATTGCGCGTGGCGGTATTTTCGCGGATCGCTACGAACTGAAGAAAGCCGACCTGATCGACTTCGTTTCGGTGCGCAATAAGAAGCTGTTGACTCTACACCAGCTATTTTTCGACGAACTTGCGGACAATATCCAGCAGCCCGACCTGCTTGCGAAAGTGGAATCTGCAAAAGACCCTTCCCTGATCCGCCTGGTCAACGAATACCTGCCGATCAGCTTCTCCCGCCGTCACGGTGACCCCTCGCGTCCGTGGAACAAATTTTCCATCCATCTTAAAAATGCCGACGGTTCAAAATGTCTCAACTTTGAAGGCAACTGGCGCGACATCTTCCAGAACTGGGAAGCACTGAGCTTGAGTTTTCCCTCATTTATCCCCGGCTTCATCGCAACATTTGCCGACGCATCGACCATTGACGGTTACAATCCGTATCGCATTACGCGCCGGGGGATCGACTGGGAGATTCTCAACCCCGACGATCCGTGGAGTTCTATCGGCTACTGGGGCGATCATCAAATCATCTACCTTCTCAAGTTTCTGGAGTGGGCGCAGCGTTTCTATCCGGAACTGCTCAACACCATGCTGACCAAAGAGCAATTCTCTTACGCAAATGTACCTTATGACGTCAAGCGTTACGCCGACATTCTCGCCAACAGCCAGGACACTATCGCCTACAACGATGCACGTGCGGAGAAAATCGCCCGGCAGGTTGAAGAGCTGGGCGCCGACGGTAAAATGGTGCTTGACAAAGACGGCTCTGTGTATCATGCCTCGCTGCTTGAGAAGATGCTCGTTTCAACGCTCTCCAAGCTTTCCAACCTGGTACTGGAAGGCGGCGTCTGGATGAATACATTGCGTCCCGAATGGAATGACGCCAACAATGCCCTGGTCGGCAACGGCATTTCCATGGTCACGCTCTACAGCCTGAGGCGCTATATAGCCTTTCTTAAAGACCTGCTCGCCAACGCAGCAATCGACCACTTCAATCTCACCAGCGAGGTCGGCAACTGGCTCAATGAAGTGAGTGCAACCTATCAGGAAACGGCATCACAAATCGGGGACGACAGCGTGAGCCCGCAATTGCGCCGCGCACACCTCGACTCCTGCGGCACGGCATTTGAACAGTATCGCTTCCATGTCTACGAATATGGCTTCTCCGGCAAAACGCCTTTCAGCAAAAACGATGTCATTACCCTGCTGGACGGCGCCCTGACCTGCATCGACCACAGTATCAGGCGCAACAAACGGGACGACGGACTCTACCACGCCTACAATTTGCTGCATCTGGGAGACGGGACCGCCGAAGTCGAGCATCTCTACCTCATGCTCGAAGGACAGGTCGGCGTGCTGACATCCGGTGCGCTGTCTGCCCGGGAGGTAGTTGAAATGCTCAAAGCTATGGAACGCAGCCCGCTCTACCGCAAAGATCAACACAGCTATATGCTCTACCCTGATCGTCAGCTTGCCTCTTTTCTGGAAAAGAACCGGATCCCGGCCGATCTCATCGACACCTGCACGTGGCTGAAACAGCAGCTTGCATCTGGCAGCAAAGCGATTGTGCTCACAGATCCCAACGGTACGTATCGCTTCAATCCCGATTTTCGCAATGCTGATGATCTCAAAAAAGCGCTTTCTGCGCTACCTGCCGGCACGAGACCAACCGAAGCTGAAACGAAGCTGGTTCTCGACATCCACGAAAACGTTTTCAACCACAAGGCATTTACCGGCCGCAGCGGCAGCATGTTCTGCTATGAAGGTCTGGGTTGCATCTACTGGCACCAGGTTGCCAAATTGCTGCTGGCGGTGCAAGAGCAATTTCAGCAGGCGCGGGCGCATCATGCTGATGATACCGTGCTGAAAGAACTCAAGGATGGCTACTATCGTGTCCGCCGCGGCTTATCATTCAACAAGAAACCTGATGAGTACGGCACCTTCCCTATCGATCCCTACTCGCACACACCAAGTTTCAGCGGCGCCAAACAGCCCGGCATGACCGGACAGGTCAAAGAAGAAATCATCAGCCGCTGGGGGGAGCTTGGCGTCTGCGTGGTTGACGGACAACTTACTTTTCAACCGAAAATGCTTCTCGCCGATGAGTTACTCACCAAAGCCGAGGAATTCCGCTATGTCAATAATGCCGGGCGGTTCGAGACGCTGAAGCTTGAGAAGGGTGAACTTGGCTTTACCTATTGCGGCGTACCGGTTATCTACAGCTTCGGCGCCGATACTGCGCGTATTACCGTAACAGAAGCAAATGGCGCCCGGCAGGCCTACGATGCTGCTGCATTACCTACCGAGGTGAGCAACAAAGTATTCTGGAGATCGACCGAGCTCGCGCTCATTCGGGTTGAGTTGAATGGCGATTACTTGTTGCCGTAAAAAACGCAAAGGATATTTTGCTTTCCAGCTCTTGCCGTTTGAAGCCAATGCACACAGCATGCTATTTCAATATGCGATGGTAAAATTGGGCAATTCTTTTGTCGGTCGTAACATGCGGGCAATTATGGCGAGAAGCTGTTGCAGCGACAACCCTGTCGGCAGGGTCATTCGTTTTTATCCTGAGCTTTAGAGCTGCAAGCCAGTGTTGAAGATCCACATGAATGATAGAGGTTTGTGAATTTTTAACAAGCGCTTCCACCACTGACTCCAAATCGGAAGGTTTCGCTGGGGCACAACAGTAGAATACACAGCAAACTTGAATGACGCAAAAAGCAAGGCAGCTAAAAGCTACCTTGTCGGCAGGTGTGCGAGGTTAACTCATATCCCCAGCTTACTTAACCGCATCTTTTCAACATCGGTGAAATTAGCGGTCACGACATGCCCCTTCAACGGAACAATGCGCTCATGAATCGCGTCAAGTATCCACGCGGGCTGCGGGAAAAATGCTTTTTCGAGCTCATATGCCGGGGTGATCCAGTTGCGCGAGCCGACCACCACCGCAGGAGCATCGAGGTAATCAAAAGCCAGATCGGTAATGTTGGCGGCAACATCGTTGAGATATGAGCCGCGTTGACATGCGTCGCTGGAGAGCACGACCTTGCCGGTCTTTTTTACCGATTCGATTATTTTTGCGTAGTTAAGCGGCGTCAAGGTGCGCAAGTCGATCAATTCCGCTTGCATACCGTACTTGTCTTTCAGCTCGTCGGCTGCTTTGACGGCGGTATAGAGGGTATGTCCGGCGGTAACGATGGTGATATCTTTGCCGCTACGTTTGACATCGGGTTCACCAATCGGCACTTCGTAAAAGCCTTCGGGTACACCGTCGGGATTAAAGAGCTCACCAAAATCATATGCCCGCTGAGACTCGAAGAAAACGACCGGATCGGTACCGACCAGCGCGGAGTTCATCAAGCCTTTAGCATCGTAGGGAGTGGCCGGAAACATCACTTTGAGTCCGGGGATATGCGTGCACAGGCTGGTCCAGTCCTGCGAATGCTGTGCGCCGTATTTTGATCCGACCGAGACACGCAGAATAACCGGCATCTTTAAAGTTCCGGCGCTCATCGATTGCCATTTAGAAAGCTGGTTGAAGACTTCGTCACCGGCTCTGCCCAGGAAATCGCAATACATCAACTCGGCAATGACGCGTCCGCCGCACAAGCCATACCCTACGGCCGAGCCTGCAATCGATCCTTCCGAAATCGGCGAATTGAACAGACGGTGGTAGGGAAGCGCTTCGGTCAAGCCGCGATAGACGGCAAAAGCCCCGCCCCAGTCACGATTTTCTTCACCATAGGCAATCACGGTCGGATCACGATAAAACGCATCGTGTATCGCTTCGAAGATAGCATCGCGGAATTGTACGGCCTTACCCTTTGGGAGTGGCTGTCCAGAATCATCAACTCCTTTGCGGCTGCGTTTGGCGATTTGCTTGACGCGGGGATTGTTCTGCTTTTTCATGTTGACGTCGACTTTACGATCATCCATCTTTTCCATGCGGGTATCGGAAAACATGACACCGCCAATTACGTCGGGATTTGCGGTAACATCCATGTGCGGCGAGATCGAATCGTCAATTGCCTTTTTCATGGCTTTGGTTACCAGCTCGGTAGCCAGTGACTTGATCGCGTCAAGCTCAGCCTGACTGCACGCTTTGTTCTTCACCAGGTTTTTGCCGAATGAGATGATGGAATCCTGTTCCTGCCAGGTGGCGATCTCTTCCTTATCACGGTAAGATGAGGCGTCGGACGGTGAGTGGCCTGAGATTCGATAGGTGATTGTGTCGAGCAACACCGGTCCTTTTTTCTTTTTGAGAATGTCTTTTTTGCGGCGGAAGGCGTCGATGACGGCGAGTGGATCGTATCCGTCAATACGCTCGGCATGCATCTGGTCGGGGTTGATGCCAGCGCCCAGACGAGCGAGGACATCAAAGCCCATTGTCTCACCTGCCGGCTGTCCGCCCATGCCGTAGTGATTGTTCATGAAATTAATAATCAGCGGAAGGCCGCCCTTGTGTTCACCTTCCCAGAGCTTGCCGAATTGGTCCATGGTGGCAAAGCAAATGCCTTCCCAGACCGGACCGCAGGATGAGGATGCATCCCCGATGTTGCATACGACAATACCGGGTTTGAGATTAACCTTTTTGTACAGTGCAGCACCAACCGAGATGTCACCGCTGCCGCCGACGATGGCGTTGTTGGGATAGATGCCGAATGCAGGAAAAAAGGCATGCATGGATCCGCCAAGCCCCTTGTTGAATCCGGTTTCACGTGCAAAGATTTCCGCCAGAGCCCCATAGATCAGATAGTCCATTGCCAGTTCTTTGACGCTGCCTTTCTGATCTTTCTCCACAATTTTGAGGATAGCTCCGTCGAGGTAGGTTTCCATGATTGACGTCAGGTCTTTGTCTTTGCTCTTTTCAATGGCGCTCAAGCCTTTGGCGAGTATTTCACCGTGACTGCGGTGCGATCCGAAGATGAAGTCGTCAACGCCGAGCATATACGCCTGACCGACTGAAGATGCTTCCTGCCCGATTGACAAGTGGGCCGGTCCCGGATGGTTATAGGCAATCCCGTTGTACTCACCTGCCGTCTTTATCGAATTTAGCATGGTCTCAAATTCACGGATGATTGACATATCACGGTAGATATTGATCAAATCTGCGGCCGGATAATTCCTGACTTCGTCTTTGAAAGGAGTGCTGTATTGATTTATCGGAATATCTTTGAAGGTCAGTTTTCCCGGTTTTCTGACCTTTTTAGGATCGATGAACAGAGATTTAGGCATAGCGTTGCTCCTGTAAGTAGGGGTTTATATTCGTTGAACTGGTTTCACAATCGAAGTATGGATTCATGTACCCGCGAAAATGCCCTTTATTTCGCCCCATTCTTGTCATACCCAACTCGTTAGGGTCACAGGTTGCAGGCAAATTGGATTCCCGTTTTCCCGGAAATGACACGGCAGCATCAGAGCATCGGCAAGTGTCACGTCTTTGCATGCCGGAGCGTATCCTTTATAATTTCCGAAACCGTCGGATGCGGAAATACGATTTCTTTGATGTCCTCAACGCGCAGTTCCGCCTCAATCATTGCCGCGGCGCCGTAAATCATTTCCGAACAGGCCGAGCCGATAATGTGCACGCCCAGCAGTGTGCCATACGTTTTGTCAATGACCACTTTGCAGATGCCGCGTCCGCCTTCGGTTTCGGCCAGATAGCGCCCGTTGTACGACAACGGTAACTTGGCAGAAGCGACTTGGTGACCTTTATCAATCGCCTCGGATTCGGAATAACCCACCGTTGCGACTTCCGGGTGGGTGTAGATAACGCCGGGAATTGCATTGTAGCGCATGATGTCTGGTTTGCCCAGCATATCATTAATGCAGACTTCACCTTCGCGATAGGCGGTGTGTGCCAGCATCGAGGTTCCATTGACATCACCGGCGGCCCAGACATTCGGAATGCTGGTACGCCCATGTTCATCAACAGCTATGGCCCCACGCTCGATGTATACGTTGAGGTTTTCGAGCCCGATGTCTTTTGTCAAGGGACGGCGACCGACCGACATGAGCACGATATCAGCGGAAACACTTTCGGCTTTGCCGTCTGCCTCGTAGGTCACGAGCTTATCCCCGATTGCAGTGACCTTGCAGTTCAGCTTGAAGGTGATCCCCTTTTTCGCCAGCTCTTTTTGCAGGATGCCGCTTATCTCGGAATCTATCGGACCGGCAATCGCGGGCAGCAGTTCCACCACGGTAACCTTGCTGCCTACTTCGGCAAAGAAGGTGGCGATCTCCAACCCGATGACGCCGCCGCCAATGACAACGAAATTTTGGGGGATAAAGTCAATGTCAAGTATTTCCCGATTGGTGTAGACAAAATCCTGATCAGCACCGGGAACAGGAATACGAATAGCCTCTGATCCGGTCGTGATGAGCAATTTCTTGCCGGCCAGAATTTTATCACCGACTTGCACCTGAAAATCATCACCTTTTTTGGGCAAAATTCTTCCTTCACCCCCCTCGACCGTAACTTTGAATTTTTTCATGGTCGTGCCAATGCCTTTTCGCAAGGCCTGGATGATTTTATTCTTGCGCTGCATAACCGTCGCAAGATCAAAGCTCACTTCCTTTGCGCTCACCCCATACTTCTGCGCGTGCAAAGCATGGCTGTAAAGCTTTGAACTGTGCAGGATAGTCTTTGAGGGCACGCAGCCTTCATTGAGGCATACGCCGCCCAAGTTCCTTTTTTCGACAAGCGCCACATTCATTCCGGCCCCTCCGGCCCGTTCCGCGGCTAGATATCCGGCCGGTCCGCCCCCCAGAATTATCACATCATGCATGATTCGTCCTTTCCTTACTGGGCAAGCGCCAGGTTGATGTTTTCGATTTGTGCCACCAGGGCCTGCAGAAATTTCGCTGCAGGCGCCCCGTCAACAACCTGATGGTCGATTGTCAATGACAAGCCGATGTGTGGCAGCATGTCGTAGCTTCCGTCGGCATTCGCCACCGGTTTGGGATGAATTCCGGCAACACCAAGAATTGCAACCTGGGGCGGATTCAACACCGGTGTAAATGAATCAATGCCAAAGGAGCCCAGATTGGTCAACGTGATCGTACCGCCACTCAGCAAATCGGGATTGATCGATCCTGCTTTTGCCCGGGAAGCCAGTTCTTTGAGTGCGATTGCCAGTTCGTTCAACGACATGAGATCGGCAAACCTGACCACCGGCACCATCAAGCCACGTTCGGTATCTACAGCAAGAGCCAGGTGGACATGATCATACTGGTACAGCGTATCATTTTGAAAAATGCTGTTCAGTTCGGGATAGCTGACAAGGGTGCGGGTTGCCGCAAACGCGATCATATCCGTCAGGGTGATAT
>WJLW01000023.1 GCA_014728295.1 Chitinivibrionales bacterium | reverse complement strand
GCATTGAAGCTCACGTGGCAATTTGTTTTATGTCGTTAACCTGTGTTCGGTATCTGCAACACCAGCTCAAAACCCAAGGACAACGATATTCTGTGCAAACAATTATCAGAGAACTATGCGCTATTCAGGCAAGCATCGTAACGGACGCCAAAACTGGCAAACGATACGCTATTCCGTCCGCCGTATCAGAAATCGCCCGCATAATCTACAAGCGAAGTGCAAAAACCTGCACTCAGGTGCCCTACCAACTCCAGAAGTAATAAGTAAAAACAATACAAATAGGATGTGTAGTGCCTACGCGTAATGGTCTATGTCTTATTTATCAATAACTTATAACGATTTACCGGTAAAGTCAGGACCGGATTCTCAACCATCTTGCCGTACGTCAATCCGGCAATATAGCGCTCGTATCGCGGAAGCACATACATACTGTCAGCGCAATCGATGGTAATTGTCGCCGCCCGGCATACATATAAGCCCGCCAGCAAACAAAACGCGGTTCGGAGAAAGCTTTGATGCATTCGCATGGTAGAATCCTTTGGTTTCAGGTTTGTATTCTACCAGGAAATGTATCCTATTGCCGTGCAACCAACGGGGTTTTTTGTTGAAATTTTGTAATTTTAACTATAAGTACTGTATCGCATTGGCAGTTGGAGGATGCCTTGATTGCGGCAGCATCGGTGGTTGCCGGCCTGCCGCTGATGAGCGGCAGTATCAAACGTTATGGGGTGATCAAGGAGTTGGAGGCAGTATGGTTTCGGCTGTGACGGCAATAGCGGGCAGGCAACAGCCTCAAACCACCCACCACGGCACAGCCAGACAGCATTCAGAAATTCTCAACGGTTCTTCAACCGCGCAGATAATCAGCTCCGCGGCGACATGTTCGCGGGGGAAAACATCCCTGAATGACTGGAACCCTTTTATATGTTTTTTGCCAGGCTGGGTGGTTGCTTTAATCTCAATCAGGTACAAGCGCCCGTCATGCTCGATAACGCAGTCAACCTCAGCGCCGCCGTATGTCCTGAAATGATACAGGTTTTCACGCAGACCGATTTCCTGCAGCGATTTGAGTATTTCGAGCACGACAAATGTTTCAAAAATGGCGCCGTGATTGGGATGCGACAATATTGCCTGAGGCGAATTAATTGCCAGCAGGTAGCATAGGAAGCCTGTATCGGCAAAAAAACCTTTTTCCTTGCCGGCGATTTTTTTTACCGGATTGCGGGAAAATGCCGGCAGCGTATACCACTGATAGGTAGCGCGGGCAATTTCGGTCCAGGCCAGGGCTGAATTTCTATCGATGGATAGCTCTCTGCCAAGCTGATTGTAATTGATCTCGCACGCGCTGAGCGCGGCAAGCAATTTGAAAAAGCTGCTGAAACGCTGCAGGTTGCTGATATCGGCAACCCGTCTGACATCACGTTCGATATAGGTCCGCATATACGATGCCCAGTAGTCGGTCAGCAGGTCCCGCGGCATGGCGACGGCGCCGGGATAGCCGCCCGCGAACGCGCGATTGACAAATGTGTCTCCGGGGGCCGGCTGGTCCAGAGGATACCCAGCCGGCGTCTCGCTGCGCAGCCAGGTATGCAGAAATGACGGCTTGTCAATCGCACGATTCAGCTCCCGCTGCGACATCCCCATGAGATTGAGCACCGCCGCGCGTCCGACAAGCGACTCGGCGATGTTTTTTATGACCGATAGATTCTGTGAGCCGCTGAGTACGTAGCGACCGTTTTCTTTCGTCTTGTCGACAATGCGCTTGATCGGCCCAAGCAGTTCCGGCGCATACTGGATCTCATCCAGAAATACCGGGGTAGGGGTGTTTTGCAAAAAATACTCCGGCTCCGCGCGTGCATTGCCGACATCGATTACCGGATCGAAGGTTATTGTTTTTACCGTATCGCTGTTGCAATGCTCGATCATTGTTGTTTTGCCGACCTGCCGGGCGCCGGTAACAACAACCGCCGGGAAATGCTTAAGAAGACGGGTAAAGCGCTTTTCCAGAAATCGATTGTGATACTGCATGTATTAAATATATGATTATAGCTCCCGGAATTAAAGGAAAATCATACTTTTTATCGTTAAATTTATGAGTGCAACTCATAAAATTAACGGCAAATACCGATTTTAGCGTTAATTATGTTAGTGTAACTCACATAATTCACGGTAAAAGTTGGCTGGTGTACCATATTACCGGATCTTCACGCGCTTTGCCCCCGGTTTCACGCGCACACTGTTGGCGGCGCGGCTGCCTTGCACGGCCTGCCCCCGCAGCGTAAACTCGCGCACATAGAGCCGTTTTGACGGCTCGGTGCGTTTGTAATAATAGCGCGGCGGATGCGAGCGCGTTGCGGTATAGTCATTACCATTCAAGCTGTTATCGCACGACTGCTCCCACTGCTGCAGCATGGCTTTCATCGCGGCGACTACGTCGGGATGCTGAGCGGCAACATTATCGCTCTCCAGCGAACCGGCCCGCAGATCGTAAAGCTTCCACGCGCCGCCGACTTGATCCTGCACCAGCTTGTATTGATTGTCAATCAACGCGATCTGACGGTTTGAGCTTTTCCCGCCATGATAATGTTCGACCGCAATCGGTACGGGTCGCTGCTGCATAGAGCCGTCGATCAACGATTTGAGACTGATGCCGTCAATTGGCCGCGGGCCCCAGCTCTGCGAATAGCCGAGATAATCGAGAATAGTCGGGTAGAAATCCGAGGTGCACGCCGGGATATCGGTGGCGCGCGGCTGGGCGACCTTGTCGGGCCAGATCAGCATCCCCGGCACCCGCACGCCGCCTTCGTACACCGTGTCTTTGCACCCCGACAGCGGTGTTGGGATTTTGCTCAGATAGCCCGTCCGTGCCCTTATATAGCTTGCATTTCTGTCATTTTTGTGCTATTTTGAACGTATCGCAGGCAAATAACCCAACCAAAACGGGCATATGCCTATATGAAGAGCAAGATAGCCTGGTGCAAAATTCAGGAAGGGTAGAAATTCCATGAGCGTAGTTAGAGAAGAAGCGAAAAAACTGCTTGACACTCTGCCGGACGAAGCATCCTGGGATGATATCATGTATGAAATATACGTACGGAACAAAATCGATAAAGGTGTCAAAGCCGCTGATACAGGGCAGCTTGTATCTCATGAAGATATAAAGAAGCGCTTTCTGCAACAATGAAAATTCAGTGGACAATACCGGCGGTCAACGACTTGGAATCAATTCGGGATTACATTGCACGGGACTCTGAACTTTATGCCGCAAGCTTCATAGAAAAAATCCTGGGTATTGTAGACCTTCTAAACGATTCGCCTGAAATAGGCCGCATCGTACCGGAAGCTAATGATCGTGCCATTCGAGAAATGATTTTTCAAAACTACCGCATTATGTACCGACTTCACAGCAACTCTGTTCAAATTATAGCAATAATACGAGGATCACGCGATATTGCCAGATGGCCGCTGAAACCCTGGGAAGTTGCGTAAACTCAATTCCCATCACAAAATCGTTTTCCCCGGAAAAAAAGCCCCTCAACAGGCGCCCGGCTCGCGCTAGTCTAATCGGGCGCCTGAAGGGGTATTCAGAAAAAGGGGACCCGATATATTTCTTGCCGCCGGCCCGAGGCGGAGCGGCTGATTGATGGCGATAATGAGAGCGCGGCGGCGCCGGCTGTTTTGAGAAATGCTCTGCGGGAATTCGTGCTGGACATAAACGGCTCTTGGTCAACCTGGTTGTGGTATTGTACCGATATTCCGCAATGTAGCTTATATTAATGAAAGTGCGATAGATTATGGATATTTTGATACTATAGAGATATGACACATCTTCACGATATTCGCAAATAGTATTTTCAAATACACGAATCAATGCGTTTTCCTTGATTTTTCGATATCGCCATTGTAGCCTGAATTAGCTAACCATGGAGGCCTTGTATGAGCACGAAATTGACCATGATATATTGGAAAGGCGATAAATTCTGGTTGGGAAAACTAAAAGAGTACCCGGAAATCATGACACAGGGCAAAACCCTCAAAGAGCTTGAGGAGAACCTGCGGGATGCCTATAACATGATGATCATGGATGAGGTGCCTGAAGAGTATCATGTAAAAGCAATTGCCGTATGAAACGGAAGCTGTTGATCAAGGCAATTCGGAAACATGCCTGCGAATTCTTGCGTGCGGGTTCGCGTCATGATATATACATAAATCCCCAAACCGGACAGAAACAGCCGGTTCCCCGCCATACTGAAATTGACGAAGCGCTTGCCAAACATATTCGAAAGTATCTGGGAGTCTCGGAAAAATAACCGCTGATTTCAGATTGTCCGCATCCGCACTTAATCCTTGAGCAATCTGATCGAAAAACTGCACGCCCGGCTGCTGCGGTCTCCGCTGAAAGAGCTTGCGCTGCTTGAGAGGCTGCGGTTGTATGCCCCATCCCCGGCATATTTTGTCGTGGCCCACCAGTTGGAAGAAGCATAAGGGCAAACCTTGATATGAAACTACTCGACTCCGAATATCGAGAAGTATTAAAACTCATAGAAGCCGATAAACCACTACCGGATAAATACCGTTTTCTTCTCTTTTACGGCAACCGCGAAGTGGAACCGATTTGGAACGGGAAAACCAATGAAGTCTCCACCAAGAAAATCATCGAGGTATCGGTATGATAGCTACCTCAAACACCGATCTTGAACGCCTTGTATCCCGCATTGAAGACTGCATCACCGGCACCAGCGCTTTTCTTGCTACACACAACACTATTTCACACGAGATACTATGGGAAATGCATATCCGGGTCGAACCACTAACCACTCGAGCTAAAGTTTAATCTCAGCGATGAAATGGTCAAGAAAGTTACGCGCTTTTTCGCATACAGCACTTTTTGTATTTCCTGCCGCTGCCGCACGGGCAGGGACCGTTGCGGCCGGGCGGCGAATCCCGACCGTCATGAGGCCGCGCGATCGCATCCGTAATCGAGCGATTGGTTATGGCAAAGAATAGCTTCTGCGGTGCGCGCATTCCCACAGCGGGCGTGAGCACGGAGGCCGTCGTGACGAATACGTCAGGGGCTATTGTATCAGCGCCGGCATGCTGTGCGTTCCCTCGCGGGAGGTTATGCGTAGCGTGTAGAGACCTTTGGGCAGCCCGGCCGTGGGAATACTGATGCGATCGGTTGCCAGGTCGAACAACTGGGTCGGCGCACCGCCGACATCGTATTCGATCAGCTTGTACGCAGGTCGTGTTTTTGCTGCACAGCGCCAGCAGTACGCCCTGTTTGTGCAGGCGGACAATGTACGCCTGGAACTCCTTGAATGCTCTGCCGGTGCCCGTGTTGCTGAGCTCGATGCCGTCAAAGCCGCACTCGCCAAGAATGCCGCCCCAGAGTGTGTTGTCGCAGTCCAGTACCAGGCATTTGAGCGGGTAGCGGGTGAACTGTACGGCCATGGCGGCGATATGGCCGGCAATCGTATCGAGCATTGCCGTTGTGAACGGTTGATTGTCATTGATTCGTGATTGCGGATCGAACGCGTTGTCTTTGCCGATACCGCCGCCGATTTCCTCGATGTCAACCGGATAGACATCGGTAAGCGAGCGGCACATGGCATTGATCGTTTTGTGGCATTCGGCGAACAGCTCCGACGGGACCGATATTATTGAAATACGCCGGCAGGACATCCGGGCATTGTCGTGAAGTTACCTGGCCCAGTTTTCAACGGATAACAGTGGGACCCTTTTGAATTCACGAACATTGTTTGTCACGAGGATAAGATTACGACTGAAGGCATGGGCGGCAATCTGAAGGTCGTAGGGGCCGATGGTTCTGCCTTTGGACTCAAGGAACGCACGAATTCGGCCATAATGTGACGCCGCGGCTTCATCGAAAGGAAAATCTCTATGGGGGCAAGGAATTCGGCGAGAGCCAGTCGATTCAGATCTCGTTTCTGGCTTTTCTCTATGCCGTACTCAAGTTCGCCTACCGAAATTGTCGAGATGCATACATCAGATGCGTCTGTTTGCTGAAGCCTGTGAAGGGTTTTGAGGGGATGCTTCTTAATGAGGTAAATGCAGATGTTGGTATCGAGCATATACTTCATTACAACTGTTCCCTCATCTGTTGCTTCGACTGTTCGCGTACACTCATAAAATCGTCGCTGAATTTATCCAGGCTATCAAGTAGTGGTTTCCACCCGCACTGTTTGGGAAAGAGCATTACGATGTCATCGACTTTTTTGACGTATACATCATTGGTAT
>WJLW01000022.1 GCA_014728295.1 Chitinivibrionales bacterium | reverse complement strand
GGCTCCGAAACAACAACGCAAAGAGGAGATTTGAATCCGGAATCGCTGAAATCCTCAGAAAACTCCTAAAATTTGTTGTCAAAACATAGCCAAGTTATTTTACTTTATTGCAGTAAGCAAAAAATCAAAATACTTATCAGTCGGCGCCGATGTCATAATCACCCGTCCAAACGCAAACCAGAATGTCATGAATGTAGCGGCTTCACCGGGAGATACGACAACATTCGTCTGTTTTCGCGGTCTGGAATTTACCGGCGGCAGCTCCATGATCCGGCTGTACCGGTGTGCCAACGTATGGATTGACAGTTGCACGCTGCATGACGGCGGCGGTGTCGGCATAACAGCCAATTCGTCGAATACGGAATATCTTTTTATCACCGGAAACCTCCACTTCCGCATACTGAAGATATACCGCTGATCTGATGATCTGAAGCATAAGGTATAGCGACAGCGGGCAACGGGGTGTGGGCATTAAGAGTCTGCCCTAAGTACATTTTATTCTGTGCACATTTGATTTCGAGCCAGTATGTAACCATTTTAGTAACATACTGGACCAATTATGAATACTACACTTCCTCCGATTCCCGAGCTTGATTATCAAGTAGTGATTAATGCTCTCAAAGGGTATGCCGCTCCGCGCAAAGCGCTCTCCGACATGCTTGCACGAGGCTTGCTTCTGCGTGTCAAAAAAGGTATTTATGTTCAGTCCGGAAGGGGAATCGATGCGTTCTCCCGTGAGATTCTGTCTAACATGATTTACGGTCCATCGTATGTTTCCTATGAAAGCGCATTGTCTGCCCATGGTATGATTCCCGAAAGAGTTGAGATGGTAATAAGCGCAACCATCGGCAAGACGCGGCTTTTCAAGACGCCGATCGGTACGTTTTCCTATATCCATCAGAAACCGCGGTACTACGCATTTGGTTTCAACCGCCTGTCGCTCAGCGAGAATCGGGGGTATCTGATGGCTATTGCGGAGAAGGCGCTCGCCGACCGGGTCCTTCGTGAGCCGGGTCGGTTTTCGCTTCGTGACATGGAAGCATTCCTCTTTGAGAACCTTCGGGTGGAGCCCACAGACTTTCGTAACCTCGATGCGGCAGTCTTGTCGCAAATTGCGAAACGCGGCGCCCGGAGATCGCTCACCGTTCTCGAAAGGCTCAGGAGATCGTTGGCATGAACAGTCCCCTTGACAATTTGCTGTCCCGATACGAATTGAAATCGGTAGACCAGAGTACCAACGCTCTCAGAGAGATAGCCCAGGAGATTATCCTGCTGGGGCTATGGCGAGGGAAGTTTTTTGAACATGCATGTTTCTATGGCGGAACAGCCCTGCGTATCATATACGGTCTTGACCGTTTTTCGCTGGATATGGATTTCTCTCTCAACAAACCAGATGCCGATTTCACTCTCAAACCCTACCTGGGTTTTCTCGAAAAGGAACTCCATGCTTTTGGTTTCGACATCACGATTCAGGGGAAACAAACCTCCGGCCGAACAAAAATCGAGAGTGCATTTCTCAAGATGAATACCCGCATTAACATGCTGATGATTGGAGTACCTGCATCGATTGTTTCCAGAGTTGCGCGGGAGCAATTACTGAAGATCAAGATGGAAGTCGATACTGATCCGCCTGGAAGTGCCGGCTCGGAGGTATCTTTTCTGTATCGACCGCAAGCGTTCTCAATCCGCACCTATGACCTTCCGTCAATGTTTGCGGGCAAATTGCATGCGGCGATTGCCCGGGCCTGGCAAACGCGCGTTAAAGGAAGGGACTGGTACGATCTTGTCTGGTTTGTCTCCCGTGAAACACCGGCATCACTTTCTCATCTTCGTGCCCGCCTGATACAAACCGGTCATATCAGCGCCAATGCCTTATGGGACGACTCGCATGCGCGGGCGATGCTCCTTGAAAAAATCAATCGCCTTGACATTCAGGCGGCCCGATCCGATGTCCTGCCCTTCCTGAAAGACCCCTCAGCGGTTAACGTGTGGAGCCGTGAATTTTTTCGCGACCTGGTTGGGAGAATCCGGTTCCTGTAAGTTGACGTGTGCACAAATGCAGGTCCATATCAGAAAGCACGTTCTTGATACATTGCGCATGAATATTTCTCCTTCACTATCCGGTTGCTGCAAGGTACATATCCGTCATTGCACAACCAGTTTTTTTCCCTCTCTCTGAATATAGCAAATGAAATCCTCGGGGAAATGCTTTCGTCGCGATCACGTGTGCAATCGTCTGCAGGCCTTTACAAAGCAATCGCAGATGCATCCCGAGACTTAATTCCTGAACTCTTTTGGTGACTTGCCGGTGAATTTTTTAATGGCATTTGAGAAATAGCTTGGATCATTAAACCCTGCGCCAAAGCATGCGTTTTTTACACTCGCCCCTCCCGACAGCAGTGTCAATGCCCTGGATATTCTGGCCCGCATAAGATACCGGCCGGGTGGCACGCCAATCACCTCCGCAAACCGAAGTCTGAACAGCGCGTAGCTCATATGGTTTTGCGAAGCAATACTATGGAAATTCCATGCTTCATGCGGCCTCTGGCCTATCTGCATAGCGATAGTCCGCATGATTTTGCCGGCACTGCCTTCGCCTGTCCTCCCGGAACATGCATGAGCAATTTCACAGCATATATTAAAGACTGTCCCGGCAAGCACATGCGCGTCAGTAACACCCATTCCATCGCGAGCAATTTCGACCATCTTAGCAAAATGGGATACTAATGGTTTGAGTACGCCAATTTCAAAAAAGCATGTAGATTTATTGAAAACCTCGGTTTGAAACAGAAACGGCGGGAGCGGGCCGTCTAACAGGACCCAGTATTCTACTAATCCTCGCGCATCGGTGGGACCATACGCATACTTTTCACCGGGAAACCGCAATGCGATCGTACCGGGCTCTATTGAATGCTTGCCCGCATTGGCGCTTTCAAAGATTCCCGCTCCCGCCGTCCAATAGGAAATTGCATGGCATGGTTCCTGAAAGTTACGCTTGAATCGTTTGCCCCCGATTTTTTCCATATACCCGCAGCCACGGATCTCAATACCGCAGCAGCAAACCTCACCGGGCATATAGAAATAATTTAGAATGGTTCCATTTAGCATTTTTCTCATATTTATTATCAAATTACTATATGCTTTGCAATAATTATAGCATAAATTATCATAAAACGCAAAATACAAATCATTATGTGTTGGATAGACCAATAGAAACGGATGGCCTCTATGAAAACCTCAGCGGGATTTCTTTGCTTGATCTTATTATCTACTTCCTTATGTGCCGATGACATTCAACGGCGAATTGATACGTTGCTGTCGCTTATGACCCTCGATGAGAAGATCACTGTAATGCGCAATGACCGGCATGAATGGCGTACCGGCGGCTGCCCACGGCTTAATGTGCCCAAAATCACCATGTATGACGGCCCTCATGGTGCTCGTCACCCGAAAAAGGAGGCTACCGCATTTCCTACAACCATTGCGTTGGCAGCATCGTGGGACAGGGCACTGAATCGCGAGGTGGCCGAGGCGGAAGCTACGGAGTTTCGCGCGGTTGACGCGCATATGCGGCTGGGTACCTGCGTTGACATGGCTATTGATCCGCGTCACGGAAGATCATCGGAAAGCATTGGTGAAGACCCTTTTTTAGGCGCGGAGCTCGGTGTGGAACAGGTGCTGGGCACGCAATCCAAAGGTATCATTGCCTGTCTCAAGCATTTTATAATGAATGTTCGGGAGAATGACCGCAAAAATAATCATCTTGTTGTTGATGAGCGCAGTTTGATGGAGCTGTATGCTTTGCCGTTTAAGGCCTGCATTCAGCGAGGTGGAGCCATGGCGGTGATGTGCGCGCACAGCAGAGTCAATGGCAAGCATTGTGTGGGTAACATGTTTGTTGCCGAGGAAATTCTGCGCAACCGGTTCGGTTACCAGTATCTGTTCTGCAATGACTGGGCATCACCACAGCTTTTTATCAGCCAGGGAGACGGCACGCTTGCCGATTTGCTGGAAGCAGGTCTGGATCTTGAGCTGAAAAAGCAATACTTCTTCACCGAACTTGCAGGTCTTGTGCAGAATGGGACTGTGCCCATGATCCATATCGACCGCGGGGCCGGTAGAGTTCTTCGCACTACCATTGCCTCTGGCCTTATGGACAACAAACTGCCCCCGGTTGACCCCGCATTGCTCAACAGCCCCCGGCACGCGGCGTTGTGCAGACGGGCGGGAGCGCGCACTATCGTGCTTCTTAAAAATGACAATGACATATTACCTTTGAAGAAAAATGTAACTATTGCGCTGATTGGTCCCAATGCAGACAGTACCGAATATGATTCCCACGGCAGCGGGCGCGTTAATCCCCCGTATGTTATTTCCGTGCGACAGGGCATCGCGGATATAGCCCCCCAATCAACCATCATGTATGCACGAGGTTGCGATTTCAATGGCACCGACCAAAGCGAATACGCGCAGGCAAAACAGCACGCGGCACAAGCCGATGTCGTCGTATTTGTCGGGGGTCTCGATGAAAACATGGAAGGTGAGAACAAAGACCGAATAGATAACAAAACCGGCCTGCCTGCGATACAACAGGACTTGATCAATGAACTTGCGGCGGTAAACAGCAATCTGGTTGTCGTGCTTACCAGCGGAGGCATCTGTTCGGTTGACAATTGTTTGCCGGATATTCAAGGGCTTATATATGCCTTTTACCTTGGACAGGAGACCGGAAATGCCATAGGGGATGTCTTGTTTGGTGATGTTAATCCCGGCGGCAAACTGCCGGTTACCATGCCGGAAGGCGAATGGCAGCTTCCGCCTTTTGACGACAATTATATCAATGATGTTGTGCGGGGAAGGGGCTATCGATGGTTTGATAAGCAGGGGAAACAGCCGCTGTTCTGGTTCGGCTACGGACTGAGCTATACTTCGTTCAAAATCAATCGGTTGCAGGCAAGTGGATCAACAATTCCCGGCAACGGCACAATAACGTTTTCCGTTGATGTTACCAACACCGGCAACAGAGCAGGTGATGAAGTGGTCCAACTGTATCTGAAAGACCTTCAGTCCAGCGTTCTCATGCCGGTTAAGCAGCTCAAGGGCTTTGAGCGGGTCTCGACGGCTGCCGGTGAGACAAAAACAGTCAGCATAGTGATCGGGCCCGAGCACCTATGCTTTTTTGACACGACCACAGACCGTTATACCGTTGAAGCCGGCGCTTTTACCGCCATGATCGGCACTGCATCGAACAATCTTCCGCTGACACATGACTTTGATGTCAGCTCAACGTATGTGCTCCCCAATAGCAGCAATGATCTGCCGGCATCTGCTGATTCACCAGTCTCGCCCGCAACGCTTCGCCATGGATGGCAACGGGAGGCACATGCACGTATCACCGTGTACAACATAAAGGGTCAATTTATTCGATCAACTACGCTTTTGAAAGAAGCCGGCGGTTACAGAGCATCGGTTCGCAATACCAACGGAGTATTCATATTCCGGCACAAGGCAAAGGGTCCGAAAACAACTGTGCGCCAGGTTTATAACGGAGTATGTATAAAACGATAGTGCCAGGCGTCCGGATTGAAATGGAAAAACTAAAATGCTATACTGTGCAATTGAGCTTATACCAATAATGTTATATAATTATGAAAGGGGCCCGCTATGTTAATGGTAGGCAAAAAGACATTGCCGCTTATTTGTAGAGTGTTCTTATGGCGTTAGTCGTGCCACATAAATCAGGGATTTGTACGCACCTGACAGGGATAAAATGCCGCGCTGCTATTTGCACTGGCCAGCCCGGCCGGTTGTCTGCCGCCCGATAATCATGCCGTCAATGGCAATTGCCGTGCGTGCATGCTCCGCACCAAATAAAGACCGGAACAGAATGAACTGCAGTGCCATATGTGCTGCGGTGCGAACAGGGAACATGTAGCTGGTAAGCTCCTGCTGACGGGCCTGGGCCTTATTGTCAAAGCTCAACAGTGATATTCTTTGCGGGACCGCGACCTCTTTGAGTTTTAGAAATTGCTGCGCCTCCAGACCAACATCATCATTTGCGCACACCCATGCGGTGATCTTTTTATCGGCCAGGGCCTGAGCAAAAAGCCCCCTGATCCGACGGCGGAATTCTCCTTTGGCAAGCATGATATGCGGGATAGTCACCGCAAAAACCGGATCGAGCACCTCCCGGTACTCTTGGGGCAGCTTTGTATTCCATTTTTTATAAAATTTGTTAAGTGAAGGATAGTGTCCGATCCGTTGCGCTTCATTCATATATGTGCTATGAATGGCCGAGGGGTTATTCAATGTATATGCGGCAGCCGTGTTGTCTGCGTGCGCTGTTGTCATTGTCTCTAAAAGTCCCTTATACCGGTTTTGTGACCATTCTGACTGGTGGAATGGAGAAATATAGGCAATATGGCGGTGCCCCAGGTCCAGTAGATACTGGGCTGCAGATTGTCCCAGGCTTTTTGAAACAGCCATTTTAAAAACTTTCACATTTCTGCGTTTTAAAAACCAGGGCATTTTCCAACCGCCCACCATATCGATAATGGCAACCGGTTTTTTGACATGGGCAAGGTTTTGCAGCACAAATTCCTCGCCACGATCGAATCTGCCGATAAAGAAAACATATCCCGCAACAGAATCGTCATCAAGCAACGGACAGAGCTCACGCTTTGAATTGCAGAAATAAATGTCACCGGTATTGTCATACGGCTCATCATACCAGTACCCGTTCAGCTCAACTTTCACCTTTGCCAATGAACACTCTTCTTCAAGCGAGGCGTAAAATGAGTCGGTAAACGATTCCAGCCGCACCTGGCGGTGTATGTCAGTCAGGCAGATGAAAACAATCCGGTTCCGTGAATGATCAGGCGCTTTTCCCGCAGGGATAAAGGACCTGCCTGCCGGTGTAAGTAATCCCTCGGTGCAAAGATGATTCAGTGCGCGCCGCAGGGGGGAAACAGATACATGATAGCGGTTTTGCAGTTCCTTGAGAGAGGGCAGGCGCTTATGGGATTGAAAATGTCTGGTAAGAATGTCCTTTTTGATATGTTCCGCGGTTTTTTCCCACGCGTATGCTGACTCTTTCTCATCCGCAGTAGCCTCTTTGATACATTCATCTTTCAGAATTTGGCTTTTTGCCAATGCGTTGGGACAGATTCTGAATCCTTTGCCGTACGCCAGATCTACTATTTCATATTTGCGCAGTTTTTTCATGGCATCCCACATCGAACGCTCGGAAACTCCGGCGAGCTTTGAAAGCTTATCGGTTCCGGGCAGCAGTGTATCCTGCATATGGTTACCGCTTTCCAGCATATCAATTACAAACATCAATGCTTTGCCCAACGCCGGGCCGGATCTTTTTTTCATGTTCACTCCTGGCTATTTTTTTTGCAACTTTCGCAAATAAGCTTATCATTTGCGTCTAAAAATAGCAATATTTTGCTTGCATATAGAGATAATTTTGAAAAAGCATATTTCCGGCCGGGTAATGCCCGTCAAGGTGCATAGCGCTCCTTTCTTCACGCCCTGGCCAATAAATTTAATAAAAACATTATAATTTGTAAAATAAATTTGATAAAAATAATATGTTATAGTAAATTTATAGCATGAAAAGAGACATCCAACCCAAATTAGTCGACTTCATTACCAGCAGGTCTATCAAAGAGACATTGATAATCGAAGGTGCCCGTCAGGTAGGCAAGTCATACCTTGTTAGCAGTGCACTGTCGGATTGTGGCGTCCCGTTTAAATCGTTTGATCTCGAAAAAGAGCCCCGTTTGCTTGGGCACATAAACCAGACAACGAGCTTTGCCGATTTCAGGCAATTAATGGAAGACCGCTACGATATCAAACCGGGAACAATTCTCTTTATCGATGAAGCACAGGAAGCGCCTGTATTAGCCAAATATATTAAATCATTTAAAGAAGACTGGCCAGACGTTAAAGTATTATTGAGCGGCTCATCCATGAGCCGTCTTTTTGACACCCCTGTCAGGATCCCTGTCGGCAGAATGCGTTCGATGTGTGTTTTTGGTTTCAGTTTTTCGGAATTTGCGCGATATATCGCCGGCGACGATCTGGCTGACTTTCTCAATTCGGCCCCGGAAAAAATAGAACCGTCGCGGCATGATTATCTCCTGGAATTATTTGATCATTATTGCAAAGTCGGGGGGTATCCCGAAGCGGTCAAGGCATTTAAAAATAATGAATCTTTCATGGAAATAATCGAGAATATTTACTTTTCGCTGGCTGATGATTTTAGGCGCAAAGAAGAATATCAGCCGGCCCTTTTTGACAACACGGTTACCGCGATTGCCAACTATATCGGCATGCCGTTCAAGCTGACTGCGATAGATACCACAAAATACAGAGCAAAGCACATCCTGGAAGCGCTGAATGCATGGCATCTGGCGATTGAAGTCCGTCAGCACGCACTGGACCCGACGCACTCATCGTTTCTTCCCAAGCGATATCTCCATGATATCGGCGTATGCAATATGAAACGCTCAATTGCCGCCCCATCGCTTTCTCTTCTCAATACTATCGATCCGCTTTTGCGAAAACCGCTGGGTGGCCTGTTTGAAAATGCCCTGGCAATAAGCCTTTACAATGGAGAGTCGGCATCAAAATCAATCGGCACCTGGAAAAAGAGCTCCGGCAATGTCATTGAAGTTGATTTTATACTCGATTATCCTGAAAAAGGTGTTAAAATTCCAATTGAATGCAAAGCCGCGCTTGTTGCCAAAAAGAAGCACTGCACCAATGTACGGCACTATCTTGAAAATACCGGACAGCGCTTCGGGATTGTTGCATCGGCGGCACCACTCGCATGCATCATGGACACGGGGTGTCGGCACATTATCAATATACCGATCTACCTGTGTTCAAAAGAAAATATCAGAACGTATTTTGATCGCGGGATGGAGGGTTTGACAATCGGAACGTGAATGCATCTCGCATGGTAGAAGACGCTTCTCAGAATCCCCACATATGCTGTTGCCGGCGTTGATATATCAACGCTTTGCCCACCGCCGGGCCAGATCTTTTTTTCATGCTCACTCCTGGATATTTTCGCAACTTTCGCAATAAGCGTATCATTTACGTCTAAAAAAATGCAAGGAAAATGCACGCATAATCAGATACTTTTGTATTAGTCTGATACTCACACATTTAAAAGAGGTATATATGAAACACTTGTTGTCTTCAATGGCTATTATTCTGATTGCCGGATACTCTTTGCAGGTCCGGGCGACATGGTATACCCTGGGCGATACCAGCTCCCTCGATTCGTATGAATTACTCGAATCCAGTTTTGCGTATGCGCATCCCGGTAATCCGCTGCAAACTCAAAACAACACGGTCCTGGTTGCGGCGCCGATGGGTGTAGACGAAAACCAGGATGTTGCAATTCGTGCATTCCGCAAACCCTGGGGCGGATCATGGAGTGTGGTTACGATTTCAGATGTGGGCGATTATAATGATCCAACGTTTATCCAGACAACTGACGGCACGATCTACTGCTACTATTTCCACCGATGCTGCGATGATGAGTGGGTCCGCACTTCAACCGACGACGGTCTCACCTGGAGCGACGAAATTGATGTGGGAGTCGACACCAAACAAATCGGCGAACAGAACAATCCCAAACAGCACCCCAACGGCGATTACATGAGCATTTTCGGCTACCCTCATGCGGGGGCGAAAGGTCAAAAAAAATATACCATGTTTTCAACTGTCAAGCCAACCGAACTGACCAACAATGCCGGCTGGGAGACGGTTACGATTCGCGACGGCGAATGGGGTACGGGTGACATTCTGATTCTTGACCACAATGATGTTGTTAATGGACACTACCGGAAACTGGCCGCGATATTGCGCTGCGACTTCACGTGCAACGGCAATCAAGACGGCCAAAACTATGCGTATTCGAGTGATGCCGGCAAAAGCTGGACCACCAGCCAACTCACTGCCAACACATCGATTGTCGATGCTGATGTGTGCGGCGAAGGGAATTTTATTTTTCTTGGCGGCACTACCCGCTCCACTGTCAGTATGGGTATCGGCCCCGGTGACGGCAAGTATGTCGGCTGGCATGTAATCGCCACGGCATCCCGCTTGAATAACTACTATAAATGCTTTGCGGGCGATCAAAATCAGGCCAAGGCGGAACGCGCGGTTATCTCGATAAATGTGAGTTCGACCGGTGCAAATAACGACTGGAAAACAATCTTCGCGATTCGTGATAATTATGCCACAACGGAAAACTGCGATCCCGGAATCATCGAAGGCTTCGGCAAGTATGCAGGAAAGCTTCTCTGCTCGTGGACCGGGCGACAGGGCAAAGCGATGCGCTATATGGTAATTGACAAAAACAAATTGATTGCAAGCGCCGGCGGAGGCGCAACAGTTTCCTCTGCGCCTGCTTCTTTATCAATGCGCACGGCTTCAATAGCAGTATCACCGGGCGCCAACGGGGTCCGGCATATTCACTATGCCGTGCCGGCACCGGGTGCAGTGCATCTTGCCGTACTCGATGCCCGCGGCAAGCAGATGTGGCGGCACATCGAACAAGCGTCGGCCGGTGAGAACACCTGCACATGGCATCCCGGCAATACTGTGCCGGGGATGTATTTCATTGCACTGGATTCGCAGGACCAATCGAAAGTTACTGCTGCGATGATAGTAGAATGACGAGCAAATCGGGTGCGCTTTTATGGCGCGCCGGGTTTTCTGAAAATTCCGGAATTCCACTGCGAGAAATCTGTGCCTTGCAGCTATTCCAGCATGCAAACAGAAGTTCTCAATCAGCCCGTATTCGTCAGTTATTCGAAGAAAATCACCAGAAATTCTTGCAATCGTTGATTTATTGGTGGACCGTATGGTACCGTATTATACAACACGCTGACTACACTCAACTTACGTCACCCATTTTATGCGGGGAAGAACCGTTCACGTGCTCGCTCCCAAAAATATTCGCAACTTTTGCAAAGTAGTGTATCATTTCCGCCCAACAATGGCAATGCAAGCGCGCATATAAAGAGATACCTTTGTAGCAGCCCATTGCCTGTTCAATCATCTGATACAATCAAAGGAGGCAGTACGATGAAAAGCTTTTTATTCGTTTTCGTGATGATATTCGCCTTGTCGGCCCAGCACGAAGGGCTCACCGACGCGATCCTTTCCGACCAAAACGTCACACCGAATAATTACCCGTGGACCCCGATGACGCACGGCCACGCGATCGACCAGACCCATAGCGGCACACTGGTGGTTGGCTGGTTTGGCGGTTCTGAAGAAAACCATGATGATTTGTGGATATGGGTCACCCGCAAAGAGCCGGGCAAAGAGTGGGAAACGCCTTATTCTCCAACAGGCCAGGGCAATACCGGACAGCCCTGCATTTTTCAGTCTTCCGACCCCGATGCACCGCTTCTTCTCTATGAAAATTGTTGGAAAGCCAATCCTTCCCGCATGCGCTTTTCTACCGATGAAGGCACGAGCTGGTCTGATGCAATTGATACGCCTCTTCGGACCACATCAAAGAACCGTCCTTTGGAGATAAAAGGAGGC
>WJLW01000021.1 GCA_014728295.1 Chitinivibrionales bacterium | reverse complement strand
GTGTGTTTGCGAGGAGCTATTTTCGTTCCTGTTGAGGCGCGAAGATGGCGAATACCGGGTGTATTCAACTGATGAGCAACGAAGACAGGGATGAAAAGAGCCCGTGGTAACGTATTCGTATTTGAGATACACTACACTAGCGTCCTGTATCTAAAAATATGCATGCTTTTCAGATACAGCGCATGAGGAGCAATGAATGAAACTTGAATCAATTGTCGACAGTGCACTGCGGTACCGTGTGGCCGTTCTGCTGATATTCGCAGTCTTTGTGTGCGCATGCATTTTTCTGGCGACCAGACTGCAGATCGATGCGTTCCCCGATACGACCCCGGTGCAGGTTCAGGTTAATACATCCGCACCATCACTCAATCCACTGGAGATCGAGCAGCAAATCACGCTGCCGCTCGAACTTGCGGTTTCCGGGCTTCCCGGACTTAGCGAAGTGCGCTCGGTATCAAAATTTGGATTTTCTCAAATTGTAGCCACCTTCGAAGACGGCACTGATATCTACGATGCGCGCCAATTGATAGTCGAACGAATCGCCGGCGTGGAGATTCCCGATGATATCGAGGCGCCGCAGCTAGGCCCGATTTCAACTGGACTCGGCGAAGTTTTTCATTATGTTGTCCGGTCGGGTAGTCCGACGCGCTCGCTCACCGAAGTTCGCACACTGCATGACTGGATTATCAAGCCGCAGCTCAGAAAAGTCCGAGGTGTTGCAGAAGTCAATTCCTGGGGCGGCTACGAACTTCAATACCAGGTTGTTGTTTCACCTGGGAAGCTTGTTTCGTATGACCTTACTGTCGAAGACCTGTTCACGGCTCTCGAAGACAATAATGCCAATGTAGGCGGCGGCCAGATTATCGTAAACGGGCAATCGTTTCTGGTGCATGGCCGGGGGCGTGTCGCAACTATCGATGAAATCGGTGCGATAACGATTCTGTCTGTGGATGGTGTTGCCGTGAGAATCCGTGATGTGGCGACTGTGCGAAAAGGCCACGAAATTCGCAGAGGAGCCGTCACGGCGCAGGGCGAAGGTGAAGCGGTACTCGGCCTGGCGTTCATGCTCATGGGCGAGAACAGCAAGAACGTCACCAGAGATCTGGCAAAAGCGCTCGATGCGACACGGCCATATTTGCCCGAAGACATTTCGGTTGAGATTGTGTATAACAGGACCGACCTGGTCAAGGAGGTCATCGGTACGGCTTCGCATAACCTGATTGCCGGAGCCGCGCTGGTAATTGCAATGCTGTTCATTGTCATGGGCAACATAAAGGCCGGATTGATTGTCGCTGTGGCTATTCCTCTTGCGATGCTTTCGGCAGTCGCGGGCATGTGGTCATTCGGCATTGCCGCCAGCTTGCTCAGCCTGGGCGCACTCGACTTCGGCATTTTTGTCGACGGCAGCGTTATTATGACCGATGTCAACCTGCGCAAAATATCGGAAAAAACCGGACAGCTCGACAGAAAGCTAACGCCTGTCGAGCGGATGCAATGCATTATCGAATCGGGCCGCGAGGTTGTCCGTCCGATTCTCTTCAGCATGTTCATTATCATAATTGTATTTGTTCCTGTACTTACGCTTCAGAATATCGAGGGAAAAATGTTCCGGCCAATGGCGCTGACGTTCACTTTTGCGCTTATTGGAACGCTCTTTGTGTGCCTCTTTTTAACTCCGGTGCTTTCATTTTTCTTTTTGCCGGATAAACACATCGATACTGAGCGCGGTATCATAGGCAAACTTGGCGGATTATATGATCGTGCCGTATCCATTGTGCTGAAACGGCCGCAAACTGTTCTCGCCGGTGCAATTGTAGTGCTTGCCATTGCCCTCATAGCCGGTCTGCGTCTGGGCGGCGAGTTCATTCCCCGGCTCAGCGAGGGATCGATTGTCATGAATGTAATCCGCCTGGCCGGCATTGGGCTGGATGAATCAAATGCCTACAACACGCGAATCGAAAGGCTGCTCCTTGAAGAATTCCCCGATGAAATTGAGGATGTCTGGAGTCGTGTGGGTACTGCTGAAGTAGCCACCGATCCGATGGGTATTGAGCTTACCGATATTTTTATTCGACTCAAACCGCGACAGAATTGGAAAAAAGCAAAAACACAGATCGATCTTGTCAATACTGTTCAGAAAAGCCTAGAAGATTTGCCCGGTATCAACCTCGTTTACACGCAACCGATCGAGCTGCGTCTCAACGAAATGATTTCCGGCATTCGCGCCGATGTTGGTATCAAGATCTATGGCGACAATTTCGATGAGTTGTTGAGAGCGGGTGAGCAGATTCAGCATATCCTGACGGATATCAGTGGGGCCCGCGACATCGCCGTGGACCAGGTAACGGGACAGCCTATGCTCAGCGTACAAGTTGACTTTGACGAAATTTCCCGGCATGGATTGAATGCATCGGACGTGCTCGATTTCGTTGCACTTGCCGGCAACAGAAAGGTCGGTGATGTTTACGAAGGACAAATACGCGTTCCCCTGACTGTGCGACTGCCCGATAAGCACCGCAGCGACATCGAGCGTTTCAAGCAGGCGGTTGTGCCGACCGGCGATGGGCCGCTTCTACCGCTGGAGCAACTTGCCGATGTCGCAGAAATCGAAGGACCATCGACAATCAACCGCGAGTGGGGCCGCAGAATACTGAAAATTCAGTGCAACGTCCGCGACCGCGATGTTGCATCGTTTGTCGCCGAAGCACAGCAACGTATCCGCGAGGAAGTCACCTTGCCTGAGGGATATCTTGTCGACTGGGGGGGGCAGTTCGAAAATCTTCAACGCTCGCGGCTGCGGCTGATGATCCTGATTCCGCTTGTGCTTTTGATTGTTTTCATCCTGTTGTGGTTCAATCTGCGCTCGGTTAAAGATACCCTCACCATTTTTTCAAGTATTCCCTTTGCTGTTGCAGGCGGTATCTTCGCATTGACTGCCCGCGGAATGCCATTCAGCGTCAGCGCCGCAATTGGCTTCATTGCGCTGTTCGGCATTGCGGTGCTTGATGGGCAGGTCATGATCGCAGCTATTCGCAGAATCCGCGAATCCGGCAGCGATCTTATGCTGTCTGTACGCACGGGAGCGCGTTCACGTCTGACTGCGGTAATCGCCACCGATTTGACCGATGCGATCGGATTTTTCCCGATGGCTATCTCGCTCGGCGTCGGCGCAGAAGTTCAACGCCCGCTCGCAACCGTTGTGGTCGGAGGCATTATAACTGAGATGATCATGACGCTGCTGGTTCTGCCGACATTGTATGCTGTCCTGCACCGCAAGGACACCTCCCCACCGATTTCTGATTCCGAAGCACTGCCTACAGAGAACTGAACTCTCAGTTCTGATAATTTTGCCCGGACTTATTTTATTATCTTAACAGCTACGATCTTTTTCGCGCATCATTGGCACCATCTTACCGATGCTGGTTTCAACCAGTCCGACATGGCCGTTCATCAGTGAACTGTGAAGGCCGTTTGCTGCCAGGCCTTTTTTGAAATGCTGTGCTCCATTGCGAATATTTTCTGCAATTATTATATAGATTGGCCCGCGATGGTTGCGTGCAATCGCTGTTTCAGCCCTTTGGCAAAAGCCGGGAAAATAAGCGGCAAAGCATTTGCCCCTACTGATGTGGCGATTGGGTCGGCAGTGCCGATTTCTTCAATAACAGCCCTGCTCTGAGCTGCATTGACAGCGCGAACATTGTTCACTTTGATACTTATATTCGCAGCATCATTGCTTTTAATAACCACATAATAGGTATGCTTTTTATTCACCTCCCGAATGATCTGTTTGTCAATATCGACAAAAACAATTACATACCCGTTGTGCGAAAAAAGCTGCCCGATAAACGAACGGCCGATATTGCCGGCGCCGAACAGCACCAACTTTTTTGACGTGGTGCTATTGGCTGAGGAATGTTTCATAATCATTGCACAACAGATACAGAGAGGTTCGTCCTCATCGATTGCCGGAAACCGTCCGGACTTTTCATAGAAGCAGTTATCGCATGCGTCATCGTTGACCATGGAGACTTCACCAACCAGCGTCCTGCCGTTTTCAGCATAAATCGTATGGTACAACCGCGGTGTCAGGCAGATACTTTCGCCCGGTTTGAGAACTACCTTCCCGCCGGCAGCAACCGTGCGTGTCTGGCCATCCACCTGTACGGTTACGGGTGTGTCGGCAAATCCTTCATCGTTGCCGGCGTTGTGCAATTCGATCACCAGGTCGCCCCCGCCGCGATTAATGATATCTTCCATCTTGTGCCAGTGAAAATGCCAGGGTGTCACCTGCCGCTTTTCAACGATCATTATCTTTTCGGCATACGGTTTAGAATATTCGCCGCTGCCCATCATGCCGTTGCGGATTGTGAACAGCAGCAGTCCAACCTGCTCAAAATCACCGCTGCCGAAATCGGTGATATCCCATCACAGGCAGAATAACACATATCATAAGCGAGCGCGACATTCTTTTCGTTCATGTACAGCGTCAGACCCTTGATATTCGTATTTGCCCAGTTATTGCCGCTTATTACCGGCTCGATTTTCACCTTTGCCGAATCAGCCC
>WJLW01000004.1 GCA_014728295.1 Chitinivibrionales bacterium | reverse complement strand
GGTCGACATTATTATAGCCGGCACAGCGCAAGGCAATCAGCTTGATGTCATGCGCAGCAAGTTTCTCGACCACTGCTTCGTTCAGCGTATCGTTTACAAATACGCATATCGCATCGAATTCTTTCGTAAGCGAAACCGTGTGCTCGCTCAGTTTGCTTTGCAAAAAAGTGATGTCGAAATGGTATGATTCATTCCACCGGGAAAAGAATTGTTCATCGTAAGGCTTTGTATCGAAAAAAGCGATTGAAGGAACCATATTCGGGGTGCTCCTTATGAATTATTCCAATTCGCAAAGAATATATGTGCCGCGCCTGCTGTCAAGCTGAAAATTATGAGTTTTTCGCTAGGGAAGATAAATCATGCGTCGGGTATTGCAGGTTTGGGTATGAGATGGTATATTAATACTAGCGTTTTCTACGGCTTTCTTTCTAACGCTACGTAACAGGCTTAAACATGACGTATCGCCACAACAACACGTCAGTTTAAGCCTTTTTTAGTATCTACTTGAGGTTGTGCGTGATAACTAAATAAATATCAACTTCTTAGGTCGTGTTGTTTTGGAAGATTTTTAGCGCTGCGGGCTTTATGCGATCCATTTTTTGCCGGCAATGATCCGGTTTCTTTGAGGAAATTAACGATCGCGCGGTTCACTTGACCGGGTTGCTCATACTGCGGAGCATGTCCCGCCCGGCTGATGGCTTTGAAAGAGAAGCCGGGCAGTATCTTGAGCACCTCCGCAGAATACTTGTACGGCAATACCCTATCCTGGTTGCCCCAGATTAAAAGACCGGGAATGTCTCTTCTTCCCAGATTTCTGAATGCCCGCTCCAAATCCTGCGGATCACGATTAGTCATGAACGAAAAACCGGCATATACGGTTCCCTTGTATTTGAACTGCTCCTTAACGCGCTGCTTAAGGGGGGAAAGCTTTCGCGCACGCGCGCGTGCCGCAGAATCTTTCGGCATAACTAGCGATGAGATGCCGTTAACCATGCGCCCCAAGCGCTCTGCAAGCGGCGCGTTGGAAAGGTAGGGACCTGCGGGCGCAATCAGGGTCATGCTTTTGATTTCATGCGGATATCGATCTGCGTAGGACACAGCAAGCGCGCCGCCCAGCGATACGCCGATGAGATGTATTCGTCCGGCATAATCGCTGTGTTCGATCATTTCACGTATCTGAGTGACGTACAGATCGGAATCGTAGGTGATGTTGTGCGGACGGTCGGAGAAGCCGCGCCCATATAGATCAAAGCGCATGGTACGATAGCCGTTTTGCACCAGAGGGGCGATAGTGTGATCCCAGGCTTCCATGGGAACGGTCGCTCCGTGAATTAATACCACCAGTTCAGCGGATGGGTTCCCCTGGACTTCGTAGTGGACAATGCCGCGCGATAAATCAGCAAAACTTCCCTTTGCCCGGGCACGTACCTGTGCGTCGATTTCGGGCTTTGCCGCTAAGCGCATTGCGATAATCGCTGCAATTAGTACGGCAAGCACTGCAGCAATAATCATTAGCTTTTTCAGCATAGCTGCTCCTTAGTCACGTCTCATTTCATATTCCGTAAGCTCAACATCGAGTCTTTTGCCCGTAGCCGGCAGCAAACCTTCCATGGCAACGAGTGTTTTTTGTGGATCATCCCGAAAATAATAATTAAGCTTGGGCAGAATCCCGCCAATCAACGGAAACACCAGTGAAACTTCGAGATGATGCACTTCAACTGCGCCAAAATAGCGTGTGCTGATTGTTTTTTTACCTTTGTTGTGTATGCGCAGGTTCAGGTGGCCTTTCTGCTGCTGGGGTGCACGTACCAGAACCTTTTTGTTTTCCGATTCAAACGGAAAGGTTCGGAGTATGTACATCAGCCCCTGGATGGTTCCGACAATAAACTCTTCCGGATCATTGGTGCTTACGTCAACCTCATAGGTCGATGTTGAATTTACTTCGCCGCGGTCGAATGACTGCTTGCGGGTGAATGAGGTGATTTTCAAATTGCGGTGGTTGATTTGATAGTGTTCTTCGATAAGCGTTTCGCGGAATTTCATCTTGCCGCTGATAAGCCATTTGGACTTGCCGTTTCCGGTTTGAGCTGTTTCGTATTCGATGACGACCGGCATTTCTTTCACGGTGCTGCCGCGACCTTCAAAAATATACTTCTCATAGGCGGGAATATAGTCGAGATTAGCTGTGTGGAAGGTCGCATTAGTTGCGTGCGTACGCGATATTATTGCACTGCAAAATATTGCAATGATCAGCAGGGCTTTTTTGCTCCACATTGGTGATCTGACGGGCATTATTTGTTTCCTCCGGTATTTGTCCACCTATCGTAGAGCCAATAGCATGCCAATTAGTCAAAATCGGCTGAAAATCAACTTTATGCAATCGATTCGTATTTAAGATACAGTAAACTTGATACATTCGGGAAGCACTGGTGACCCGGTCGGCACAAACATTGTCACCCTGACAAAAGATCTCTCATTTTTGCAGTACGCGGCATAGAGGCGGCTCTGCTTGCAATAATTGTTTGCAGTTTGCGAGAGATGTGGAGTTCAACGGAGGAACTGATGCGGCAGAAAACAAAACGGACGTCTTTGCGCCAGACGCCCGCCCATCACGCGATTGCGCGTGGCAAACTCAGACTTTTACCCCTGTTTTATCGAATACTCCGCATTTGCATTCGTATACCATGCGGTTTTTGCCTGCTCCCATCATACGCATGGGGGCCATTTCGCCGCCGCACTTGTCGCATACGATAACTGTCTTGGCGCCGCGGTTTTCAATTGAGTTTTTGGAACCTTTACGTTCGGCCATGATAATGCTCCTTATTCAGGTTGCTGCTGTTCTTTCTTGGATTAGAATACATAAAATAACTATTGTGCGCTTTTCTGCCAACCACGGGATTAATTATACCAGGCAAGGTTGAGTGAGTCAACGTGCCGTCACTACGATGGGGCAGGATGAATTATTGTTGAAGCCTTAATTCTCCTGAAGCTTCTCAATTTCTTTGGCTCGACGATTGATAGAAGCGTTCAGCTCTTTCATCGCTTTTTCGGCCTGTTCGATTTGCGAGGTGTGATAGGAGGAACGTTTATCGGCTGCTGCTTCGGCTTTGGTTTTGAGGTTGTTCATGTAAAGCATGGCAACGATGAGCAGGGCAAGCACTGCGGCAATTATGGTAAAGGCTCTCATAGTATCCTCCAGGTAGAGGCTGGAATGGCAAATGTAGAATCAGCACCGGAGACAAAAAGGCAAGCACAAGTCCTGTATATATTATATCCCGGATACCCCCGGCAATCAAGGAAAAGTTCATAAAAATTGCAGAATATCAAAGTGATATATGGCAATGATATGCACGGCATGCAGAAGCTTTCGGATGCAGCGCTCAGCCGTGAATATCGCATGAGCATGGTCATTGCGAATTGGCACATGCGTTGCGAATTGTGTTGATTCATTGAAGTGATTGCTATCGATATATATTTATCTCCTTACAGGAGGAAAGATGCCTACAAAACGAACTGCTTCAGTACTTTTCATCTTTTTAGTAAACACGCTCGCACCCGCCACCGTTGTCCTGGAAGTCAACAAGCTCGCCGTCAGTGGCATAACCGAGTTGCAGATTCACGGCAAATGTCTGGATATCGATATGTACGGAAATAAAGGCGATTCGGTATACATGGTACCGCACGAGGTATCCAATTCGGTGCAGATTAAAAGCAGCAAAAGCGGCGCCATACTGACGGTCTGGGTAGAAAACATCGATTCGCCCGATATCCCATTCTGCCGCGGGACTATGGCATTCACCGTGCCGGCCGGATTGGTTGTTGATATCGAAAACAAATCCGGCGATATATCTTTGGAGCGTGTCCGGGCCCGAAAAGTTGCCGTAGAAAATCTCATGGGCAGCATTGACATCGACCGCTCCGATGCCATTTTTAAAATCAAAACCAAAGCCGGATCAGTTGATATGGAATATTGCGACGGCTCCATGCACATCGATACCAAACTGGGCCAGATCGATGTCGAGCATTGCACGGGAAAAATACGCGCAACGTCGACACTGGGATCGCAGGACTATGAATTCATCGAGGGTGATCTCAAAGCTACCTCAATTGCCGGCAGCATTGATATTGACAATTTCAAGGGCTCTCTGGCTTTGATCTCCCGCGCCGGATCCCAGGACGGTGACAACATCACCATACTTGACAGCGCCTACTTCGAAACATCCGCCGGATCAATCTCAATGGATTTCAGGAATAATCTGGATGAATTTACGTTTATGCTGGCATCCAGCGTAGGATCGCTGGAAGTAGGTCACATTCAATCGTTCAAAACGCTGCGCTACGGGGAGGGGCCCATTCCGGTGGTTGGAATTTCGCGGGCGGGTTCGCAGGAGTATGACTGACTTGAGATAGATGGATAGATGGATAGATGGATAGATCAAATAGGTGTCACCCTGATCCCGTTGAATGGAACCCGTGTTTCAAGATATTGATGCTGCCATAGTTCTGCCGGCTCAGCCAAGCGGCAGCATCGGTTTGAGGGGATCTGCATGACGTCATAGAATACAATGCGAGGCAGTGCAGGGCCGAAGGCCCGGAACATACCAGCCGGGGACTTCAGGCCCGGGTGAGAATGACCCAAAAAACACCCCAGCCCTGAAAGGGTGAAACGTTTATTGCTCACCTGGTCTGCGTTCAAAGGTTTTGATAACGATGTTGCCGGGCTGTCATTGCATGCGAAATTCGGGACCGAGATTGTGTTCGGTCGGCCGGGAATTTAGCGGCCGGCCTTATTCCGGGATATCAGGTGATTCATTCGGACTCATTTCATCACTTCTCTCCGCCAATTCACCAAATACATTATACGTCAAGTCTATACCAAACTCGATACCTTTGTACTTCTCCTCGAAATCATCATCAGCCAAGCTGGTGTGTTTCTGGCGCAGAATGCCGAGGTGCAGGTCGACGGCGAACTTTTTATCAAGGAAGGTCGCTCCCGCACCGAACATCGTGTTGTGGAGACTGGATTCGCAGGCTATTGTCTCCCAGGGAAGGTAACGCCACGTTTGAGTCCCAAGCCCATTATCAAGCACTAACCTGTGTACCGAGGTAAATTGGTCACTGCGATACGTATTCAACAATGCATTTTCCTGCATAAGCACATAAGCGAATTTGAAATATATTTCAATCGAGGCCGGAACATTTTTGATAAACGGCAGTTGATGTACTGGAGAATCAAATCCAATGCCAAATCGATTGTATCCGTTATTTTCGGGGATTGAATCGGGAAAAAAGGTGTAATCATCATTAACTTCCAGATTAAGATTCGCTCTGCCGTATTCGGCCCACATCGTTGCATAATTCGTCAATCCCACCGAAGAGCCTATACCGAATTGAAAAGACCTGGTGCGAAAGGTGTGGCCGGATCTTTTCTCCTTATAGTCAACGATTGGTAAGTTGTCGCCTTCGGTTTCCCAGAGCTGATGGTTTGTGCTGAAAAATCGCAAATTAAAGGCCGGCATCACTGTAATGAAATCATTTGCTACAATGCTGGCCATATTCTTGAAATGGAAAGTCAATGAATCGCTTACAATAGCATCCTGGTTGCTATTGAGGAAGTTGGAAACAAAGTGTTTTTTTGCATAATCAAAATTAAAATTGGCGAGGTACGGAAAATCTTCTTTGCCGACATCCAGATCGACGCCGATAAGGGGCAGAATGAGTTGCCCGAATAAATCCCTGTTTCTGTCTGTCGCTTTTAATGCCGGATTTACAGCACCATCAAGCGTATCCGCCATTCCGTATACCCGACCATAAAAACCAATCCTCACCAGCTCATCCAGCTCGCTGCCCATATAGAGTCCGGAGCTGTTCAGTCCCCCGGAAAAGCGCGTCACATCCGTATCATCCGAATTCTGCCTTCCCACGAAGGCCTGTGCATCCAGGCCGATTCGAAACCTCTTGCTGCTGCTTTGCCCTGCGACCGTGAAGCCGAATCGATTCAGCGGAATGCGTTGCGTTTCATCAACCCAGGTGCAATCGGCCAGGGACAGACCATAGCGAAATTGAGCTATAGCGACGCCAGGTTTGCCGATCTGCAAATAGGGGAGGCGGAATGCGTTTGATGAGAGACGCCTGTCGTCGGTTGTATCATTTGTCAAATGAAAGTGACGATACGCTAGATTCAGCGATACCTCTCGCTGCTCGATGTCAAGCAAGCCCAGCGGATTGCCGTTATGATCGAGTTCGTTGTAGGTCGCCGGATTCGTCAGCGCCCGTGCGGGATCGAAGTAATTATCGATATCGGTGAGAATTGGGGATCGCTGTGCGAAAAATTGACCGAAGGCGCCAACACCGGCACAAAAGAGAATCATCCAGACTTTCATAACACACCTCTCGAATTTAAGCGCTATACCTGATATGCAAATTCGCCTGCTGCGCATGACAATTGCGTGCAGAATGCCAATTCCCCCCAGCAAAATCAGGCAAAAAAATATGTTATGGGCGAATGTAAAAACATACCCGCGTCTTCGATGCCCTGCGGAGCGGTCTTATCGTACCGGCCTGAGGTGGTGTCCGCGACGCCTTCATTCAACCATCTCGCTGCCGGGGCCGGCAAGCTTGTCAATCATACCGTTGAAAATAAAGTAGTGCAGCGGCTGAACACTATACCAGTAAAGACGTCCCGAAATTCCCAGTGGACGCATCGTTGCCGTTTGATAGAGAATATCGCCGCTTATTTTAAATTCGAGCCAGGCTTCGCCGGGAAGTTTCATTTCGGCATACAGCAGCAGGCGTTTTTCTGTTTTGCTTGCGTATATAACGCGCCAGAAATCCAGTGCGTCACCGGCGGCTATATCGGCTTTGTTTCTGCGGCCGCGCCGCAAGCCCACGCCGCCGGCCAGCTTATCCAGAAAGCCGCGTATCTCCCACAGCCAGTCTGCGTAATACCAGCCGATATCCCCGCCTACCGACCATATACGCTCGACCGTTGCCCCAACATCCGCAAGGCGCCGGGCTTTTTTGTCGACAAAGCAGCCGAATGTCGGCACCTTGACCAGGCGCGAAATGCCCTTTGACAATACCCCGCTTGATTGTGCATCCGTCCAGCTCGAGACGACTTCCTGCTGCTCTATTCTGTCAAATGCCAGTTTGATAGCCTCTTCGTAGGAAATGAGTTCAACATTGAGCTTATTGTGCAACGTATTCGGCCGGCAAACAACCTCTGTCTTCATGCTGTTGACCAGGTTGGCAGCCAGCTTGAATGATGTTGACGTAATAAAGTAGAGCCAGTACGATGAGAGACGCGGCGTCAGTACCGGAACCGAAATAATATGCCGTTGCAGATTGCGCACTTTGGCAAAGCGCAGAATCATGGATTTATAGGTCAATACCTCCGGCCCGCCGATGTCATAGCTGGTGTCAAAGGTATCTTTCAGCAGCAAGACACCCTTAAGAAAATCAATGACATTTTTGACGGCAATCGGTTGTGTACGTGTGTTGACCCAGCGCGGGGCAACCATGACCGGGAGTTTTTCCACCAGATCACGAATAATTTCAAACGAAGCACTTCCCGCTCCGACGATGATTCCTGCGCGTAAGGTGGTCAGATGGAATGTTCCCGACGATAAAATATCCTCCACCATCTTGCGTGAACGCAGGTGTTGCGAGAGGGTCTCATCATTAACGATGCCGCTGAGATAAATCACCTGACGCACGGATGTTTTCTGCAGCCGGTTTTTAAAGTTAATTGCCGCACGTTTTTCCAGCGCTTCGAAATCTTCATCGGGCGCCGACATCGAGTGAATCAGAAAGTATGCCGCATCGATATCATCGGGAATGGCCTCAAGCAGGTGGGGTACCAGAAAATCAACCGTGGCGACTCGGAGCCCGGTCGATTGGTAGGGAGCGGCATCAAATCGATTCGGATCCCGAACACAGCAGATTACATCATGTCCGTCGCTGAGCAAAACCGGCAACAGCCTCCTGGCAATGTAGCCGGTCGTTCCCGTCAACAGGATTTTCATCGCATTCCAAAGCGAAATCTCTTACTCATTATTCCCTCATCACTCACCACCACGCCCAGGTATGTGCCGGCCGGGTATCTGCTGGTGTCACCGATAACAACCGTATTGGCGGCGTCAAGTCGGCGGCGCAGCAATGTTTGTCCATCAAGGGTTGTCATGGTAAAAATGGCATTGCGCAACGTACGCGGGAGGTTGACAGAAATGATCGAGGCATTCAAACGGATCATTGACGGATCTGGTTGACGCACCTGCATGATTTGTGCGACAGGAACGGCGTCATTGCCGTTGACGGCTATCATGCTGAAGCGAACACCGCCTTCGTTGAGGGTCGTATCATTTAAATTGGCAATCACGCTCAATATCCATTTGCCGTTACTTCTGAGATAGTAATAATAAGCATCGTAATATATGCTGTCCAGCGAGAAAACGCGTGTAATGAGCCAGGAGGATTTATTGACTATATAAAAAAAGTCATGCAGGCCATTGTCACAAAAGACCGTGAGGCTGTCGGCGGTTTCGGATTCGATTGTTGCATTGTGCAACTCCCATTCAGCAAACAAATCGGTTGACATAACCGGAGCATAAAACAGCGCAGCATTGATCTGGGCGTTGGAATGTGGATTTGTTCGGGTAAAATCTTCCCAGGTCGTATCCGTTCCGTTTACGGTCGCGACTGACAAAAGCGAAGAATCAGGATTTTCGAAATAGTACCGACCGATACTATGTGAGCAGGTGCCTCAGCCGCTTCGGACATACATATCAACATCAGCAGCATAAGTCTGAATTGCGTCGTTGTGAACTCGGAGGTTCGTAATGACTTCGGTCAACGTCGTAGCTTGAGCGGTTACGGCCAGGCAGAGCGAAGTGAAGAGAAGCAATTTGTTCATGACAGGTCTCATTTCTGTGCAAGTTCCCGGGATTGGTGATGATTAATAATATATCATAAAACGGGCGGTTTTACAAAACTGTATAAAGAAAAAGAAAAACACATTGCCCAACCATCTCTGCTGCCTGGTAATGAATGCAACAATTTCATCAAGCAGAATGCATATATTTGTGCTATCTTGCATGAGCAACCACGATTAGCTTAGTTTGCCCAGCTCAGGAGGCGAAATGAAAGGTTTGTTCAGCAAATGTGCGGGCAGTGTTGCCGTAACTGTTATTGTTTGCGTGGCTCAGCAGAATTACATGGCGCATGAACTGCGTTACCAGGCGATTATTAATGAATATCTTATCCCGCCTGCCGCGCTTGAATACCAGCATGAAGGCAGCATGACACAATGCCGCAACGGAGATTTGATCAATATTTGGCAGGCTTCACATAAAGAGGGCAAAAAATGGGGATTTGCCATGATGAACCGATTTGACGGCGAAAAGTGGCAAAAGTATCCGAAGGTGCTGGATGATGGTGACAATAATTACATGCCTGTCCCTTTTCAGCCCAAACACGCCGGTGCGCCGCTGATCGCCTATTTGCATCTCGATGGTCACTACATGGCAACGCAGACCTGGGTACGCACTTCGACCGACAATGGGCATAGCTGGACTGATCGGCGCCTGACCTACAAAAGCAACGACAGCTTTTTTTCGGGAAGAAAGGGCAGTATTGGTGCGGCGTTACTCACCGTACCGCTCGAATTGCCCAATGGAGATTTGCTCAGCAATCATGTGGCTAAATTATCGGGCAACACTTATCAGGGCTATATGGTGCGTATTCCGGCAAATAATCTCACCGGAGATGCGTCGGGCGGTGATCCGTGGACAATAGCCAAGTTCAATACCAGCTCACAGGAGTTCATTCCGGGACCGATCATGCCAATCAGCGATAACGGACAAATCGATTATTCACATCTGGCCTGTCACATCGGATGGCCGCAGGGGATTGGGGATGTAACCTATTCAACCGACGGCGGCACTACGTGGGGACCGTATGTCAACAGCAACGCGGCAGGAGCCAGTCACGTGCACGGCACCGTGCTCGATGTCGATGGAGGGCCGCTCAAAGGATGGCATGTTTTGGCCCGCGCCGGCGGTATGTGGAGCGGAAGGCCACGGGTGTATGTCAATATCAGCTCCGACGGTAAAAACTGGACAACCGCTCTCAAAATCGGTGAAAAGCACGGGGATGCCGGATTTCCCGAACGCGCCGCGCAGCACTGCATTCAGACAGAGGATAGAATGCTGCATGTCGGTGTTACCGGACGCGGGGGCAAAGGCGTCTGGCACGTAGTGATTGATCCTGATGCACTGATCAACAACACAACCCCGTCCGGATCCGGTGTGGTTAACATCTGCGGGCCCTATCGTCAGGCGGCTGAATCATTTGAAGCAAAGGGAGGTGTTCCCATTACCGTGATGCGGACCGGCGGCAAAGACGGTCCGGCATCGGTTTCCCTGCGCACGGTCGATGGAAGTGCCAAAGCGGGATCGGATTTCACGGCAACTACCCATACCTTTACCTGGGCCGACGGCGAGGATGGCGGTCAGACCATAATGATTCCGATCATCGATGATACGGATTCCGAAGGCTACGAAACCTTTACCGTTGAACTGCACGACGCGTCGAACGTAAAACTCGGGGGAGTATCCAGCATGCCCTGCCGCATTACCGACGATCGAGGGGGAGACAGCGAGCCCGGCGGCATTATCAACTTCACGCACGAAGAATACTTTTCACACGAAAACTGCATTACATCAACGCTTTTTCCGGTAATCATGCGCCGTCGCTGGACCGGGGGCAAAGGCAGCGTCACCGTTCACTACGAAACCAGAGACGGAACCGCCAAAGCCGGCGAGGATTATCAGGCCGTCGCCGGCACCATGGAGATTAAGCATCAACACATCGGCGAGTGGGAGATTGAAGTTCCGATAATCAATGACAACCTTGCCGAAGGTGAAGAGACCTTTAGCATCGAGATTACCGGGATAACCTCCGACAGCGGTGCCGTAATCGGTACGATGAGCAAAGCCACCTGCCGCATTATCGATGATGAACAGAGCAGCTCAACGATGTCCGCATCTTTTAAATGCAGGTCGACCGATCCATCGCCGAGACAAATAGTGCATACTCGACTGAATAGCCGCATGCTGCAAATCGACTATTCTCTGGCCCATTCCGCACTTGTGCAGGTTGCACTGTTCAACGCTGCCGGCGCGCAGGTGTTTGCTCAGCCGCTCGGACTCAACCAACACGGCAGGCAAAGCGCTATGGTCGATGTGCAAGGTCTTGCATCCGGAATGTACCTGCTTGCCATAGTTGGCGACGGCAGCGTCACCGGCAAATCGAGGAGTTTGTTGATTGTTGAATGATGATTTTGCGGGTGCGGGATGGTGGAGTGATGAACAGGTGGCTTGATGGTCTCGACACTGTTGGCGTGAGGGTTTCAGGAAATATTCGGCAATGTAAAAAACCTTGAATTCAGCCTCACTACATTTATGTCTTATGCGGGTATTCTCCGGTCGGTATGTTTCCCGGCAACATTCCCGGCTAAAGAATAATGTTGGATCCCATACGAGCTACCGATACGGCAACTTGGTAATGCTCAGAAATTATTTCACCTATTTTGTCGATTATCCCCTCTAATTCCTCACCAATCTCGGACAGGATTACTCGCTCGGGACGAGTGGCCGAAATGCATTTACATAAGCCATATATTGCCAGGTGATTTTTGTGCGGCATTGGATTTTCCACATAATAGTCAGCACCAATAATAGCGCCTTCGTCTTTATGAACTGTGCTTACATGTGCAATAAGAATTTTTGCTGCATTTAATTCATGAAATCGCATTCGGTAGTACTTTTCTATCTCTTCGTTCCATGCTGTATCGCCGGTGATAATAATACTGCTGCCTTTTAGTTTCAGCTTGAAATGCAGCCCCACACCGGTATCGTATTTGCCAAAAACATTGTGATGCGTCGGAAGGCACTCAGCAGATATCTGCATTGGCGACTCATATTCAAGCTTTTTTGAAGAGCTAAGTCGTTCAAGCTTCCCGACATAATCTGCAGTGCTGAGTATTGGATTGAACAGATTAAATGTCTCTGAGTCGAGAAAAACATCAACTTTTGAGTCTGGTTTGGCTTTGCTTCTTCTATAGAGCAATGATAAAAGTGCCGGCAAATCCGCGTAGTGATCATCATGAAAATGCGTGACAAAGATTGCGTCTATATCATTTATTGTTCTTCCCAGACAAAAGAAGTTTTGCAAGAAATGATGCCCTGGATCAATAACGCAGCCATAGCCGTTTATTACTAAAAAATATCCGCCGCCGACAGCTTTGCGGCCATAAGAATCCATTACCGGCGTATAAGAAGAAAATTGTTTTGGAAATTCCAGGAAGTGATCATTGCGGTTTATCGTACGCGAGCTTGTACTTCGTTTTTCAAATGTCTTGAGCTTGGATAATGCTTTTGCGCTCAGCTCATTTGAGCCGGCGTATATCTCCCTTAAAATTTTAAGTATTGTTTGATCTGAATTGTCAAAGTGCATGTACGCTCCTGATGTGCAAATAAGCAAGCTTTATAAATGATTGCAGCCGGCGCGGCATTGACCTAAAGTAACGGCTGGGAATGTATGGGGATCGCTTTTTACAATTGTTTCGATTTTTGTCTTAAGAGAACACATCTTTGGTATAAGCTGTTGCTGCTTTTTTGATAGACTATTGCACATAGTCAAAATCGTTTCGATGCATTGCTGCATATGATATGATTGATCGTAGCGATCTTGAAAAAGTGGATCAAAATGTTCCTGGTTTTTAACACCCAAGTCATCGATTATCTTCTCCAGCCAAGCTATATGCCGTTCAGAAACCTGAATAATTGCTTTTGCAATTAATCCCTTGGAAATAACATTGAGAACACCGGCTTTACGGGCAACACAGCTCTTTGCCGAATCGAGTACGCCACCTAAAACAATTGAAACTTCACTATCTGAAAGCGTGGCCAGGAAGTCACACAATACTCGGGAGCAGATTTTATGTATCAGGCCATAACGGGTGGTGTGCAGCTCTATGCCAAGTAGAATGTACTCCATGCCTATACTTGGCGTACTTGCTATTGTGCTCGTTTTTGATCTCCAATTTGATGGTGAGTATTCGATTCTCCAATCGAAAACCGGAGTGTTTTGAATACACTTTATTTCGTCCCAGATATTTTTATTGAGCAGCAGCAGCTTTGCCTGTTCTATTGTGTGCACAATATAATCGGGTTGATATTTTGGTTCTACTCCTGCAGTGGCAGATTCTTTCTGCTTGGGATCTTTTGCATATTTGCTGCTAATCACCCTGATAGCCAGAAGCTTCTCTCCCAGAAGCTTTTTAGGCCATTCAATATCATTGTCCTGGCGATCTCCGATCATGACAAATTTCATGCGGTTTTCAGGCGGCACGTCATTCATTAAATTTTCAAAGGATTTCAACTCTTCAAGCGCTCTGAACGGATCTCGGAGAATTGCTCTTATAACGGCGGCATAATACGCTTTTCCGCTCTTCTGCGCAAGCCGATTGATAACTGCCTTAGCGAATTTTGCTACTTCCAGAATTTCAACGATCCGCTTTTTTTGGGCCTCTTTGGTCTTCCGCAATTTCAGAAGCTTTTTTTTATGTGGGTCTACTATTTGCTTAATTTCTGATTCGTACTCGTTATTGTCAAGTAATCTTTGCAAAACGTCATCGCTGAGCCTGTTTAAATCTTCAAGTGAACTCTGCGCTTTTTCATAGCTATGCTTGGCCTCTTCGCTCTCACTGACAAGTAGGTCGGTTTCCCATGCCAATTTTTCGAGTTCTCTTATTGGCTCGCCGGCATCGCTGGTTGTCAAAACATGATTCTCATCGAAGTATTTTTTGAGCCCCGAATTGGTTATTTTCATCCTTTGGGTATCGGTTTCTCCTTCGGTCACCACATATAGTTCAAACGCGTCGGTCAATCGCAATGACTCCAGAAAATCAATAACGCCGCCATAGGGGTAAATTTTGGTTTGGTTGAAAACATGTTGCGCTCTTTGAATCTCATTCTGGTATTCTTTGATAGTGCTGTCGTAATACGACTTAAAATTAGGAAGCCAATCAATATCGCTTACCTTCATCTTTTTTAGTTTGTCGGTATCCGTTTCCGAAATGTCTTCTCTGGCATACCATTTTTTCATATCATTAAAGCAAGTTTTGTGCATAAGGAATACAAGCAAGCCTGCATACCACCCTGCATGATTCCAATGTTGCCTGAAATTTCCTATTTTATATTTTTTATAGAGTGGCCATAAGTTATAAACATATTTCTGGAAATAGTCTATCGCTGTATTTAGCGGGCAGAGATCTTTCTTGTGAAAGCATCGCATTTCAGTTAACAGTACAGAAAAAGCTTTTGAAACCATTCGTCTTCTCTGTACTTCTGAATTAATCAGGGTACCGTCGAGATCAAGAAGCACAGCCGCGCGCTTTCGAGAAGATTTACTTCCTTTGCCCATGCAACCGCCTTCGCACTCAGGCTTGCTGCACAGGGATAAATCCGGGCATTCCAGCTTTTTTTCTCTGCGGCAGGAAAAATATCTAACCAGGTTGTTAAGATGAGCCTGTGTGAATGAAAGCGATTTATAACCGGAAATGGATTCGAATTTTGCAGAAGGTTTATCGCCGGGGTCGAAAGGGACAGCTTCCGGAGTTTCTGCGCAATACTCTTCCACCAGCTTGCGCATACCTTTGCTTATCGTATGCTTTTCAACATGTTTTGCAAGTGCGACGCCAAATGCTATATAGGTTTCCCAGGCATTTTGCCACTGGCTTAAAAGATAAGCTCTCAGATTGCCCCGGCCTTCCGTATCGCTTACGTCATAGATTGACATGTGAATTGACCTGGCTAAAATGATTCCTGCTTTGAAAGCTTCCGAAACGTTTTCCTTTGAAAAATCAATTTCGCCCGGCAAGTTAATTTGTCCTAACCTGCCGGTATCATCTTTTATAAGCATGACCGTTTTGTTATCGCCATATGATATCATAGGCACTTTGGACCACGACCACAGTTTTTCGAATTGCTTTCTTTCGTCAATTGAGGAGTTTCTTAAAACGCGTACGGGTACGAAAACACAACATATTTTTGAACTGTCCGTTTTTAGAAGCTTAATTTGTTCTTCAATTCTCCCATATTCAATATGCCGACCAACATCAAGAAATAGCTTCGCCATGCCCGGCTGAATGTGTTCAATTATAGTTTTATAAAGCTCACTATAACACGGGGTGGTCATTGACGCTAAAAGAATTGCTCTTGCATTTTTTAATAGAGGTTTTGAGTATAATCTCTCCTTCAGGTCTGTTGAACTCAGCTCATGATTTACCGTGTATGCTTTTGGCAAAACAACGTGATGGGAACCTTTATCGCGCAATGATATTTTTACCGTACAACTTTCCAATTGTATCTCTTCTTCATATAGCCTGGCTGCGCATCTCGGTTCGATAATACTATTATCAACTTGGATGAAATCTTGATATTTGGCGTCAAAAAGCTTACGTGCGCTTGTCCCCGACAGCTCATTTCTCAGCATTAATGCACCCAAAGGGCTTGTTTTTGCAATGAGATATGGTTCAATTATTTCATCTTCGGGTGACAGAAGACCCCAGAGGATTTTGGCCGTGCGAGAAGCTTTGCCTCCTAAAGAACATACCGGCTCTTTTTTTTCTCTATTCAACAAGCTGTTTATTCTGAGATCTAATAGCAATCCCGGCAACATGACAAGAGAGATTGAGATGCTTTCCCCCGAAAATTCATTGTCTTCCTTTTGACCGAAATATCGTAGCTGATCAATGGTTTTATCAACTAAAGCAACTGCGCTCACAAGGTCTGATTTATCCATTATAGTATCCTGTCAAAAGATTACACCATATACATAAATTTGTAAGTTTACAAGATCCTGAATGCCGAGGAAGTGTTTACCTATAAGCATCTCAAAAAGAAAGCCGCAGGAAATTAAATGTTTGAATAATATACCCTTTACTTACCATTGGAGATGTAAAATATAAAATTGTAATAGCTTACTTCAATGAAGACAACTTCTAAGCCAGAATGACGACACGCTTCCTGGCAAATAGAATGCTTAGACTTAAAGAACCAATATCGGCAAACGCTATAGCGATGCGGTGAATATTTGTCCTGCTGCGAGCACCGGAGCCCCATTCAATTCAGAGAATTCGACGATCTTCAGATGCGCTTCACCGTACTGTCCTGGCGGATATTTATACAGACTCCCCGGCCCCCACAGACCACGCCTTCGAGCAGGTCGTGATTGATAGGTGAGCCTACCCCGAGATTCAATATCATGCTGTTGCCTGGACGAGTGCGAATAATCGATATGATGGCTTTTTGATTGCCGACATAGCCATCCGTCAAACCGTACCGCTTATGTCAAGGTGCTCGACACGTTTTGCCAGGGAGGTGACGAGTATGAGTATCGCCTGCCGGTTGCGCGCTGCGCAGGCCGTGGCGAGATTGGCCGGCAGCGTTGCTGTTTCGGGAGAATAGGGATTGCCAACGCAACGATTTGCAGCGAAAACGATGCTTGTTTGGCCTTGAGGTGTGCATATCGATTCTCACTGCATGTGTTTGCGCATTGAATATCGAGAGTATCAGGCAACGGATTTGCAATAGGCGAATAGGGAAGGGGATCGTTTACGTCGCACTGGGAATGGGTTTTTGCTGTCAACAGCGCGATTGTCAACAAAATTGAATATGCGCACGCGGCAATTTTTTGAAGTAGGCAGCATAGTTACTTAGTTCCGGATTTTTTTGTGAACGTTCACGACGCTACGAAACGACGACGCAACGACGCGACGAGGCGATGACGCGACAAGGCGATGATATCCCGAAATAATGCTGCGCAAGCTAGTCCGGGCGCCGACCGTAAGGAAGGTCCTATTCACCGCTGGGAGGTGTCATTGCGGCTGACACGCAAATACACGCCTCCACCCAAAAAAAGGCCCGACACTCATTGCGCGCCGGGCCAAAGTAGGGTGTTGCTTAGACTCTCAGTTGGTAGCTTCTACGATTTTTGCGTATGCTTTTCGCAATATATCAAGATCGATTCCGGCTGACCTCTGACGACTGACGTCTGACCTCTCCGGCGAAGCCGGTTTATATTGGAAGTAGGATAATTTTATCGCGCTACGCCGATCATCAATTGCTCTACCTTGGTATCCTTTCCTTGCACATCAATCCTGACCATCGCAAGATACGAACCGGATCCGACGCGCCTGCCGAATCGATTGGTTCCGTCCCAGAAGAGATACCGCTTGTTGCTGTTCGGGTCCTTGGCCATTTCGGTATTCGCAACGATGACGTTACCCAGCGGATCATAGATCGTGCATTGGGAAGTAAGCGCGACATCATCAGTTGCGCGCACGACCGGATCCACTATTACCAGCGTGCCATAGCCGTTCTTGACTTCCGGTAGTGATGCAAAAGTGTTGCCGATCCTGCTTTTGCCGGGGACGAAAGGATTATTGGTAACACCGATTTGCAATTTGAATTCAAGATCCTTCACGTTCATGGCAGTTTTGCGATTACCGGCATTATCCTGGATATTACCGTTGAGGTCGGTGATCCGACTGGCAGCACTGATCCAGATCGAGTCTTCATCCTCCGGGAAGGTAATGCCGTCAATTGATGAGACGAGATAGCGATATTTGACGCCTTCCCAACTCAGTGAATCAAGGGTAAAGGTATACTCATTCGCGGATTTCGGATTAATCAGTCGATATGGCTTGCCTGCATGCGTACCGGCGATACCCTCCGAAAAGGCGACTACCAGGGTGTCGGGAGCGGCGCTCTGATCTGCATAAACCGCACCGGGGCTGAAATTGGCAGAGGTAATGACCGGTGCGGCACTGTCCTGTACGATTGCAGTTTTCTGCGTGCCGTCGAATGCCGAGTCAACGACCAGCACCGACATCTCACCTGAAGTCTGATCTGCAACCTGTTTGACAAATGCGCCAAGTAAATTGATGCGTACGGTCTGGCTGTCGCTTGCGTATGAGAGCAGACTGTCGCTGAGCGGCTCGGTGCTGTTATTATTTGTCCAGGTGAAGCTGACATGGAGGGTTGAAATGTCTACTGCTTTGGCAAATGCTACGTATGCTGCATCGACAGTGCCGTCAGCATTTGCGTCGACATACCACGACTGTTCGATAGAGGCTGCTATGGGCTTGATCGAAAGGGGAATGGGGCGGTTAAGCGCATGTGCCTTGTTGGCGTAGTTGTCGGTGAGTGGCCCGTCGGGAATGATACGCAGGCTGTCACCCGCCGCAGGAGCCTTGTCGCCTTCATCTTTGGCCACGATACGAATCGTTCCATTTACTTGCGATGCTTCAAAAATAGTAAGCGCAATGGTATCGCTTGCTCCCTGTTTGATAAGTTCGAGTGAGATGCCTTCCAGTCGGGCATTGATAATCTCTTCGGTAAACGTTACGTAGAGCGTATCATTGCCGGGGTCGACGCGCTCGACAAGTTGGCCGGAGGTCAACAACGGCCCAACTGCATCCTTGATTTTAAAAGGTGTAATCTCGCCCTGCAAGTCGGGCGTTGAGGGATCCTGCCAGTAATGCACACCCAGCAGGTCGGATCCTGCATAGGTTGTCAACTCTTCAGGGAACGGATCGGGCAATGAAACATGCACCTGTTTTGCATTGGAAGGATCGAGTGAAATGCCGTAGGTGACGGTTTTTTGATAAGCATCACCTTTTTGCGGCCAGTAAATGATCAGCGAATCGGGACGGGCTTTCAGTTCTTTGAGGTAAAAGATCTCCAGACTGTCGACTTTGCCGAAACCATTATTCGCATAGGCAATTGCCTTTTCAATATCGGTTGATTGACGGGTGAAATAGATGTTTTCGCGGGTGTTGCTGAGGATGGTGTTGTCGGATACCGGCGCAACGCTGATATTGCCGTTGACGGCGACATTTGTTCCTCTGAGCCAGATGGTGATCCTGCCGTCTTTGAGAGAAAACGAGTAGGTGGCGTTCGAGTCGCTTTCGCTTGCATATACGGCGATACCGGAACTGACGGTCACCTCGAATTCGGTGGTGCGACTTGTCAATATATCGGCGCCGGACGTGCTGGCCGCAATAACGACCGGATAGCGCTCGTCGCCGGCATTGCCGCGCAGAGCAACACTTGGGTCGTAGGATGCAGTATCGCTGTAGTAAACCCACAGCTTGTCTCTGGCTTTGCCGACTTTGAGATCGGCACTGTCTTTTCTGCTGTTGACCGTGAGAGTTGTTTCGAGCGTGTAAACTTCGTGGAGTGCACCGTTGGTTACTTTCGATTTGAAACTGACCGCACCGGTTGTATCGGTTGAGGATGATTTCAGTCCTTCAACATTTCCAATGAGCGGATGCAGGCTTTTGATACTGACCGACGTTGCCTGATTGATTTTGTTGTCGAATTTGTCGTAGACCTGCACTTGTACGTCATAGGTCTGACCAGGATCGATGATCGGCGGGTTGGCGCTGATAGAATTGGAGGGAGGATCTTCAAATATTGCTTTATCAGGATCGCCGGGAAGCACCCGAATAGCATCCGACACACCAAAGAAGGCCACGCTGTTTTTTTCACCCGGATCTTCCCACAGGCCGGAGGCACTGACGTACTCGAATCCGTTCTGCGGTACCTTGGTGAATACCACCGGCTTGGTAATGCGTCCGCCGTCGATGCCGTTCGGAAGAGAAAATTGTTCCATCGTATGCGTCAATAAATCGGCTCCGGAATTAAGGTTGACTTCTGCAGGATCGATCGTGTTGAGAAAGTTTGTTCCGTCAGCCTTCTTGCCCACAATTTTAAGTTTCACCGTATCGCCGGCCCGCACTTGATCGAGCTTGGTGGTTTCGGTAATATCATAAATCGTAATCTCCAGGCCATAGTCCAGTTTGCGATACGGCATGAAGCCCACGGTTGAAGCTGCTGACTTGCCATTTGCATCCGTGCCTTCGACAATGATTTCAAAGAAAGCGTAAAAATCATCATCGCCACGTGCAGGTATATCGACCGTAAAGGTATTTTCACCGAAATTGACAGCACTTGACGAAGGCGTTATTTCCATGATGTCCGAAGCGGGAATCGGTTTGACATTGCCGCCGAATGCATCGGGCTGAAATGCAATGTTTTTAATAAAGCGAAAATATTTAATTTTCGGGCTGTTGAAGCTGCCCTTCTCAACCGCAAAGTCAAAGCGAATAGTAGCTTCGGTGCCGTTGATGATGACCGGTGCAAGCGGCTTGAGGGTCGCCAGCGGTTCGGGGGTACCACCGGAAGGAATCGCGCCCAGGTCGGCAAGCGTGCCGTCGGCGTCACGAATACCTGCCTCGGGCCAGCCCTGATCAACGATATATTTCTGAACATTCGGATTATCCCAGTTGGGTGTCAAAAAATCGGGATCGGCGGGATCGGTTGATTTAAACGGTGTTTCGAGCCAGCGGATGCCGGCTTCGGCTGCAAAAACTTTCGTCAACAAGCCGCCGGGGAGCGCGACATTGCTGAGGGTTTGCGTTTTGGTTACATCGCCGGTTGACAACGGGATCGTCAATTCGATGTCCAAACTCGATTTTTCGGGTTCTCCCAGATCGTTGGTGATGCGTGGCTGATAAAAGGTCACTAGTGAATCGACCTTGATATATTTCTGCGTGCCCTGGTCGTATTCACCCGCTTCCACCTTTTGCTGCCGCGTGCTCAACTCGGATTGGGCGGCATATACGCAATGCCACATGCGGCTTTTGAATGCTTTGTCAAGGGCATGGAAGGGATTTTGAAAGGGAGTATACTGACCCCAGTAGGTAAACGGCTCGCCATATATGTTGTTAAAGACAAGATGCTGCGCTCCCGGACGCCAGTGTCCGGCAAAAATTGTGTAATTGTGCCAGAAGGTGTTGTTGTAAATCGCAAGGGGACTCAGCATGTGATCTTTGAACCACATCGCCCCGCCCGGCTGATTGGCGCCCTCGGAGGTAAGGCTTTTGATCTCGTTGGCCGTAGCCATATCGGGGTGATGGTTTTCGTATAAGAGATTGTAGCGAATGACCGAGCCGAGGTCCCAGGTCGACTCGAAGAACATGCCCCAGGAATTGTCGTGAACGCGGTTATGCTCGATGAGATGATTACCGGTTTTTCCGAACCCGGAGAGAGGCACTACATTCCACGGCTCGATATCTGCGGGATTTGCGTTGGCGTAGATTCCGCCTTCGTTGCGATCTTTGACACTAATGCCGATAAATGCATTGGAGATTTCGCAGTTGCGAATCGCGATGTCGCCGCTGACCCAGATGGCAATTGCCGCATTTCCGTGCTGCAGCGGCCACTTGCATTGCACCGAACCCTCGTCCCAGATCCCGTTGGCGCCAAAGGGAAATACGCCACCACCGTCAACCTTGATGCCGTCGATGGTGATGTTGCGGGTACGCAGGAGCCGCAATGCGCCGTTGCGATCGAAGTCAATCAAATCTTCGTTATGCGCTTCCTGGCACGTTCTGGGTTTGATGTGTTCGATATCTTTGTGCCGAATGGTCGGCTTGTTGAGAGAAGTGGGATTTGCGGATGTCAAAAGCAATCCGGATTTGGTGCTGTCGAGGTCGACCTGCTCTTCATAAACTGCATTGTCGAGGATTTTAACAATATCATTTTTGCCGGCATCATCGACTGCAGCCTGGATGCTCGTGTAGGCGCCTCTACCGTCTTTGGATACGGTAAAGGTTTTGGCGGCTATTATCGCTGCCATGCTGAGAATAGTTACATAGATGCGGCTTATATGCCTGAAATGCATATATCCTCTCCTTATTCAAGTGTGCGCGAAATAAGCGTCGAGCTTTACAAATTATTTGTGTTATTCGCCGAAAGAGCGGTTCATTTATGTGGTACCGGAAGGGAATCTGCTATCGGAGGCGCACAATCGGCTCGATAATCCGGGCACGTGAGCCGCCGGAATCTGAGATGAAATCTATCTGTACGAATTGATAGCCATTTCCGGCCGGAGCGCGGTTATCTATCACGAGCTCCTTTGAGGTAGCTGAAAGTGCTACGCTTTGTTTACGAATCATGCGTCCGTCGGGCTGAAACATCGAAATGTGCACACGCTGCACATTGCCGTTGAGTGACTCAAGTCCCGAAATGCGAAGCGCGCTGCCGACCCACGCTGCGCTCAACTGTACGCCGGGGTTGGCTGTGCTATGCTCGAGAACAGGATTTGGTCCGGTAAGCAGGTCCAGAAAGGCCGCGTCCGGCAATTTCCCGGATTTCAAATTAAAGCGAACATTGTCAAGGTAAAGGGTCCCATTGTTTCCACTCTCAACCTGCCACTGGATTTTCTCGGCAACCGTGTTATCCATTTGACTGTTCGGTTGCCAGTTGGGTGGCTGAAAGTCCGTCAGCTTTATTGTAGCTGTTTTCCAGTTGCTGCTGCCGCTGACGCTGACAACATGATAGGCAAAATCGGTAATATTGGCCGTGCACAGCATAAAGAGCATCGTGGAGATGGTGCTGGTTTTGTAATCAAAAGAGATGCTTTCAAAGTTGGACATGTCAACCGTACCGCCCTTTTTGATGATATGCATGCCTACTCCCGCATACTGATCAACCGTAAATTTCACCTGTATGCCGCTGCCCGGATTGCCCCCGGACGGGCTGAGCAAATCAATCGCATCATCAGGCTCAGTTTGCGAAGTGCCGTTGGTGCCGGCATCGTCATAAACAAACCATTGGCCGCCTGCAGCATTAATTGTCGAGGCGTTTTCCAGATCGTGGATGACCAGAGCGCCGCCCGGTTCGATGACCGGTCTGGGTGGCGTCTGCGTAATTTCAAAACTTGTCGTAAGCTCGCCTGGCGAAACGGTCGAGTCAAGGTTGTCAACTTCGAGAGTCGCCGTTACCGTTTCGAGTTCATAATAGCCCGAGCCCGACCAGGTGACCGAGATGCTTTTCGAGCTTCCCTCAAACGTTTGGCTATTGCCGCTGGTCTCGCCGACGGTGGTGATTGTCCAGTTGGCGTCTTTGTCAAGGCTTGCGGAGATGGCGATTGATCCGGGCAGGTCAATCGTTGTTGGGCTGGGCGCAAGAGCCGAAGTCAATTTGACCGGTTCGGGTGGCGTGATAGGTCCTTGCATATCGGCGAAAATATTGGGGAACATGCCGCCGAGTGCCGCGAAGCCAAGTGCGCCGATCGATTGTTTGTAGTAGTATTTGTCATCCTGCAGTGAGCTGGAGCCAAGCATGTCGGATGAAGAACCGACGATTTTTCCGATGACGGCGGCTTCGAGTGCTTTGGTGGTGTAGGAAGTCTCTTTGGATCCCAGAATGCCGCATGACCACATGGCAACATAGTCAAACGATCCTTTGGTTTCCGGAATTATTTGACCCTGTTCGTTGTAGAGGCCCATCTGTGCAATCAGAAAATTTATGCTGTTGCTGCTGTTGTATTCAGTCAGCGTGCCTTTCGTGTTTTTGCAGTAAGCAATTGCGCGGCTGTCGTTGAACCACAGTGCATCCATTGCGATTCGCCAGGGGGTGCGGATTGCGTCATTGCCCATTTCAAGGCCGCCGCGGCCGGCACGTTGACCGTTTGGCGTAATCCAGTCCACCGCCTGCCCTTGCGCATAGCGCGGCATTTTTTCCAGGACATCATAGCATTTGTCTATAACGCCGGTGAAGTCAACATCAGACTGATACTCATTGAATACTTTCAACCAGGCCGTTGCAAAATAGCTTGGATTAAGATTATTGATCGCCTCGCCGCCCCAGTTGTCACCGGGAAGCAGATAGCCGTTTCGGGTCATATTATTGTATATGGAAGAAATTACCTCTTTGGCCCGGGATGCATAGGTTACGCCGTTTTTCGAGTAGGTATCCCACAGTCCTTTTTGCGCGAGCGCATCCGCAAAGACCAGAGCCAATCCGATGTCAAGGTCGGCATCCGTGGCTGCACCCTGGCCGGTTTTGCCGCCATTTTTCCATTCCCAGTAAAAATAGGATTTGCGGCTGTTATCCCACATGTATGTATTGGCTGCTTCGAAGATATTGTTGAAAGTAGCCTGGTCATTGTTGAGTAATGCCAGAAGCATGCCGTAGCCTTGCCCTTCTGATACTGCTTCAGTCTCACCGGTGACACTACCGTTGACCAAACGCTTGTGGTTTACCAGACCATTTGCCATAATGAAATTTTTCTTATAAAAGCTCCACGCTTTGGATAATTCTGAAGAAAAAAAGTCGGGCTTGCCAGTCAGGTGCAGATTCAGGCTTTGCGCGTAATAATTACCGTAATCATATTGCGCCGGACGGGAGTAGGGGAGACTCCAGTTTGCCCGAAGTGACATCGTACAGGCAATGACGCTGCAAAGTGTAAGGACAAAAGATTTTCGACGTGTTTTCATGAAAAACCTTCCTGCTTGAAAATAAAGGTATGGACCTGACATTATTCCTCATTGTCTTTTTAGTATCCAACACCGGCCGGGGGGTTCAGGATCACTGGCCTTTCCGAAACATAAGCATGCCGTGAACCCGGCTGAAATTATTGGACACTAACCATACAAGCAGCTCAGCAATGCGTTCGATTCATGAGTTGCACTTTGAATTGGAAAATTATCCAACATCTTATTAAACCTACATAAGGAGGCTATGAGCAATGGCTTTACATGCAGTAAAACAACCTTCAGTTCTATTCGCTGCAATTCTGGCTTTTTCGGCAAGCACGCTCTTTGCGCAATGGACGCTTGACGATCTGGAACATGGCACCAACCAGAACTATGCGAAAGCGTACTGGTACTATTATGATGATTGTGAAGACGGCGGTGATTCTAAAATCAAAGATGTCGCCGCGTATGATCCTACGGTATGCGGCGATGGCAAATACGAATTCCTTCCGACGTCTCAAGTTGGCTATAACGGAACAATGGCCGCCAAGCTCGAATATGAAATGGGTCCTACCGAGCCGAGTTGCGGCGCCGGTTGCACCTATGGAAATATGGTCGGCATCGGCACGATGCTTGCACCCGAAGGAAGTTCGATCGACATTTCCGGCGCAACGGCAATAACCTTCCAGGCTAAGGCAAGCGCCACCATGACCGTTCGCGTCGAGGTTGCAACTGCAGCCGTAACCGATTTCGCTTATCACCGTGCAGAATTTGAAGTTTCCTCCAACTGGGCCCAGTACACCGTTAACCTGCTCGATCAGGGCATCGAATTCAAACAACCCGACTGGACGCAAACGCCGGTTGATTTCGATCCGACAACGGTTGAGAAAATTCAGTGGCAGGTTTCAATGGATTACCCGAGTAATCCGACTGCCGGCAACCTGCTCATTGATGAGGTACAAATTGCAGGCTGGGAACCAGATTTCTCGTGTCAGGATTGCAAAATAGCAGCCGGTTCATGGGGGACCACCGTAGACGGCCTGACGCTTTCAAGTTTTGACAAGGCGCCCCTCAATAAAAATGCAATTGGCTATTACTGGTACTGCTATAACGATGCCGAAGGACGCACCGTAACCGATCCAACCGAATACTCGAATATTTTTGGCGGGGTAACTCCCAACTCGACCGAGCCGACCAAGCCGATCATAAAAATTGACGGTAACGGGCACAGCTCCACAAATGGTGCGTTTATCGATTTTGAGTTAGGCCCGACATACGAAGAAATCGGAACAACTATTCAGCCATTTGTTGGCATCGGTACTATGCTTTCCGACAACCTGGGAACCGAATTTTACGACGCTGAAGCGGCAAATGCAACGGGTGTTTACTTTGACTACAAAACATCTTCGGACGTCGACTACCTGCGCCTGGAAGTCAAGGCAAACAAAGATTACGGGAATCCCGGTATCGTGCATTCGGTGCTGCTCCAAGGCACCGACGGACAGTGGAAAGGTGCGAAGGTGCTCTGGTCTACGCTTAAATTACCCGACTGGGACGAAGTTAACCTTATCGCCGACAAGAGCCTTAAAACAACAGAGCTCGAAAAAATTCAGTGGGCCTTCCAGGGCAAGCCGCAGACTTCGGCATCATTCGCAATTGATAATGTTGGTCTTATCGGCGCCAGCGGTGGTGCACCGGTGCATAACTTTAAATCGCACGGCAAGGTTTCCGCCTTCTCGGCAACGCACAAGGACAATAGCTTGATCCTGGCTCTGCCGGCAAGTCTTGACAATGCACAATTAACGGTAACCGATCTCGGTGGAAGGATGCTCTATTCCCGAAAGGTACGGACACAATCTGCTGCTGCATATACGATCCCCTTTTCGCTCAACACCTTATCCAATGGAACGTATTTTGTCAGGCTGACTGATAAGCACATTTCGCACACTATGCAACTTTCGATAGTAAAGTAACCCCTTACCAGCAGTTGTGTTGTACTGGCTGTACGGCCCTGTTCACCGCCCCCTCGGTGGACGGGGCTTTTTTTGTACGAACCAGACGAGCCGGTTTGACCACAATATAGATAAGGTTGATTTACGCTCTTTTGACCATCCCACTCAGCGGGAAAGCCTGCATCTCAGTCAATTAAAAGGACGAACATGAAATTCACAATCAGCACGCTAGTAGCCCTTATCCTAACCGCTCAACCAGATTTTGCGGCGGATTATGCTGAATTGCAAAACAAGCTCATTGCATTTTATGGATACCAGAGAGCCGGCACAAAGGGCGGCAATCCGCATAATCCCTTCTACACCCGCACTCCCTATCCGCATGCACAGGATAATTACAACGGCAAGGATCTTTCCGGAGGCTGGTATGATGCGGGGGATTTCGTCAAATTCGGACTTCCGCTTGGCTGGACCGTCTATTGTCTGCTCAAGGGCTATGACGTATTTCCGCGCGGCTATGATGACAAGGATTCCTGGGCCTATACCGGCAACAGCGATGGCATTCCGGATATTCTCGGAGAAGCGAAAATCGGCACCGACTATCTAATCAAAGCGGTACTCTCGGACGGCAAAATAGTACGTGATGTCGGTGATGGATTTCAGGATCACCAGCAGTGGGTCAGCGGATATAACAGCTCAGCCGCGCGCACAGTCTATACGACCACCAAATCCGATATCGCCGGATTATATGCCGCCGCGCTGGCGCTTATGTCAATGCTTTATGAACAGCATGATGCATCTTATGCCGCGACATGTTTGACAAAAGCAAAGGAAGCGTTCAAATACGGCCTGCTTAATCAAGGCATATCCGATCAGCAACGCGACCCGAATCTGGGGAACGTACCGTATTATTCCACCTCGACATATAAAGACAAAATGGCCTGCGCAGCCGTTGAGTTGTACCGTGCAACCGGAGAGGAAACCTACCTGGATTGGGCCAAGAACTTCATGGCCGAGCTAAGCCGGCATTATTTCGTTGTGGGCTACGCAAACAGCGGTGATATCGCCGCATTTGAAATGTATCGCATAGGTGAAAAAAGCTACATCTCGAGCTGGCTCTCTGATGTAAACCTTACGCTCAATCGGGTGGTGACTTCCAATAACGCAAGCTGCCGCCTGGTGAAAGGTGCGTTTGTAAATTCTGACTGGGGTGTCGCCGGCAATGCAGGTAATGCGGCGTTCTCGGCCGCTCTGGCATTTATGGTAAAGGGTGATCAGCGCTATAAAGACTTTGCATTTCAGCAGATTAACTGGCTAGCCGGTTTTTCACCCTATACAAAATCGTATGTGGTGCGCTATAATGGGGGGCCGGCAAATCCGCACCACCGCAACGATAACACCTTGCCCGTGAATCTTGTCGGGGGCATTGTCTCCGGCCCGACACCGCAGGGCTTTTTCGATCCGAATTCCCCTGAATCATCAAACTGGACGTTTACCGACAGCAAAGACATTTACAAAAATACCGAAGTTGCCCTCGACTACAATTCAGGTGCAATCGGCGCCCTGGCATTTATCCGGGACTACCAGAATCCTCCCGCCAAGCTAATACGTATCTCGCAGGCGGTGGCAGCCAGTCCGGATATCGCTGATTTAAATAAAAGTGGAGTAACGATTACCGCAACATTCGACAAGGCCGTGGATTGGAGAATAGTATTGACCGGCAGGAAAAGTAGTGCACAAAAAACCTATACCGGCAGCGGTAAATCAATTTCTCTTGACTGGAACGGTGAAAGTAATGGCACAGATTTCGTTACAGGCGAATATGTCGACATAAAACTTGACATGCCGGATATTGCTTCTTATCATCAATCACTGGCCCGGGCAAACTTCTTTTTGTCCGCAAATGTCAAGCAGCAACCCAAAGCAACCGATGTACTTATCGACGATTTCAATGACAAGAATGCGACCAACAACCTGCAGGGGGTGTGGTCGGTTTTTTCCGACAAGGCCGTCGGCGGAAAATCCTACACCAGCCCGCCAGCACTGGGTGCAACATCCTTTACGCAAAATGGTGAGAGCGGTACCAATGCGCTGGTCGTGCGCATGATCGGCAGAGACGGTGCAGACCATCCCTTTGCCGGCGTTAAGACATCATTTTCCAAAAACGGCGGTGTTACCAGTCTGGGCAACGCCCGAAGCGTCTTTTTTGACATTCGCACCTCATCCACAAACGGAGGCGTCATGGTTGTTGAACTCGAACAGGACAATATTACCGATGGTGCCTATTTCGGGCACGAAGCAGTGCTATCCAATGACAAATGGATCCGATTGCGGCTTTCGTTCGATAATTTCAAGCAGCCCGACTGGAAAACGGTATCAAAATCGCTTGCGCTCGATAAGGTAATCTCGCTGCGCTTCACCTATTATGGATCCGACAATTTGCAAATCATACTGGATAATGTGTACATCGAAGAGCTTGACATAGGCGGTGTGGCGGTTCGTAAATCGGTACCGTTGTTTTCCTCGCCGACGAAAGAAGGGCTTTCTATTACCGACGTTTCAAACGGATCTATCTCGTATTTCATCGAGAGTGAGGAGCATTTACGCCAAACACGTGCGTACGTGCAGATATTCGACATGAACGGTAAGCGCATTTTCGGCCGGATCATCCCCCGGTATGCGCCCCGCACGGAACTCATCTTGACGGATGTTGTCCTTGCTCCTGGATTGTATTATTTAAAGCACTCGCAGCTCAAGCAGGTCTTCTCAAAAATCTTCATGAAGACGCGTTGACCACGAACCCGATCTCACTGCTCCCACGCGCTCAGGTCACGCCCAATGAATCTGGCCAGTGCTTTGTTATCCTCATAAAACTCTCTGTCGAGCGAGCGGCGCGTCGTATCCGACAAGGGCGCAAAAGGTGCTTTTTTAAGATTCCATTGACGTAAGCGACGTATCCATTCGTTGCGCGTAAAGTTTGCATTTGCGAGCATTCCATCGGCCAGATGCAAAAGCGAGCGCAATTTCCGGCTGCGCACGTGGCGGCGCTGATTGACTTTTGCTGTGAGGCTCGGTGGTTGAATATCCTGCCGTATGTCAAGAAAGTCACAGAGCTCTTTGAATAAGTCCATCGGCTTGTTTGCAATATCTTCAAATATCACAAAAAAAATATGCGTTGGCGGGAAATAGTCCAGAAACCGTTCAATGTGCCGCACAAATCTGGCGTACTCAATGAATTCCGGATATGCCGTAAGAAACGCTTCGAATGTTGTGGGCAGCGCCACATATTTGCTGAGTTCGAAATATACTGAATAGAGCGCATCTGTGGGGCGGCGCAGGCAAACAATCAATTTCATTGCCGGATTATGCTGTTGCATGAGATGCGGCGTTTGGGGATCCGACAGGTATGCGGGGCTGAATTCGCCGCGAAGCTGCCCCAGTTTGTGATGTGCAAACTGCGCGACCATCCAGCCAGGACCGGCGCCATTACGCGGCATCATAAACGGCAGTTGTTTGCCCGGCAGGCGCGTGGAAACATATCGGGTTAGAAAAAAATTGGCTTCCTTGACGCGTGCCATGCACACGTCGGGGTGTTCTGCAAGACATCGGGCCACCCACGTCGTGCCTGAGCGGCCGGCGCCAACACCGGCAAAATCAACCTTGCCATTGTTTTCGAAACAGTCGTCGCTCATCTCGGCATCAATTTCTCAATCTTGCGTGCGCCCCGCCACACCAGCCGACCCAGACCAATTCGTGCCAGATTGAGTAACAAGCTGTGGCGCCGGCTCGGTACACATACGGGACGCCGCTTTTCAGCGGCCTTCCAGCTTGCCGAAACCACTGCTGCGGCTTTCACAAAAAATGAACGCGGAATTGCACGCTTCTCTTCCTGAGAGTGTATTGCAGTTCGAGTGTGTCCGGGACTCAATGCCTGTAGATAGACCCCGTGGCGCTTCATCTGGTGAAACATGCCGAGAGTAAAGTAGTACACAAATGCCTTTGTCCCACCATAAACCGGCCCCACAAACCCGGGGAGCAACCCGCCAATTGCCGACAAGTTGATTATCCATCCGCTGCCCTGGGTCTTCATTTTTATGCATGCCGCCTGAGTCAGAGCTACGACTGCAGTGCAATTGACGGCAACTATGCGCTGCAGCTCAGCGTCATCTACATCAAGGAATGCCGATTTAAGAGAAAAGCCGGCGCTGTTTACCAGAAGATCAATGCGCTTCAGCGAATTGATCCTTTCTGTCAACTGATGCACCTCGGATGGGTACGAAAGATCACCCGGCCACCCGGTGACTTTCTGCTCGGAGTGCGACAAAGCTTTGCGTAAATTTGCCAAACCGTCCTGATCACGATCCACCAGATACAGCTCATAGCTCAGGCGGGCGCAGTGGTGCGCAAATTCAGCTCCGATGCCGGAAGCTGCGCCCGTTATTACGGCAACGCGGCGTTCGGCATTCATCTTAGGCCCCACTTGTTGCGCAGTCGTTTATCAAGCCAGGTATCCGGCAGCAAGCGGGGGAGGTACCATTTTTTGATCAATGTGCGAATTCCGCCGGGAAGCAGTACATAGCGGGTGCGGGGATTGCGGCAGCGCAGAGCATGCAGCACCATACGACTGACCTTTTCTACGGGAAGTCCGGATTGTTTGATATTCTCGGAAGCATTGAACCAGGCTATGTGGTATTGCCCGTAATCGGTATCCGCGTACGGTGATTCCTTCTGACGCTTGTCCCAGATGGAGGTGTTGACAATGCCGGGTTGAATGACAATTACTTTGATGCCGTAAATTGCCAGTTCGCGTCGAAATGTGTCGGAAATTGCCTCCACCGCATGTTTCGATGCTGCATATGCACCGATAAAGGGATATGCCAGCCGCCCACTCGTCGAACTGATAGTAACCAGACGCCCGGGTTGGGTTCCAATTGGTTTGGCTGCCCCCAGCAATGGCAAAAACGCTTGTGCAACCCGGTAAAGCCCGAATACATTGACTTCAAACTGCTCGACAAGGTCCTGAACCGGCATGTGCAGTAACGGACCGTTAACCGAGAAACCCGCATTGTTGACCAGTCCGCGCAGGCATTGGCCGTTCAGCCGGTTCCTGACCACATGTGCCGCCTCAGCAACAGCCGCTGTGTCCTTGACATCGAAAATCAGCGGCGTGAAGGTGTCCCCAAGTTCATCGATAAGCTGTTGCGCATCTTTTTCATTGCGCACGCTGCCGAAAACATGAAATCCGGCCCGGGCAGCTTTGATGCAGGTGTCGTATCCGATACCGGAAGATACGCCGGTAATTGCTATGTGTGGTCTATCCATACTACGTTTGTGCCGGTAGATGCAAAAAAGTATTTCGAAGTGCCGGGTTGTTTCTTCTGTTTCTAAAACATGAGCACGAGGTTGCCTCTTACAGGATATTTGAGAGTGCTGCGCGGTGTGAATTCTGATCACTCAATATTTCGGCACTGAAAAATAATACATGATGCGTCAATGGAGAAATTGGCGCGCAGTGTGCCTGAATGTCAATATATTTACCAGGGTGAATCTGCTGATCTTTCGCCATGAAACACTCGGGATTATAGCCTTCACACCAATCTCACGACCTCAACACCTCCTCATCCCTCCCTTGCGTCCATTCCATCAGCACGGCTACGGGCAAGAGCGAGCAGTTGCGCTCTTTGGGTGATTGATTCATTGTAAAACGAAAATAGCCGTCCTTGAGATCGAGCATTTCGATAGCAGCCTCCTTACCCTCGCTTCGTTGGGTCTGAGCGTATACGATGATGCCTTCCTGGAAAGCAATTGAGCCGTAATGGCCCTGCTTCTTGACAACCAGCAGACCGCTTTTGCGGCCGACCTCGATGAATTGCATGGTTTCGAGGATGCTCTCCTGCGAAATGCCGCCTTCGAGTGCCGAGACAGATTTAAGTGTACGCACATCTTCATTTTCGGCGAAGGTGGCGACGCGCAGCGAGGCGATTCTGAATATATCGGTATCGGTAATGGCATCGCTGAAGTAGAACACCTTGAGCATGGTGCGGCTTTGGGCGCGACGCTCGGTTTTGGGGGCGTTGAAGAAGATCAGTGGGATATTGACCAGCAGTGGTTTTCCTGAAATCATCTGCTCGACGTGATTAATAACATTGGTGGTGTTTTGTGCGTCAATTGCGAAAATATCCGGCGCCATAATGGCGGTTCTTGCTTTGAGCGCTTTGACATTGCGCAATCGCTCGACGTCGAAGCCGGTAATGGTAAACAGGGATGAGAGTGTCATCAGTTGTTCGGTGACCGTGCTCTTGACCAGTTTATCCTTGCCGACTATGTAGACGACCAGTTTATGTTCTGTTGCCGCAGCAATTTGGGCTGTTTGCGCTTTCTGGAATGACTCTTTGCTTTTTCTGTAAAGCTTTACAAAAAGGACTATGTTGGCGATTAAAACCAGAAGCAGGGCGGGAATCAAAATGCTGCGTGATGCGAAATCTACAAACAGCAGGTTATAGAGCGATTGCAAGCTTTGTCCGGCAGATGAAGACCCCGGAAGTGATGCGACTTTGCAATTATGCTTCTCAATCCAGCCCCTATTCTGCACCAGCCCAACCAGCAACCATCCGCTTGAATCATGGTATATGGGATAGTGATCACCCCGGGAAAGCACGGTTAAAACATTCGATGCTGTATCGGGATGTTCATAAACCTTGCAGTAAAAGGATATTTCTGCGATCGCAGCAGTTGATGCTGTTGATTTTTCCTGAGCGCCAAGCAATGGTGCCAGAAAGCATGCTATTTGCGTAAAAAGCGCCGATTTTAGTATCAAGCTGCGGCACGTAAAAAGATGGTGCAGTATCATGCAGGCCCTTCTCGCAAAATGAAAACCGTGTTACAATTGAGACAGCCCTGCTTGGGGTGAGGTAAAAATAAATCAGTCCATTGCTCATGCAGCCTTGAAAGCAAAAAAAAAGCGGATCCCTTAGGTATCCGCTTTTTAGGATAACTTCTTGCCTCCAACTCTTCTGGTCTACTCAATCGTTTGGGGAAGCTATGAGTGAACAGATCGCACACAAGGGAGGTGCAGAGCTTTGGCATTCTTATTAATGATTATCGGTGAGTGCATATCCGCACTTTAATTTTTTTTGGCATTTTTTTTTCTGAATGGGGAGGCATGCAGAACACTGAGAGGCTGCACTGATTTGGCGAGGCATTCTTGAAAATGGATACACGTCATCCGGCTCGAGCATCAAATACTTTTATGTAAAGTCGTTGCAACATGAGTGGCTTAATCGCATAACTAACAACCGTTATGCTCACCGTTATGGCATCATAATCGGCAAAACAACACTCTCCGTTCGCGCGTAGAAACCGTCCACGTTGAAAATTTTTGTCTTTCGCGCTATACTACTTGCTTTGCAAGCGGGTTATTACTGCAGAATCACTCATTGACAATTAGCTAAAGCAAGGAACGAATGCATGCAGAGATCATTGCTGGTGATATGGCTCTTTTTATGTCTTGTCGAAGCGAAAGTTCTAAATTTTCCTGATGATATCGTGGCCAAAAGCGTAAAAGAATATGGTGCGAAAGGTGATGGGCAGACTGATGATTTTGATTCGATCATGACTGCACTTGCGGACAATCGACCCGTGAAGATCGGGCAGCCCGACTATTATTCTTCACGACCGAAGCTGGTTTACTTTCCCAAAGGCGTGTATGTGACCGGCAAATCTATTAATTGGCATGGCTGTGCGGTGACACTGCAGGGCCAGGGTATCGGAGAGACGATTATCAAACTCAAGGATAATGCCGCCGGATTCGATAATGTGCATAATCCTCGTGCGGTAATCGTTACCCCCAACGGTAATCAGTCGTTTCGGGAAAATATCCATGACCTGACGATCAACACCGGTTCAAACAATCCGGGAGCAATCGGCATAGACTACATTTCGAACAATAGCGGTACCCTCAAGGACGTTGCCATAATCTCCGAAGACGGCGACGGCGCCATCGGGCTTGCGATGACACGCCTGTGGCCGGGACCATGCCTGGTCAAAAATGTGACGATCGATGGTTTTGGATACGGCATCAAGACCGGAGAAACCGAATACAGCATCGTTCTGGAGCATATTATCCTGCGCAATCAGAAAATATGCGGAATCCACAACAGCGAAAATATCCTGACGATGCGGCGAATTCGCAGTGAAAACGCCGTTCCCGCATGTGTCAATGCAGATGCCGGCGGTTTATTGTCGCTGGTCGATTGCGAATTTATCAATGGGAGCGGCCCGAACTTCGCTATAGAAAACAGTGGGTCCCTGTTTGCGAGGAATGTGATAACCGCCGGATACCGGGGAGCTATAAAATCGGGAGACCGGGAAATCAGCCGGGATACTCTTGAGGAATTCGTGACGGATACCGCCTATACACTGTTTGATTCGCCCGCTCGCACGCTAAATCTGCCGATTGCAGAAACGCCCAGTTTTCATGACAACAACCTGAACAACTGGGCAAAGCACACCGTTCGTCCTCAGGACGGTTCTACACCGACCACTACGTTTAAAGAATTGTTTACCTCCGGGAAGTCAACGATCTATTCACCCGCGTCATTATATCTGATGAATCACGAAGTTGAGGTACCTGCCCATGTCAAGCGTGTGATCGGCTTCAATTCCGTGGTGCACGGGATACCCAACGGTGTCGGACTGACGTTGCAGGTGAACGATAACAGCAGTGATCCGCTGATAATCGAGCGCTATGGTTATGGCGTAACGGTCAAGCACAACAGCAAGCGTACCGTTGTGCTGAAGCATGGCGGGTATGACTACATGGCAGGCGATAAGCCGGGTGATTTGTTTCTTGAAGACGCAATGGTTGATGAATTAAAAATCGACTCCCGCCGGAATGTATGGATACGATCGGTCAATTCGGAGCCGGCCAATCCCGATTTCCGGATATACAACCGCGGGGGAGGGGCCGTGTGGATTTTCGGCATTAAAACCGAAGGCAAGGGCGGCGTCATTACCACCGAAAACGGCAGCATGACCGAAGTTCTGGGGGGGCTCTTGTATCCGTCAACGGCCTTTTCGTCCGGCGATTTAGAGAAACCGGCGTTTCTGGTGAAAAATGCGCACGCATCATTTTCACTAGGCTGGAGCACCTATACCAGCGACGGTATGTATACTCGCCTGGTGCGTGAAACCAGGCAGGGATTAAGCCGCACACTTGAGGTCGATTCGATTTCGGGCAGGATACTGCCGCTGTTCGCCGGGTACGACAGTCTCGAGCTCGATCAAATGCAGCAGCCGGTACGCCGGTGGGTGCATGCCTGGGGAAACACTTTGCCACAATCATCGCAACGATTTCTGCATATCGAAGGCTTTGCAGCTCGCCCCACGGGCAGCAAATATGCAGAATGGTTCGACATCCGGGGGCGCCGGGTCGGTCTTGGCAATGTGACGGAGGAGATCACGGATGCCCTGATACCCAATCGTGTATGCCGAATTCTCATACGCGTGCAGTAAGCCCTCAGGCATTCATACACCTGCGCTTCAGAGCGTCCGCTGGCTGGAAGGTGCGATTCTTTGGAAAGAATGATCAGCGTCATTTCTTGCTATACCCCGCGTACAAAATTATCATTACCCCGGTACAGGCTGCCGGGCTCGTCTTTGGCCCGGAAACTGCACGCCGCAGCGAATACTTCAGCGATCGTCGCGTCGGGAATACCATGCTTTTCGGCCAGAACAATATTAACCGGCTGTGTATCCTTTTGGCGTAACCACTGAATTTTCATTGCGATCATTTCTTTTTTCATTTCAGGCCGATTCGTGGTTTTTCCGGTACGTATATTCTTTTCTTTGCCTTGATTATCGATTAATTTACATAGTGGCGGAAATTTTTGCATACCGCACCGCCGCGGTAAAAATCTGCAGCCGTGAGGATGCCAAATGAGAAACGCAATTGTGCTGGTCGTTTTCCTCTCTGTGGCCGGAACAGTAACCACGTGCACGTCGCCCTCGAATCCGCTCAATGATCCGGGCAATGCATCGATTGACAAACAAAAAACATTCGCCGGCGTCGACGATACCCTGATGACTTCGGATACGGCGTATCAGTGCTCGGCCTGGGTGTTGCTTACGGAGTTTGTGGACAGCTTTCAGGCCTATGTCATACTGGATGGTGACACCAACCTGGCTGCGCAGGGCTCCGTTGACCGGGAGCTGGTGCTGTTTGATATCTTCATCAGCGAGGAAGGGGAGTACCGGCTGGTTTTTGTCATTTCGATTAGGGATGATGCCGAAACAACCGATACGTTAAGTATTGGCTTCATCGCACGAGGAGCTGAACGCAAAGCCTGGTGGCGTGCCGGCATCGACGAATCTGCCTCCTTGAAATTCGACGATACGTTGACAACTTCCGCGGAGCCGTATCTGTGTTCGATGGTTGTTGCATTGCCGGAATTGCTTGACAGTTTCTACATCGGATTTACCACCCCCGACCTGTCACTTATCTCCAGCGGCAGCGTAGAGGACTCGCTGATCGTTGCACCGTTCTGGATCACTCGGCAGGATTCCTATGCCATGTGCGCCGCCGTCATCAAAGATGATTCGGCACGAACAGTCGATTCCCTCTGTGTTACCTTTTACGGCGATGGGCAGACGGTCAATCCCCACACGACGGCAATGATTGACGCAATGAATAGCTTGAGCTGTATCCGCGACACGCTTGAGCTTTCGCAGCCGGTGTCATGCGGGTTGGCGCTCTTCCGGCCGCAGTTTATTGATAGTTTTGTCATTGTCCTGGCGCACGCTGATCAGTCCGATACGCTGGCACGCGGAGCGGTTGGCGCAGAATCCTATTCATTCGATATTACTGCGGACGCACCGGGGGCCTATGAGATTACCGCCGGCATTATCAAGGGCAATGGTGACAGGGATTCTGTGCACAAATCCTTTTTCGCCTACAGCAATCCGGTCGTCCATCTCGATTCGTCGCGTTATTCGGTACATGCCGGCGAAGAGCTGGCATTGCCGGTATCGGTCAGGGATTTTGACGGCGATCTTGAATTGTTGCGGTACCAGATATCGCAAACCAATACTATCGCTCCGCAATGGGAAAGCGTAGGACTTAATAGTGACAGCGATTCAAAGGCATTGACAATCAAGAGCAATGCATTCGATACGCTTTACATTTTTGCGCTTGCCAAGGATACGGGCAATAATGCAAGTGAAATAGCACAATGCACGGTTTTTGTGCTCGATACGGTCAAACCGGCAATCGCATTTGTAAGGCTCAATCCTTCTGCAGATGACAGCACGGTCAACACACTGCCGTGCACGCTCTCTGTTGCGGTTGCCGATTCTTCGCTGATCGATTCGGTTAAATTCGGAAATCGTCCGATGGATCTCGCCGGAGATACGGCCTGGCTGGTCATCACCTCGGGCCTGTCTCAGGGGGCAAAGCAGTATCCGGTTTATGCCTGGGATCGTGCCGGCAATAAAGGCGAGCAGAAAATCACTATTGTCAATAATGAAAATTCCACCTTCAAACCCGAAATCACTTTGACGCTGGGCCAAACGATAAAGGAGAATGAGCTATTCGATACTATCTATCTCGACTCGCATGTCAATGTATTGTCGGGTGCTCCATACGACAAAAGCGAGATATCGTGGCTCATCGCCGATAATGCCGGAGGTTTGACCTTTACTCTGGATCAAGCCAGGCGCATGATCACCGTTGCGATTCCCGACAGCGAATGGAATGGCGCCGAAAATGTCACTTTTACGGCGAAGGCACCCAACCAAACCTTTGATGATGCACTGGCAGCATATCGCGTCACCGGCATAAACGATCCGCCGCGCATATCGAATTTGTTTGGTCAGTGCGCAATGCCGGGAGATACGTTTAAGGAAATAGAAGTCAAATCAATCGTCTATGACCCTGATGATGAGCTGACGGATTTAATGTGGAATTTTGATGCGGGAAAAGGTGACAAGTTTCATCTGAGTGATTCCGGCTGGGTCACCTTCTCCATGGTTCCGATCATGCGTCCCGTGTTTACCAGGACCGACAGCTCTCTTTTTGTGTATCCGAATGACTCGTCGCAAGCGCCCGGCTACGATGACCTCCGGTTTGAAGTATTCGACGACAGTGGCGCATCCGCCTCACGGCAGGTGCGATTTCGGTGGGATACGCAGTGTGCGGGATACAGCGGTATCGAGATTCCGGTGCTTGAATATGCCAATTGCTATGCTTTGACGGATTCAACCGTTACCTCGAAGGATATCTGGGGTGTCATTTACACATGGGATGTTTTTGACAGGAACTATACCTGGGACATTTGTACCGGCTATAAGCGCAAAGTCAACAAGGATGTATTCCGGCAAAACATTGTGCTTACGGTGCTGAAATATCGGTCCGGATATTCGGGTTTCAGCTTCGCACCGCGTTCTGCCGGAAAAATCGGTGATACGCTTTACTTTCACTATGATGCTTTTATGTATATGCCGAAACAGCAGCAGACGCTGGTTCCTGCACCCGAACCACCGGCCGGGTACAACATGATGATAATAAGCATTCCAAAGGATAACTATTACACGTTCAAATTCATCGAAAACGGGAATGAAGTAAAATCCATCACCCCAACCGACGTCATTGTCGGCACACCGATAAGGTGATGGTATATATATGCTTTCCCGCCCATCAGCTTCAGCAGCCCTTCCAAACCTGTTTGCCAAGCACGCGGCTGTCGGCAGAGCGGAGAATCAATTTTGCAGTTTGCTGTTTTTGCGATGGCGATCCCGGTCACGCATTGTTTTCTTTTCCAAATTCCTCGCCAGCCCGGCAGTCAGATCAACCCCGGTTTGATTCGCCAGGCAAATCAACACAAATAATGCATCCGCAAGTTCATCTGCCAACTCAACGTTCTCATCCGATTTTTTAAAGCTCTGTTCGCCATACTTACGCGTTATGATGCGGGCCACTTCGCCGACTTCTTCCATGAGTATGCCCAGGTTGGTCAATTCCGAAAAATAGCGGACGCCTACAGTCGAGATCCACTCGTCCACCATGCGCTGGGCCTGTTGTATCGTGATATCCGGCATAGACTTAGGTGCGCCTTTTTATCGGTTCCAGTTTGAGATAATTGTTACCCCTTGCGCTGACGTACATCACTGCAATAAGATAATTCATCTTTCCCGCAAGGCAAATTACACGTAGGGACTGTCAGGATCGAATGTGCGCTGGTCGGCCCAGTTGGAGAGATGATGGTGGATTTGACTGACTACTTCCGGGTTTAGGCAATGTGTGTTCGAAATGAATTCGTGATTCTCGATCACCCGTTTCGCCGAACCGGTTCCGATCACGATCGTTTTAACCTGCGGATGACTGACCAGAAAGCGGATGGAAAATTCCGACCAGGAGCTGCAACCGGATTGCTCAAAGAGCGGTTCGAGTTGTTTGCGGCGATCGATCATTTCAAGCGGCTTGCCGGGTTTGCCCGCGCTTTTTTCGTTGATTGGTTCCACAAGTCCACCCGATAGCCCGCGCAGCGCGATGATGGGAAGCTGTTTCCGTGAAATTTTCTCCCAGGACGTCGTGTCGGTTTCTCGCTCTAATGCGTTGAAATAAAAGGAAATAGATCCGAATAAATCATTGTCGACTGCGCTATTTGCATCCATTGCAAACTTCTGGAACGATTCGAATGTCCAATGCCCAACCTTACCTTCTTCCCGAAGCTGGCAAAGCTGCTGGTACATGGCTCCTTGTGAGAGGACATCATCGACAATTTCGCGGTGGCGATGGTCGTTTTTGGCCAATTGCGCAATGGGGATCTGCTCAACTCCCAGCCGCTCCACGACCTCCTCGACGTCCAATCGTATTTGAGTAGCATTGTAGCAATAGATCTTGGCGATAAAGAGCGGTATTTGGGTGGGCGCTTCCTTAAAGGCAAGTTTAATAATATTAAGGGTTTGCCCATTGTTATAAACATGGCTGGTATGCAGCGGGATGTTTCTTTCCATGGCTGCTCGCACAACCTTAACGAATTCGGTTGTACGATCGAAAGTCCATCCCAGATTCATGGTTCCCAGAGTAAATTTGCCACATTGCGGCAGGGGAGATAAATAAGGTTGCATTTTTATGTTCTCCTCAGTGAGCTGTTCAGGTGCGCAATTAATGCTATTTTCCGGCGGCAGGAAGAATAAGCGAGTCGGGAGTCCTGCGATAGGCCTTGCGGGGTGCGGTAAGCACCTTATAAAAGTAGACGGGAACCGCCTGCGAATGACGATCAGCTATCGCTTTGCAGTTGCGATCGGCGTTCCAGAAAAGCTCAAGCTCCTGGCGATTGTTGTAATACCACTCGAATATGCGGGCATCATAAACTTTTTTGGTGAAAGGGCTTACAGCCTCGTTGCGGCCGAACATCGAATTGAGAATGTACCGAAAACCTGCATCAAGAATCAGGTAGCAGGCCAGGGTATACTTTGCCGCATTTCCATACTGATTCATCCAGGCGTCGTTGAGCATTTTGATCGGCAGGTCGGAGTATTCGGCCCATTCGCTGAGAGATTGGGGCTTATACTGCAACAAAACTTCAAACGATTTTTGAATGAACGGATGCTCTTGACCGGTAACCTCAGGCATGATACAGCCCATCGCCGTTTCGAAACAAAGATTATAGATAAATTCTCTACTGTTCAGGGTAGCCACATCAGATTTGAGTATCGATCGCGCCCCATCCAGAATCAAACCAACGGCCTGCTCCCAGTCTTGCGGCCTGCTATAAATGATTATTGGAAGCACAGATCCAAACACTTCCGGCAGGCTTTTTTCGGTGTGGCCGCGTTTCTCGGTAGGCATGCAGTCCAGACAGCAATGTATATGCCGTGACTCTAGAATGCATCTTTCGGCATCGCTATGTGTTGTTGCGTGCAGGCAGGTAAATATTTTAGTGGCCTCGACGGGCTTTTTTACAGCCTCATATTCCGATTTGGTTTCTGAGATAACCAGGCATTGGAATCTGTTTTCAAGAAATGAATAGTTCTCTAACATTGTATCTGCTCAATAGGTTAGCGCCTTTTATTCCTTTAGCGAATTTTAGTTGCAGCGCTCATGGTATATGCCTTGTTGTAATTCTTGTTTTAATATACAAAATAGTATAAGTTATAGCAAAAGGCAGCCATTTTCTTGAATACGGGACAAAAGCCCCCCTGCTACCCTGTCTGCATTTCTGAAAATATCAATGCATTGCAAGATATTCTGCAGGAGCGAGTAAAACGTAGCTCTAATAATAACAGTGCGTTACAGCAATTCATGAAATAATCTCGTCAGTAGTGGAAAGAAGCACAGAGCGTTTTATAGTAATGACGATTGGTTTCTGCTTTGGCCTGTCGCAAATTTTCGCAATTGAAACGCCGTGTGTTGCACTGTTGTTGAGAACAGTCGCATTTATGCTGTCATTTCTATAATATATTGTCATAAATATAGTTATAGGATAGATGCATCAAGTAAGATGCAGTATGATGTTCCCTGATGAATTCAGCCATAAGATTTATTCCTGGTGAAAATACACTTTAAGTTGCTGTCTAAATTGCCGGCATGTTATGTGTGATCCTATAGTACCTTACAACTACAGCTTGACATACGTTTCAATATTAATTAATTTAACATCTATACAATTTTAAAGGTTTAACTATGCGTCGGATTACTATCGAAAGTCAGCAATGGGAGGTTTTGAGAACTTATATTAAGCTTATTCGCGCGGCAGATACGGTAACCTCCCGAATACACAAACATTTAGCGCTCCACAGGCTCACCTTCAGCCAGTTTGGTGTGCTGGAGGCACTGTACAGTCTGGGGGATATGAGCCAAAAGGTCCTGTCGCAAAAAATACTTAAAAGCGGTGGTAACCTTACTATGGTTATCGACAATCTTTGCAGAAGGGGGCTGGTTGAGCGTATTCAGGATCCCGGTGACCGGCGCATTAACATAATTCACCTTACGCACAGCGGCGAAGAGTTGATGGAAGTAGTATTTCCGCTGCATGCCCGGGCCGCGGCCGGGATTTTCTCGGTGTTGAACGATGATCAACTGCGGGAATTGGGGCGATATCTGAAGATTCTGGGAAAATCAAATTCGTAGCTAACTTACTGTAGACAGAGAGCTTACTGAAACTTCACTCCGCCTTATTGCTGATTCACTTTCTCGACCAGCGCCCGCATCATAAAAATTCCTCCTGCAAGTTTGAGTTTTTGCAGCGTCGCTTTTAGCTGGTGTGCATCTCCGGAATAGCTAAAGCGGATTCTGCCCGAAGCGTCATAAATATTAAAATATCTATATGTTACGCCTTTTTTGAGATATGCTGAATGAAGCAGGGACGCCGTTCCGAAAACGGTTCTGCTGACAGTGTTGGAAGAGAAGTTTCCGCTTGGCGGCAAGGGCGCCATCCGATTCGCCGACGGTAGTGCAAATTCGAAATCAGGAAAGTGAGCGGGTGGCCACACTTTGTAAGAATGGGAGCCTTCGCCCAGATTCTGAAAGGGGCCGGGAAGTGCGGTTCCGTCCTGTCGTATGGGCGTGCCGTTGAAATCCGTGCCTACCGAATCATGCGGCAGGCTGCCGACCGTAGCCGGATCGAAGTCGAGATCGATAGTCAGCTCCCAATTGGTGCTGTCGAGATCCACGGTGCTGAGCATGGTCATCCTTGAATGCGCGTCATTATTCTGGTCATAGCGCTTCCAGTAGTCCCGCCACTCCTGCAAGGTCAACCTGGCGCCGCGCCAGCTTGGAGCTATAAATGCACTTGATGTAACTGTCGTAAGTGATTCAATTTCAGTGTATACCATCTCATGAAAAGGGACTGAATCAACATATGCTGAGTCGACATCGCTCCAGACCATCCAGGGACGTTCGTCACGACCACCGCACTTCGGATTCAAATAAAACTGCCGGTAAAAATCTTCCCCCGAGGCGACGTTATAATCGGACAGGTTATAGTCGACTCTGTCATTTTCACAATTGGGATAGGGAAAGTTAAGTGCGCCGCCCTGATTTCTCAGGAGCAAGTTATTATATGCATGGATATTCTTGAGCTGGAAATTGTCGCGAGAGCCCGACGAGCGAAAGAAGAACCCTTCGGCCCATGATCCGTAACCATCTGATCCTTTTGTATTTGCAATAAGGTTGTGAAGCAAAATCAAGTTGGAGACATCATGCGAATAGATACCGTTTGCAGCGTTATTGACGATGATGTTGTTGTCAACGACCGCAGGCCGCGTGAAAGACCAGCTCGTGTACTGCAGCTCGAAGAACATGCCATATGCATTATTGAATGCTACGATGTTGCGGGAGACATGCGTTGCGTAGAATCGATTGTCCAGATAAATTCCCGGTGTATTGTTGTGAACAACCAGATTTCCCTCGATAGTGCTGTAATACAAGCCGTGCAGCTTCATTCCTGCCTTTTCGTTGCCCTTCATCTGCAGGTAATTTGATCCGGAAATAATATTGTTTGCGATCCGGCAATAACGCGGATTGTAGCCCATGATGCCGCTGCTGCCGTTATTGGTGATCAGATTGTTGCGCACCGTGTGCCAGCCGACCGAACTGGATCTGATGCGGGGGTAGTCATAAATTTCCAGATCGTTGCCGTCGGATTCGGTGCCGATGTCCAGACCAATGTTTTTGGCCAGGCGAATCACGTTTTCCTCGATTATCCAGTGGTGACCGGATCGGGTACCGACCATTCCGGCTTGTGGATGACCGTGCGGGCTGTAAAACGATGCCGGATACTGGTTGCCACAATGCTCGAATATGAAGCCTTTAACAGTAATATAGCCCAATCCGCGCTTGTGGGGAGCAAAAAGCCGCCGCTGGTTGGTGATTTCCACAGTGCTGTTTGATGGGCCCGTGCCGGACGGAAAGGAGACAAATAAACTGCTGCCGGATGAGTCGAAAAACCAGGTTGCGGTATCCATGCTCGCAATCGAATCGACCTCAGTCAATCGCACGCCGTCCACAAAAACCTGACCAAGGGTAACGGCCTTGCTCTTGCGGGATCCGCCAAGAATCACCCGAAAGGGATTCGGGCCGTCCTTTTGTGAAGTGTCCGCAAAAAGCGTATCTGCAAGATGAGCGAAATACAGACCCGGCGTTGAAGTGTAGGAATTCCACTGCGGGTTCCAGACGACCGAACCGCGTATAGTTACCGTGTCACCCGGAACCGCCAAATAGGTAATCGGATTACCCGCACTCCCGCCGCGCTCGGGAACCACGCGCTCGCGATAAATGCCCCCATGGACGAGTACCGTATCACCGGGTTGAGCAATCTGCGCTGCCTGACTGATGTGCACAAAGGGATTTGCTGATGATCCGTCTCCGGTTAGCGAACCTGCATGCTGTGAAACATGCCGGGTAGTTGCAGTAAGATGCATCGCCAGAAGCATGATAATCACCGAGAATGCTCGTTGTGCTGTCATGTTCCGCCTTTCAAATTGATTGTCCACCGGATTGCCAAACAGTGCCCGGGGATACTGGGGCTATTGCCGTTTGCTGAACTAAGCATTTGACACCTTGGTCTAATGAAAATGTTACCGGTGTGCATGGAGAATAGGCACGGCTGAGGTTCCCACGTTAATCACTGCCTTGCTAACCCTGTTCAACATTTTTCTTCCCGTTCGTTTCTTTTACAATATTTGTGTTTGACCTGGCTATGTAGTAATTTATTAGATCTTTCTAACTAAGTTAGGGGGTGACATTATGGGTACACTCACATTGACCTCAACTCTGGAAGACTATCTTGAGGTGATTTTCAGAATCATTTCCACCAATAAGGTTGCCAGGGCCATGGAGATCGCCGAGCAAATGCAGGTCAAGCGTTCATCCGTAACGGTGGCTTTAAGATCGCTTGCCGGAAAAGGATATATCAACTATTCGCCCCGATCCTATGTAACGCTTACCTCCAAAGGCGAAAAAGTTGCCCAATGCGTCAACAAACGGCATCTTATCCTGAATGAAGTTTTCACCAAAGTGCTCGGATTATCAGACCGGGAATCCGAAAATGCCGCCTGCAAAATGGAGCATGGCATGACCTCGCAGGTTTGCCGCAAATTGGCGGGCATGCTTAACGCGCTGGCAGACAATAAAGAATTGTCGCAGGAACTCGTATCAAACACCTCGGCACAAGCCCGGTTGATCGATTGTGAGAACTCATGCGGATACGCGGTGACCTCATCCGATAGTTCAGTTCCGCTGGCAGATAACGGTCACTGATACCTGCCGCAGGTCCTAAAAGATCGTTGCTCCTCCCTGAAGTCAGGGAAGCGAGGTTACAGCCCATCAATTGCAACGGAATGATATTATGGAAACAAATATTGACCTTTCATCATGCAGGGAAGGAGATTCTGTCGTGATCCGGCGTCTAAGTGCAAGCGGAGCGATTAGAAAACGCCTTTTGGAAATGGGGTTCATCAACGGAGCGCGCATCAAAATCGTGAAATATGCGCCACTGCGCGATCCAATGGAGGTTTCCATTAAAAATGCCCGCGTTTCGATACGCGTGAAAGAAGCTGAGCAGATCTACGTAACTAAAACGGCGGCAGAGACTTAAATGATATCAAATGTTTCGAATAGGGGAGCACTATGACTATTCGTGTTGCGCTGTGCGGTAATCCCAATTCGGGCAAGACATCGCTCTTCAACTGCATTACCGGTGCAAACCAGAAAGTTGGTAACTGGGGTGGCGTTACGGTCGAGATCAAGGAGGGAACCGCTTCAATTGACGGTGAGAAGATCTCAATTATCGATCTGCCGGGAACCTATTCACTCAGTGCCTATTCGCTCGAAGAACAAGTGGCGCGTGACTACATTGTGAATGAAAAGCCTGATGTCGTTGTTGATGTAATTGATGCAACCAATCTTGACCGGCATCTCTATCTTGCCCTGCAGTTGATGGAACTGGGAGTGCGCCCGGTACTGGTGCTCAACATGTGGGATGAAGTTACCGTACGCGGCCTGAAAATTGACATCAACAGACTTGGGCAATTGCTTGGATTAAAAGTAGTTACTACAAATGCAAAGCTGGCGCACGGTATCCGGAAGATGTTGCATACCGCTGTTGCACAGGCTCGCGAGGATGGCGCCGGATTTGCGCCTCTCAATATACCGCTTCCCGGTGAATTGTCGGATGCGGTTGATCACATCGAAAAACTGATTGCAGAATCGGGATTTAGCACCTATCCTCAAAGGTGGATGGCCATCAAGTTGTTCGAGCATGACAAATCAGTGGCCGAATTGATTAAATCGCAGCCGGGCAGTGCACATATTATCGAAAAAATTAAAGGCTATGATTCGAATATCACCCAGCTCCTTGGAGACGAACCCGAAAGCCTGATTGCAGAATCACGATTTGGTTTCATCAGCGGCGCAATCCGTGAGACGGTTACCGAGACCAGACTCAAACGCGTGGAAATTTCGGATCAGATTGATAAAGTACTGACCCACAAATTCTGGGCCTATCCTGTATTTGCCATTTTCATGTGGCTGCTGTTTCAAGTCACCTTTAAAATCGGCGAATATCCGATGACTTGGATCGAATTGCTCTTTACCTGGATGCAGAGTGCTGTTTCAGGATTGCTGCCGCCCGGTGTAACTCGCGACCTGTTGACCGAAGGCGTGATTGCGGGAGTAGGGGGGGTGGCCGTCTTTTTGCCGAATATATTGATTTTATTTCTGGGTATTTCTATTATGGAAGATACCGGCTACATGGCGCGCGCGGCCTTTATCATGGATCGCCTGATGCACAAAATCGGCCTGCACGGCAAAAGCTTTATTCCGATGATTATGGGTCTGGGATGCAGTGTGCCTGCGATCATGGCCGCCCGCACGCTGGAGTCTGAAAAGGATCGTGTCAAAACCATCCTGCTCACGCCGATGATCGCCTGCTCGGCCCGGCTGCCGGTATTTGTGCTCTTCGCCGGAGCGCTCTTTCCGAAAAATGCCGGCAATGTCGTCTTCCTATTCCAGGTAGTTTTCGGATTCTGTGCGTTTGTCATTATGGGCTATGTCTTCAAACACACGCTCTTCAGAGGAAGCGAGGATTACCCGTTTGTAATGGAGTTGCCCCCTTACCGCGTTCCCACGGTGCGTAGCGTCGTGATACATATGTGGCATAAAGCGAAGCACTATATAAAAAAGATGGGCGGTGTTGTGCTGGTCTTTTCGATTATACTCTGGTGGGCGGGAGTTTATCCAAAATCACCCGCTATCGAACGTGAATATGACCGGAAAATTGAACAGGTCGCTAACAATACAGATCTGCAACCTCAAGCAAAACAAGCACGTATTGGCGATCTTGAAAACAAAAAGCAAGCCGCAATCATGGAACGCACCGTTATCGGCAGAATCGGCAAAGCGATGGAACCGGTCGTCCGGCCATTCGGAACCGACTGGCGCGGCGCCGTCTCTTTGGCAACCGGATTTGTCGCCAAAGAAATCGTCGTCGGCTCGATGGGCGTACTTTATGCCGTGGGAGATGAGGTGGATGAAGGCCATGAAGACCTGCGTGCCGAGTTGCAGCAAAACTTCACACCGCTTGCGGCCTTTGCCTTCATGATGTTCGTTTTGCTCTACACTCCCTGCATCGTCGCGCTGCTGACACTGATTAAAGAGCTGAAAAGCTGGAAATGGTCGGTATTTTCGGTGGGGTATCAGTTTGCCGTGGCCTGGATTGCTGCAACGGTAATTTATCAGCTCGGCAGTTTGATCGGGCTATAAAAAAAAAATATCAAAAATCGTTACAGGAAATGTCTCGGCCAAAAATGGCCTGGCTTTACCGGAAAGCGTAGACAAGCTCCGGATGATGTTTGCCGAATTTTTTGCCGGCGACTCCCGTTGACCAATTTCGTTGTATATCAGGAAGAGTGGCGGGATGTCGCCCTAGTCTGAATTTACGATTTCACGCAATACCCCGTCAATTGCCTGAAGCTTCGACATGCTTCTTGAAGCTATTCAATATGCTCTGCCACCCAATACGCTGCTGCTCGATTGAATGGGTAGAATCACCTTCGAAATGTATGCGCACCGTGATTCCGCCCGGATTGTCGGAGAATTTCACCTTCGCTTTGCGTCCACCAAAAGTATACTCAATAAGCTCGTACTCGATAATCTTCGTATAGGTCCCGGCAAAATCGAATCCCATCGACCCGTCTTTGGCTTCCATGCGTGAGCAGAATTGACCGCCCTGGCGAAAATCAACTGTTGCACTCGGCGTATGCCAGTCATCAGATGCCCTGTTCCACTGTTTGATGTCCCCCGCAGTCGTATAGGCGCGCCATACTTTTTCGACCGGCGCCTGTATGGTGGTTTCAACACTGATTTGCATGGTTTATTCCTTTCTCAAACAACCCGATTAGATTACGCGGTTAATATAGTTCAAGAAGCTTAAATACGGACATTTGTTTCGCTGCGAAAAGGTTGTCCCGAAATCAATTCTCCCAGCGAGGATTAACCCCGCTTATGCGTGCCGAAACAATCCCGGGCGCAATTGCCACCTCAGTCCATCCGCACGATCGCTGCTCTCACACCGCCTGCCGGGACGTTCCATAAGGTTTCCTGCTTGCATTAGAGCATTGGCGATAATATTTTGAAGCGATAGCAAAAACTCAAGGCCAAATGCAGCAAAAGGAGAAAAGTGATAATATTAGTACAGAAAAGATATTCTCCATGAAAAAGAGTGACGACACACCATCTCGCATTTCTCCCGCCCAACACGGCCTTATCCAAGCACTTTACCTGCTCGCGTCTGTCGCCTTCAAATGGTTTTTCCTCTGGATACGCGGCGGCAACAAAAAGCAGCGCACAACGTTATTCTGGGATATGATATCTGAGCGCTATGATCTGGACTCATCCCCCGACCGGCCCGAACACAAAGCAGTGCAGAACGCCAGGAAATATCTGAAATCGAGCGATAGTGTACTTGACTTTGGTTGTGCCACAGCCGGGGTGATGCTGCGCCTTGCAGACAGCGTTGGTTTTATCCACGGTATCGATATTTCACCAAAGATGATCGAGGCAGGACGCGATAAACTGGCGGACAGGGGGATCGCAAATGTCGAAACCTCAACTGCTACGATACTTGATGAGTACTTCAAGCCTGAAACCTTTGACGTGATCCTGGCGCTGAATATTGTACACTTGCTCGATGATCGCAAACGCGCCCTGGCCAGAGCGTACGAGCTACTGAGGCCGGGTGGATATCTCATTACCGTCACTCCGTGTCTGGCGGAGGCACGCTCATTCAAAGACAGGATGATATACGTGCTGCTGTTGATCCTGACCGGAATCAGATTCCTGCCGCATATCGGATTGCTGAGGTCGGTCGAAGTTGCCAATGCGCTGGTGAATGCAGGTTTTGAAATCGTGGAAACAAAAAATCTCGAACGCTCTGAGCAGCATTTTGTTGTGGGTAAAAAGGTGTTGTTATCATGAGCAATCTGAGGGGAAAAGATTCTAGCCGGGCAAATACTTACGAAATGCGGAAAAGCGAGAAGCCCGTTCTCCTTCTATTTGCGATTATTATCAACCTCATTGCCGATGCTGCGCAAAATCACGAGTACCCGGCAGAACACAACCATCACGTCCCGCAGGTGGCCGGTATTTGTATTGATGGCGACGGCGCTGATTGGCGCGACGAGGGATTTGTGGTCTCGATGCTTGCAACTGGTGATGGTAAGATCGCCGCAGGCAACGATCTTGACGTGCAGGTGCGTATCGCATGGGATTCCACCGGAATGCTGTTTTACGTAGCGGCGGATGATGACCGTGCGTACGAGTCGATAACCGGATGGATTCGCCGCAACGATAATGTCTCACTTGTGGTGAAGGATGCTGCCGATGAATCGATGGTATTCCGTTTACAGGTGCGACCCGGGCGCGATCCCCGCTTAAACGCGTGCGCATGCGGCGTACACCGACACGTGATTGACGGGCAGCAATTGAGCGGCATCAAGTACGATCTGGATGACTGGCGATCGGTTGACCAGCGCAAGCGGGCGTTGCGGGCTGATGTTGCCGGTTCCGCCCGGCGGGACGGTTACGCGATTGAGGCCAGGCTGCCGTGGCGCAATATGCTGATTAGCGCACCGGCCGGATATGCGTGCCGCTTGTCGGTTGAAGTTACCGATCGTGATAGCGAGAATGCCCGGCGAACACGGTATTCCTGGAAAACAACGACCGATTATCCGTTCGGCTTGACGCAGAAAAGCAAGCTGCTGTTTACGGATTCATGTTCGCCGCCGGTAGTGTCATGCGCCTTTGGCACGTACGCACCGGATGGGTCGATGAGGGTCACTATTGGTGCCGACGCGTCATTCGACGGCAAAGCATGCTCTGTTGCCAGTGGTTATCGACAGATTGCACAGACTTTCTTCGTGCCGTGGCAGGGGAATGCCAGAGCATCATTTACCCTGCCACCGCAACCGGTTGACCACCGTCCGCAACGTTTGACATATGCGATTGACGCGGGGCGACAGTTACCGATCCGGGTGCGCTCGGTAGATATGCGTATTGTCATGCGAGAAATCGAACGTATCCGTAAATTCTCGCAAGCTACGCAGCCGCTGCAAACGAGCTGGACGCAAGACGACGAGCGCGGCTTCATACGCCGGGGTGCCGAATACTTCGACCGGCATGGATTCTACTATCATTTGAATACCGGCGCGGATCGCGAAAAGTGGTCATACCCCCGATTGATGGCATCGGCGATTGCGGGAGACCGGCAGAAGTCGCTTGGTTTACTGCAGCAGGAAGACCGGGAGGCGCAGACACACCATCGGCATACGCTGGGTATTGACTGGTACTGGTGTTTCACGATCAAGGGACAGGTCCGCAAGTACTTTCTGTTCGGGCATATGCTTGACAGTGCATACCGGCGAACGATGTACGAATCTGCAAAAATATGGGCGCAGCGTGATCCCATTCCACGTTTCGAGCTGATCAATGTCCTCAAGAGCGAAAATCGGCAGGTACGGGCTCACGTGGCCGGCGTGCTGCAAAAGATGACCGGGAGGCAGTTCGGTGATGATGTCGGTGCCTGGCGAGACTGGTGGCGTCCCTGGAGCAGTCGGCCGTGGGTTGAACAGGAAGAAGAAGAGCGCCGTCTCAATATTCGTCCGCATCCCATTTTCGGCAAAGGCAAGCCGGGAATCGGCAACGGTGATGACTGGTGGGGCCCGGACGTACGCGGCAGTTGGGTTGACGGGCGCAATACACCCAACTTGCGGGCCATGCGTGAGACCTCGGTCTATCTCATGGCGGAGGAGACCGGCAACGAGATGACGCGCATGATTTACAAGCAGAAGCTGATCAACGCGGTTTCGGAGCTATATCATATCGGTCATGGCGAATTCGAATCCGAGAATTATCTGCCCCACTCGATAACTCCGTATTTGAACCTGTACGATTTCGCGCGGGACCGGCAGGTCAAATTGCTTGCCAAGGCGGCCTTGGACTGGCTGATCATGTCGGGGGCGCTGAAATACTATCGCGGCGGATTCGGAGGACCGACCATGCGGGATTTTGGCGGGGCAACGCATGTGTTTGGTTCCGAAGCGACGCATCCGCTCTGGTTGTATTTCGGTGACTGTCCGCTCACCGATCCCCGGCCGCGCTACGATGACCTGCATACCTTGACAAGTACGTATCGTCCACCCCGGGCAATTGTCGAGCTTGCCCGAAAGAATTTTGCTAAACCGGTCGAGTTGTTCAACACCAAACCGCATTATGACGGTTGGAAACCGGGGCTCGATGAAAAGCCGGTATTGTGGGAGACCATGTTTTTTGACGACGGGTATTATCTTGGCACGACGGCATCCGGCGGATATTTCAAATTTCTTGCCTATGACAGTGCCCGTGGGGTAGATTATTTTCTCGCAAACAGCAGTCTGAGTTTCGGACTCAATTATGCCGAAAATCGCATTGCGCAGAATCGCAATTCGGCAATCTGGCTGCGTCCTGCAGGAGCGGATACGCTGTATCTGCAGGTTCCCGACAAAGTAGAAGTGATTGCAGCCGATTCGGTATGGATTTTTGCATTTGAGAAGTGTGCAGTAGCGTTGGCGCCGCTCAACCTCGGAACATTAGTAAAATCGCCGCATTTGCCGATTACCAGACGCCGCAAGAATCGGTATTATAACGAGCATGCGCTGTATGCCCTGCCGGCCACCAAGGATCTGCCGTATTTCGGATTTGTGCTGTATGCTGCCAAAAGGAAGGAAAGCGAATCGATACGTGCATTCGCGGCCAGGTGCCGGTCGAATTTGCGAGTTGAAAAGGATTCACTGCCTCGTGGAGTGGTGAAAGTAACTGCACCCGACGGCAGGCAACTGACGATGCGGTACGCTCCCGATGATAAGCTGCCGCGTGTCATCCGCGACGGCAAAGCGCGTGACTGGGAGATATGGGATGTTTTCCGGCCGGTTGATTCACACGCAAGACCGGTCTCGCAGGGGTGGAAAAAGGGGGCATTACGCGTACGGGCAGGCAAGTATGCACTCACTCAAACGGTGACAGCGCACGGCAAGGTGACGTTTACCGATTCGCTGGTCGAATAGCGACGCCTCTTTTTTGACGTGTCCGGTCGTTCCCCCTTAGCAAGGATCGAGTGTGCCGTCAGGAGATGTATTTTTAATTTTTGGAGGTGACTACCGGCCCATGTTTCGGGAATGGTCTGTTTGTCCCGGGGCGTCAGAGACTCACACATCCCGCATGCGGGAGCGCCAAGCTCTTGTTGCATTGCCAAATTTATTGTGTCCCATCGAATCAGGAGCCCACGATGCACTATCGCCGCCTCGGCAAAACCGGTTTGAACGTTTCACAACTTGGCTTCGGCGCAATGCGTCTGCCTATGATCGGGGAGGGTGAGCAGCAGGTCGTCGATCGTGAACCGGCAATTGCGATGATTCACCGGGCTTTCGAGGGTGGCGTGAACTACATCGACACGGCCGTCGGGTACTGCAATAGGGACAGCCAGCGTGCGGTGGGGGAGGCGTTGCGCGGGTGGCGCGACTCGATTATTGTCTCCACGAAAAATCACTACTACGACCACAATGAATCGCAGTGGCGCCAGCATCTCGAAGACAGCCTGCGCCGGCTGGATATCGACTGTATCGACATTTACAACCACCACGGCGTCAACTGGAAGCGTTTTACCGAAGACGTGCAGCCGCGGCTGAGCAACTGGATGCGACGCGCAAAGGATGAAGGGCTGATCAGGCACATCTGTACGTCATTTCACGATGATAATGATGCCCTGAAACGCATTGTCGACACCGGCTACGTTGATGTCATTACGCTGCAATACAACCTGCTCAACCGTTCGCTGGAAGAGGGGATAGCCTATGCTGATGAGCACGATATCGGTGTCGTGGTGATGGGGCCTGTTGCAGGTGGTCGATTGGGCGCTTCATCCGAGGTGCTTGAGAGCATTGTGCCCAATATCACGCGGGTTCCCGAACTGGCGCTGCGCTTTGTGCTCAACAATCCGCACGTTGATATTGCATTATCAGGAATGAGCACGCTGCAGCAGGTTGAAGAGAACCTGGCAATTGCCTCCGGTGAGGTAAGCCTTTGCGGTGCAGAGATGCAGCTCATTGATGAGCATATGCGACGACTTAAAAAAATGGAAGAGCTCTACTGCACCGGCTGCGGCTATTGCCTGCCGTGTCCTCAGAACGTAGCGATCCATCGAATCTTCGAGCGCTATAATATCGGCAAAGTATACGGCCAGTGGGAGATAGCCGGGAAAATGTATGCCGATCTGGGCGCCGCTCCCAATGACGAACGCGAAAAAGCGGACGCCTGCATCGCATGCGGAACCTGCGAACCGAAATGTCCGCAGAACATTCCTATTATTGAACAGCTTCGGGCCGCCCATTCGGCCTTAAGCTAATAGGGATAATGGGGACGAACTTTTATTAGTTTATTATCGAATATTTTAATCAGCGTATCAATATGATTTTGATAATAAACTAATAAAAGTTCGTCCCCAATTTTTTACATGCGAATACATAAAATATACGGTGTATAAATCAGCAAACATATTTATATATATTGCAATAAGTTACGTTTATATGTGAATACATATTCATGGCCGGTTCAAAATACTTGTTGATTTTCCGCCGCCTCTTGCTTATATTCATTCCCACACCACCAATTTTGACTAATGATGAAAAGCATCTACGAATTCACCGATTATCGCAAGTATTTGCGGGCCTGGTACGAAGAGCGCAAAACAAAGGACGCGCACTTTTCGTACCGCATTTTCAATGCGCTGCTTGGCTTCTCATCGCCCAATTATGTGCAGCAGGTTCTGGACGGTAAGCGAAATCTTACCGTGCGCCATGTGCCGTCTGTGGTCGAGGGACTGGGCCTTTCCTGTAATCGGGCGCGCTATTTCGAGTTGCTGGTAAAATTCGACCGAACCAAACGGGAAAGCGACAAAGCGCCATTGTTGCATGAAATATCGCAGATGCGCAAGCACCTCGAGCGGGGGCGCATCGAATCCAGTCAATATGATTATTACAGCAAATGGTATCACACGGTGCTCCGTGAGCTGGTTAAAAATTGCAAAGCAAATGATGTATCCTACAAGCACCTGTCGCAGCAGGTCAATCCGCCCATCAGCGAGCGGGAGGCAAAACAATCGGTAAAGGTGCTGCGTGACCTGGGGTTGATCGTCATTGACGAAAACGGGTACTACCGTCAATCGCAGGAATTCATCGGTACGTCGCGTGAGGCGCGGGCAATCGGCATCCGGCAGTATCACAACACGGTAATCGAACTGGCGCGAACTTCAATCGAACGCGTTGCCTCGCGTGACCGGGAAATATCGGCGATGACGGTCAAAATATCCCGTAGCGGCTTCAGCACAATCAAAAAGCGCATCAGGGAATTCGAAGATGAACTTCTGGAAATCGTTGCACAGGATTCCGACGTCGACTCCGTCTACCAGGTAAATTTTCAACTGTTTCCAGTCGGCGGATATCAACGGGGGAAAGATGAAATCGACGCGTAAAACGGCGCCGGCCACCATACTTTGTGCACTCGCACTTTTCGCAGCAAGCTGCACCAGCACAACGCAGGTAAGCGACAACGGCAGCGGCACCACGACCGGCAATCCGGCCGTTGCGGCAAGAATGCTGGTCGCCGATATCGAGCCGGCTCGTGGCGCACATGTCTACCTGCGACCGCGCACGTATCTTGCGCTCGATGATACTCTTGCCCATGCACGATACCATGCGGCAATACGCAATGGATCGACCGGCGCGCAGGGTGAATTTGTTTTCGACAGCATCCCCCCGGGCGCCTACCTGCTCGAAGTCAATAATGGGGCGGGTTTGGCCCGGCTGTTTGCATTTACGATCAGCGATTCCGATACGCTGGTTGATTTGGGCGACCAGCTTCTATTGCGTGAAGGCGCGTTGCGCGGGAGCGTGCAGACGGCCCGATCGCGCCTGGATTCGGCACGCGTCCTGGTTTACGGACTGGAACGCAGCGTCGGCTTGACGACGGACGGCGATTTCACGATCCCGGCGCCACAGGGAGTCCACGCACTGTACATCGAAGAACCCGAAGGCGCCTACGTTTCCGGGCCGTTAACTAATATCGCCGTCGCCGCGGCAGATACCAATGATCTGGGTACGATATCCGTCGATTCCTGTCCCGATGGACGATGCGATTCGGCCACGGTTGAAGAATTCATCCGGCGCAACAGCCTTGCGGGAGCCGGTGTCGATGATATCGCAACCGCAAATGCTGCCGGCCGCGTTTTGGCGCTCCGAGCCTCCGGTCTCGGCGTGAGCGTCCTGCCGGCTTCGGTTGGACGGTTGCTCCAATTGGGGGAACTTGATGTGGCGAACAACAAGCTCGACTCGCTGCCGCCGCAACTCGGGCGGCTTGCCCGCCTGCAGTACTTCGACGCATCAAAAAATATTCTGACCGGCGTTCCTGTCGAAATCGGCAACCTTACCCGATTGCAGGAGTTGCGGCTGCATCATAACGCGTTGACGCAGGTGCCCGCATCGGTGGGCAATTTGACAAACCTGAAAAAATGCTATCTCTCAGAAAATGATATCGATACTTTGCCGGATGAAATTATCAACCTGACGAATCTGTCAGTTTTCTCAATTTCGAATAATAAATTATGCGCTGTGCCGGTTGCTGTCGAGCATTGGCTCGACGCAAACGATCCGGACTGGAGCACGAATCAGCACTGTAGCCCGTAAGCGGGGACTGGTTCGGTTAAACCATACGACAAGACAGATTGCAGCTATAAAAACGGCAGCCGGAGCGGATAGCCAAATCGGACTCCGGCAGCCCGAAGCTCGAAGCACCGGCGGGTAGTGCACCCGCCCGGTGCTTCACACGTAAAATAGCATAATGCAGCGTATGCAAATAAGACACGTTATCGGGAGCAAACTATGAGCACGATCAGGCTTGTACTCGCTGGAATAGTTCTTGTCGTATGGGAAATGTATGCTGTTGACGGCATTGCGGTCTGCTGCAAGTACCGGGGAAGCAATCAGAACCTGTATGGCGGATGGGGCAAGATTTATCGCCACGCCATCAAAAACAACCAGGTGCAAAATCCAAACGGCACGGTTATTTTCAGCGGCGAGGCACGCTTTGCAACTATCGAGCGCACCGGTCAACGCGTTGCATTCATTCAGAAAAGCGGTCGGATTGCGATGGTAAGTGTCAATGGCGAGCAGGTGATGAAAGAGGATCTGGTCAAGATCCCCACCGGTACGGGGTATCTCGACTGGCCCGAAGGTGACTGGCTGTACTACAGTCACGGCGGCTACAGCGATGACGGATCGAAAATTATGAAAAAGATCAATGTCGCGACACTGCAGGTTAAAGATGTCGTAACCTTCGAGGACCGCCAATGGCTGTGGAGTATTGCTGCCGACGCCGAGCATGCCGCCATTCGCCCTGCCGACAATGAGACCTGCAGCGGCATGGGGCATGTGTATCGCTACCTGCTTCCCGGCGGCGGGAAGCTCTCCTGCAACAGCGTTGACGACATGAAACCCGGCGCAACCTGCGGGTCGGCAATTTCGCCGCAGGGAGAGTGGATTATGTTCTTTACCGGCACGAGCCATAACGAAATCGTGTTCAAATCCTGGGACAAATCCGAGTCGTTTACCTATAATACCGGTGACTTCAGAAACTGGGGAAGTGACGCCGGTAAAGGTTTCAATCGCAATCGCTGGTCGTGCAATTCCGAAAAGTGGATCTGCACCATGCAGGGCTGGGACGGCAGAAGCGCGGGGAAAGGGTCCAATCAGGTGCTTTACGACTGGATTGACAAAGAACAGATCGTCGTAACCAACAATCCCCAAAGCTCAGACAAATATCAGGCCGAAGCGGGCGACTTCTGGATTGACAACGGCGCAACTGCGGCTCATCCGTTACGCAGCGCAATCAACTCCGGAAGTGACGCGTATTTGGGCGATAACCGGCGACGATATGATCTACGCGGTCGCCTGCTGAACCATAGCGAACCGTTACGGGGCGCGGGGCGAATCGTATTACGCGACAACGAACTCAACCGGCGCACCGATGTGCACATCGAAATTGATTAGCGGGAGAAATATGCAGCACATTGCGTTACTTATCGGATTCATTACCGGCACGCTGACGGCACAATCGCCGCCGGTCAGGATCACAGCTCCGGCCGCCGGCAAAACAGTGCTGGTTGGCGACACGCTGACGATCCGGTGGGAAGTCGACTTCAACGCGATCGCATCACCGCTCGTGATTGACATCAGCCCCGACAACGGCGCCAACTATGCAGCGATCAGCCCGGAGGGCATCGCCCATGACAGTTCAAAGATTTACGCAGGCAACATCGGGACGTTGCAGTGGGTCGTTACGCCCGGAATGCAAAATGAATATTTCGAGATGATGAGCCTGGTGTCGGATTCATGCCACCTGCGCTTCAACTCGCCGTATGATTCGGTTTCCGACTATTATTATTCGCCGGGATTGTTTCACGTACAGGCACGCAGCGCATCCCTGCACAGCAACCGGCCGGCTTTCGCACTGCGCTCGGGCCGGCCCGCTTCGTCGCCGGGAGTGTATTCGATGCTGGGTCGGCGAATCCGCAAGAATGACCTCGCTGCGCACCACCTTTTCTGGTTCGCAGATGAAAAGCGCTTGCGGATAAATCACGTTACTCCCCCACAACCGGGAGGTTGGCATGTTAAACCGTAAGTTGACAATCAAACAGGGTGCGCTCATTGCTTCCCTGAGCTGGTCCTGCCTGCACGCCTTGACGGTTGAGAATACGACCGATCAGGGGCAGGATGCCTGGAAAATCACCACACAATCGGCCACGTACTTCTTTCAGAAAGAAGCCGGCGGTTTTTCGAGTCTGCTTGACAAGCAAGGTAATGACTGGATTGGCTTTCGTCCGTCAACCGGCGGATTGCAGGGGCAGGACAGCAGGTATCGCGGCATTCCTAACCTGGTGCATCCGGGTGACGTCTTTCATCCCGGCTATACGCATGTCTCCAGTGCGATCACTTCTCAATCGTCAAGCGAGGTCGTTATCGAGTCGATCAGCAAAGACGACAAATGGAAAACCGAATGGAGCATATACGAAACAATGGCAACGCTGAAAGTGCTCAAACGAGATCCGTCGCGCTTCTACTGGTTTCTCTACGAAGGCACCCCGGGCGGCATTTTCGCTCATGATGAGGACTGGTGGATGAGCGTAGCGCAGACGACAAAAAAACTCTGCACACACGATCATGTCGGCGATCTGCCCGGCCGGGAGTGGATCTGCTTCGGCGACGGCGCACACGACAGAGTGCTGCTGCTGGTGCATCACGAAGATGACGAGTTTGACGACAAGTTCTACGCCATGAACGGCCCACAGGGCGGCATGACGGTATTTGGTTTCGGCAGAGGCAACGGCACGAGCAAGTTTTTGCAGGATACGCCGCAGCATTTCAGTATCGCTTTTGTTGAGCAGACCGACCATACACTCATCAGCGGCGCCGCACAGGCAATTCTGGGCGGGCAAACGGATGTTTCCCGCAAGCCGTCCGGCTACCTGTCGACGCACCGGCAGACAATTCCGCACATCCTGCATAGAGCTGCGTTGCATGCTTTCCTGCGAAGACAGGTGGGAAGCGTCAGGGTGATCTCACTGCGGGGTGAAACGCTCGTGACATATGAGAAGGCAGTGGCATCCCGAACATTCAACACGCTTGTGCCGGGCAGATATATTATTGACACGCGATGGAATCATCGAGTTTACACTCTGATTCACCATCTGCCCTGATTCCCTCACACACACTCTGCCCAGTCAGTTGGTTACCAAACAATTTGAGGAAGTTCATGCTCTTGTCGATATCACATCAACCATTGGCCGGGGCGCTATTTCTCACTGCACGACGCACCATACGCAAAGCACGAGTAGCACCTATGATGCCGCAACATCACGCGTACGTTCATCGCCTCCTTCAGCGTCGGGGCCAGATTGTACGCGTCGTCGTCGTCAACCAGCGTGCAGGCAAAGACGCCCGGTATGCCGTTTTTCTTGACCACCATCTTGCTGAAGTTACACATGAATTCGCTGCGTTGCCTGGCGTTGAGGAATCTGGTCATGCAGGTCTCGGTTATTTGCGGAACTTCGGGCATGGCGCCGGGGCGATAAAAATCGGGAAATTTGATGATGGTGATGTCGCTGGGAACGCCGGCTTCATCGAGCCACGGCGTGTAGTATTTGTCTGCTTCTTCACTGTTTTCACCGGCGGACATCAGGCGGGCAATGGATACGCCGAATCCGGCCGTATGCAGCCGGGAAAGGGTGCGTAGCGCCTTGGCGAAATTGCCCTTGCCGCGCATTTTGTCGTGCAGGTGCGGATCGGGGTGGTCCAGGCTGACGCGCAGGTTCAGGCTGTGCTGCTTATCCCGCAGCGGCAGTATTTCGGCGAAGCGATTCATGAGCGGTTCGGTCGCATTAGTCAGTACCAGACAGTCGGCGTAATCAAGGGCGTAGTCGAGAATCCTAATGAAATCCCGGTTGATGAATGGTTCGCCGCCGGTAAATGAGAATTTTTTTACTTCCATATCACGCGCTTCGTCAATGAAGCGCACGGCCTCGGCATATGAGATCTCCTCGATGCGATTATCCCCCGGTTTGGACCCCTCCAGGCAAAACGGACAGCGCAGGTTGCAGTTGGTCCCGGTGTGAAACCAGAGCTCGTCAAGTTTTTCGGGCTGGATATAGCCGCGCGGATCGCCTTTTTCGGTTGTAAGCCAGGTTTCGTATTCACTAAGTGTCGGCATTAAAGAAAACCTCCTGATGGATATTGGTCAGGTCAACGCCCTGGTGCTCCAGCCACAGGCTGACCTCATCTATCATTGAGTCGAGACCGCAGAGATAATATTGCATTTTTACTTTTAATGGAATCGAATCGAGCGTGGCGGTGATACGTCCGCAACAGTAGCCACCGACCCGCTCTCGGGAAATCGCCAGCGTAAAAGCGGTCTTGCCGGCCATGCCCGCAATTGCCGGTTGTGCATCAGCCAGCGTACGCACGCCATATATGCAGGCATCCGGCGGCCGGGCGGGAAAGCTGCGCATGTAGGAGAGAAACGGCGCAATGCCGGTACCGGTTGCTATAAAGACATGACGATCGGTTTTTTCGCCGCATTGCCCAGGTCGGAACCAGCCGAAGGGATATGAGGTCACTACCTTGTCGCCGGGTTTGCGCGCAGCAAGATATGACGTAACCAGACCGGCGGGAAAGGAGCGGATGTAGCAGCTCAGCTCCTTGTCTTTCATGCCCGAACAGATGCTGTAGGGACGCGACTCGCCTTCTGCATTGTAAAGCGAGATGCAGTCGCCTGAAGTAAATTTCATCCTGCCGCGCTTGAAGGAGATGATGAACAGACTGGGCGAGATGAACTCGATACCGGTCACGGTCAACGTCGTCGTATTGGCGGGAATCATTCAGCAGCACCCTCCTCCGCCGCCGCTCTCCTCGAATGATGAATCAGCTGCGGAAGCCTGGAGCGGATAATGCCCGAATAATCCGTAATGCACGTTTTTAGTACCGATGATATCAAAACTGGTGTTCAGGCGCGATTTACTCAAAATATCGGCGGTATTGCCGTCAACCAGCGCGGCCCTCCCGGTTTCGAAGCAGTGGTGTTCGTCCAGTACGAAGCGGTGTGGCTGATCGGGGGCGCCCCGGTAAACAGCCACCTGACCGTAATCTTCGGCGCGGTCTTCCAGATCGAGCTTGAAGGCACGGATCGTCATCGAATAAAACTGCAGAGTCCCGGCCCTGGCTTCGATTTCGGGGTTGTCCAGCGTTATGTGCGAGCTTGACACGATGCGGGGATCACGGCACCCGAAGTCTGCGATGATGCGCCGAAAGTCCTGATAATAGAGCGCCCCCCCCAGGCATTCGCCGTAGAAGACATTGTCTTCACGCAAAGCTTGCGGCACACGACGGTCACTGTACACATCGGAAAAGTAAAGTTCCCCGCCAGGTTTGAGCACGCGGAATACTTCACTGAGCACCTTAGGCTTGTCCGGCGAGAGGTTGATCACGCAGTTGGATATTACCACATCCACGCTGCTGTCGGCAATATCGCAGGAAGCAAGATCCTCGATGTAGCCCTTCACAAAACGGACGTTTGGCTCGCTGTAGCCCCATTTTGCCGTCATCGATTCGAGGTGTCGATTGGCAACGTCGAGCTGCTCGTCGGTCATGTCAACACCGATTACCGTGCCCTTCCCGCCGACCAGATGCGAAATAAGGTAGCAGTCCCTGCCGGTACCGCAGCCCAGATCGAGCACCGTGGATCCTTGCAAGTGGGAGGGCAGTGGCGAGCCACATCCGTAAAACTTAGCCAGAACTTCATCGTCAATGCGGCTCAGAATATTCTTGTGCTCGGGTGCAATCGAGCTACTGGTGCAACAGTTGCTTTTGAGATCATTGCTGGATTGCAGTGTTTTGCCGTAATATTCCTGCACTGCCTCATGAGTGTTCACATGTTCAGCCATTCGGACTCCCGGTTTACGTTCTGAGGGTGAGTTTCGATATCCGTGTGTGCATCATCGAAGCTTTGTAAAATAGTATATCCGATTGTTTTGGTGCAGGCTGTTAGAGTTGGTCGAAGGGCGGCAATGCTGCTTACAGGGGTGGCGATTGGTGGCGTACGCGGTTTGCTGATTATGCAATGCCACTCGTTCGCCTCCATCGGGCTACGCTCTTTTCATTATCCGATCTGTATAATATTTTTATCCATTCGAACGAACGGGGCTGTCGAGCTGGCATCGCGTGAGGCAGGCAGGCGAACGAAGCGGTATCGTAACGCCACTAAAGTAAGTGCCGGTGTAGACTTACACCTGGCAGGATGCAGGTAGAGAGGTATTCTATGATTACAGGAAGAGGCGCTGCACTTGTGTGCGCGTTGGTTGCCGCGCATATCTGCACGGCGATAGATGCCAACGCCTCACCGTTCGATACGTTTAACTGGCGCTACTACCGTTCGTTGAAGCTCAAAGTAGATTCGGTCCAGCTAAACCGCAATTTGCGCGACTTTGCGGTTCCATTGCGATTGCACAGGGCCAACTTTCCCGAAATCGAGGAGGTACGCGCAGGGGGCGTCGATCTCAGGTTCTGCAATGCGGCCGGGGAGATGCTGCCGTACGAAATCGAAAAGTGGATCGAAAGTGCAATCGATACGGCAGTGGTCTGGATAAAGCTCGACAAAGTGCTTGCCGCAGCCGCCACCGAAATAAAAATGTACTGGGGCAATCAGCATGCGGCGGCCGGATCGAACGGTACCGATGTTTTCTCACGGGCAAATAATCATCTGTCCGTCTGGCATCTGGGAGAAGCAGGGGATTCATCGGTACTGGCAGACGCGACGGGAAAACACTCCGCTATCTTCAAAGACAGCAGTGCAAACAGTACTGCTGCCGCCAATGCCTCAAATGGGGTACTGGGAAGGTCTGTGAATTTTGCCGGCGACCGTCAGGTAGTTGTCACCTCGCAGGACAGTGTTCCGGTGCAGGCAACCTACAGTCTCTGGTTCAAGCCGCGCAGCTATGGCACATCCGGATACGGACGGATGATCATCAAAGAAAGCCAGATGGCGCTCCTGGCTAACCAGGACAACCAGTCGGTTGATTTCGGACACCACTTTACTACAGAGAACGGTAAGTGGTTTGCTCCCCAAAACAGCATGAAACTCAATCAGTGGCAGCATGTCGCCGTTGCATACGATAATTCTGCACAAACGAATACGGTGACTATCTACATCAATGGTGCGCACGTTGCAACAAACAGGATCATTGCGGCACAAGGCTCTGCGCACGCTAACAGTAACCCGGTAACGTTCGGCAACCGGATAGGGCTTGACCGATCATTCGACGGGAAACTGGACGAAATCCGCATCGACAATATGCTCAGGGACAGCGCCTACATTGCATTTACCTATGCGGTGCAGCGTCCTGGTGCCGACGTCTGGTCAATTGGCGCAAAATATTGCACGGCCCCCGACATACTAAAGAGTCCGACGGGCCGGACTGTGCTGGAAGGCGACAGTATCATATTGACGTGCCAGGGACGCGGCATTGAGCTGTCGTATCAGTGGCAGCGATATAATCGGGGTCATTTCAATGATATCATTGGTGCCACGTCGTCTCACTTTCGCACCGTTGCAGATCCTGCATTAAACGGCGCACGCTTCCGGTGCGAGGTCATCAGCGGCTGCGGAGCGGTGCATACCACAGCTTCGGCCACCATTATGGTCGTTGCGTGCCCGGCCCCGACAATTCTCACCCAGCCGGCAGGAATGACTGTGGGCGAGGGGCGCCCGGCAGCCCTGCGCATCAACGCCAGCGGCATGACGCTCTCCTTTCAGTGGCAACGCTTAGCGCATGATACGGCCTGGCAGGATGTTGACGGCGCGTTCGATTCCGTCTATTCATTTGTGGCTGAGTTGACCGATCAGGCGGCGTATCGCTGCAAAGTGACAGGCTGCTCGAAAACAACGGTCAGTGACCCGGCCACGCTCGTGGTGATTCCGGCGCCGGACACGACTGCACCTGTGCCTGCGTCGCATCTGCAGGTAACCGCATCAGGCCCGGCGGCGCTTGAAATTCGCTGGACTACTCCCGAATCGGGATCGGCGGATGCTGAGAGCGTATTTGTGTGGTGCACGACCTCACCCGCGACCCTGTTTGATCCGGCCGACCCCGTTGCTACCATGCGCGGGACGGTAGTTGATTCCGTCGGTGAGCGCACCATGGCGGTTGACGGATTGATTCCGCAATCGAGCTATTATGCATCGCTGTGGATCAGAGATAGCGCCGGCAATGTCGCCTTTGTCGATTCGGCTCAAGCGCGTACGCCCGCTCCCGGCAGCATTCCCAATCCGCTTATCGTGCGGGGAACCCGGATCGATTCTGCGCATGTCAAGCTACAAATCAGTAATTTCTCCTCATTGCCGCCATTTACGCATGCCAATGTTGCCTATATCGACTCTATTGGCATCTGGTATGCTTCGGAGCCGGACCCTGCTGCTGGACGCGTGGTTCGCCGGGCGCTTGCAGAGCTCACATCACATGGCGATTCGGTCGATATCTCCGTGACAGTGACGCCGTTGTCGGCGGCCGATTCATTCTATTACTTTGCGGCAGCGCCCATCTGGCATTCGCCGGTATACGGCGATACCATTCCCCCCTTTGTGGCCGGTAATGGCGCGGCGGTTTTGATGCACGACACGGTGCGCGCGACAATGAGGCTTTCATTCGGGAGCCCCGTGCATACCTATCTCGACAGTACGTTGACCATTTCCATCGATCAAACCTCCTCGATCGGTAGTGACGTGCAGTCGGTAGGTATCTGGTATGGATTTTCACCTTCGCCGGATTTCAATAACGGGCGGTATACCGTGTGGCAGGATGCAGCAGCGGTGCGTTCACAGGATCCTTTCGCGTATACGATCAAAGATGTAGTGCTTACCCATGACAGTACAACCGTTTATTATGCTGCCGTGTTGCGCAGCGTCAATACGACCCTGAGCGAAAGCATTATCGATTCGGCTCTGCTGGTACTTCCCGAGCCCGCAAATCCCTGCACGTTGCATGTTGCCGAAGTAGCGGCTACGGATATTACGCTGACCTGGAATACGGCATCGTATGACCGGGTGCGCATCTGGTATGCCAAAGTACAAATCCCCACCGGCACGGTCACCGGCAGCCAGGGATTCGGTCTGTTTGAGCCGCTTGCGGTCGAGGATACTTTCGTAACCGTATCGGGGCTCGACGAGCAGACACGGTACTATTTCGGTTTGCAGGTGTTGCGCGGCGCTCGCTGGTCAATAGTGACCGAAGCATCGCGTACCACTGGCCTTACCCGTGCCCCCCGTCCTACAGGCACGATGTACCACGCGCCCGAGTTGCTTTCGCTGACCTTCGATACACTCAGGCGCGGCTTTGAGGTAAACTGGCTGCTCGACCCGCTGCCCGCAGGCAGCGCCGAAGTAGGGGTTACTCTTGCGTTGAGCGCAGAGAAAGCCTCGGCTGTTCCGCCATCACTGCCCGATTATGGCGCGATAGCGGAAATTACATCGCAAACGGGAGGCATTTTCATTCCGGTGGCAGATCTCGAATCGGATACCACCTATTTTATGGCTCTCTGGTTGCGTGCCGGCGGCAGTCCGTGGGTATTTCCTTCGAAAAAGTCGGTAGGGTCGGTTTATCTGCCCGAACTTGCCTGGGAGCCGGTCGCCTATTTCGATCCGGGCACAACGACTGATACAATTTCTGTTTTTGACGGTGCAATTGTGCTCGTAAAGGATAGCCTGTACGATTTTGCCGTAACCATTCAGGATACCGTGGATCGGGTGAAAAGCAATAAGCCTGCCGACGGACTGGTCCCGCTTAGCGATGCCTTTGCGTTTCGCAATCGTGCTTACCGGCCCGTGTGGATTGGCATTCGTCTCGATTCTATTCCTACAATCGATGATTACGGCAAGGTTGCAGTCTATCGGGACAGCGCAGGTCACTGGCAGGTCGAGCATGGCAGCGTTTTTGACGTGAACGACAAAATTGCCTGGCTTGCTACCGATAGGCTGCTCGATGCAAACAATACAAGCCTTCCATTCAGGGTGATGGCCGATATGACGCCGCCGAAGGTCAGCTTTATCAATGACACGTCTGCTCTGGCTGCTGTTCAAACCGCATTGAGCGATACGTTTTTCGTCAGCGACAATATTTCTAATGTAGCCTGGCAGGTGTTTT
>WJLW01000020.1 GCA_014728295.1 Chitinivibrionales bacterium | reverse complement strand
GCTCAAAGATGACGGATACGATATTGCCGATTACTATTCAATTCGCTCCGATTACGGCACCATACGCGAGTTCAAAAAATTTCTGTCGGAGGCTCATAAGCGTGACATACGGGTCATCGCCGAGCTGGTGATCAACCACACTTCAAGCGAGCATCCCTGGTTTCAAAAGGCGCGTTCTGCCAAGGAAGGATCCGCTGCGCGCCGGTTTTATGTCTGGAGCAAAACGCCGACGAAGTATCAGGAAACCCGGATAATCTTCAAAGATTTCGAATCGTCAAACTGGTCGTATGACGCCAAAACGGGCAATTATTTTTGGCATCGTTTTTATTCGCATCAGCCCGATCTCAATTTTGACAATCCGGAAGTGCGCCGGCAAGTTCTCAAAGTACTCGATCACTGGTTTGGCATGGGGGTTGACGGGCTGCGACTGGATGCGATTCCGTACTTGTTCGAACGCGAAGGCACCAATTGCGAGAACCTGCCGGAAACGCATGCCTTCCTCAAGGATTTGCGCGCGCATGTCAACAAACGTTTCCCCGGCAAAATGCTCCTGGCCGAAGCGAATCAGTGGCCCGAAGATGCGGTCGAGTACTTTGGCGAAGGCGATGAGTGCCACATGTCATTTCATTTCCCGCTTATGCCACGGCTGTTTATGGCAATGCACATGGAAGACAGCTTCCCCATTATTGACATTTTAAAATCGACCCCGCCGATACCTGAAAGCTGCCAATGGGCCATGTTTTTGCGCAATCATGATGAATTGACGCTGGAAATGGTCACGGATGAAGAACGGGACTATATGACGCGGGCGTATGCCCAGGATCCTACAATGAAAATCAATCTCGGTATCCGCCGCAGGCTGGCGCCGCTTCTGGAAAACAATCGCCGCAAAATCGAAGCCCTGAACATGCTGCTGTTTTCCTTTCCCGGAACGCCGGTGATTTACTATGGCGACGAGATCGGGATGGGCGACAATCATTTTCTGGGTGATCGCAACGGGGTACGCACGCCCATGCAGTGGAGTGCCGATAAAAATGCCGGCTTTTCGGATGCGAATCCGCAGCGCCTGTATCTGCCGACAATCATCGATCCTCAGTATCATTACGAAGCAACCAACGTAGAAAATCAGATCGAAAATCCATCTTCGCTCTTCTGGTGGATGAAGCGGGTTATTGCCATGCGGCGCAAGTTCAAGGTTTTCGGCAGAGGCGATATTTCCTTCGTGGGCGCGAATAATTCGAAGGTGCTTGCTTTCACCCGGACGCTACAGGACGAGAAATTGCTTGTGGTTGTCAACCTGTCGCGTTTCATGCAGGTGGTTTCGCTTGATTTGCAGGAATTTTCCGGGCTTGTCCCTGAGGAACTTTTCAGCAGAAACAGGCTCGAGGTTATCCGCAAGCGGCCCTATAGTCTGACACTGGGGGCCTACGACGCTTTTTGGTTCATGCTGCAAAAACGCAAGACGACAAGAACCACGCAAAAAAAGTCACTTCCTCTGATCAAAATTGCAAGTGAAAACTGGCGCGATGTTTTAAAGGGGAGTGAGCGCAAAAAGATCGTGCAGACAGTACTTCCGGCCTATCTGCAAGCCAAGCGATGGTTCAGGGCCAAGTCACTCATTATAAATGATGTACAGATAGCCGATACTATCGCGGCAGACGGCGCCGGCGACGCGATAATTGTGCTTATCGCGGTTCGGTATAAAGAGGGAGCCGACGAAGTGTATCTCCTGCCGCTTTCATTTGAGCCGGTGCACACTACATCGGTCGAAAGCGGCATACGCCCCGCAGCTCTGTGTCTGTTGCGCACCGGGCGCCAGCAAGGCTATCTCTATGATGCTTCCGGTAAAGCAGCTTTTCAGGCCAGACTGTTGGAGCTTATTTACGGAAAACAGTCTTTGAAAGGCAGAAATGGTGCCATCAAGGGGTTGGCCGGCAAAAAAATCAGAAGCATAATGCAGGCGCGCCCATCGCAGCTTGCTCCGCAACTGCTCAATGTCGAGCAAAGTAATACATCCATTCTGTTCGGTGATGTTCTGTTCTTGAAATTATATCGCAAACTCGAAGACGGCATCAATCCTGAAATAGATATGCTCAAATTTCTCACGGAGAATACGTCTTTTACCAATATTCCCTTATTTGCCGGAGCGCTTGAATATCATCGCAAGGGCAATGAACCTGCAACGGTCGGTTTGCTGCAGGGATATGCTGCAAGTGTCTCTGATAGCTGGAAATATGCTACGCAAACCGCCGGACACTGCTTCGAGCAAGTGCTGACGCGGATTGCCGGCGAAGAAGAACAACGCATCAGCGTGCCCGATTCACTCTTTGATTGTGACATAGAAAATGCACCCGAATTCATGAAAGAGTTGAACGGCGGGCTTTTTTATGAAATGATGGCGCTCCTGGGGCGGCGAACGGGTGAAATGCACTGCGCCCTGGCATCTTCGGAAAACAACGAATATTTCAAGCCCGAGAATTTCTCACAATTGTACCAGCGCTCACTATACCAGTCAATACAAAGCCAGGTCGGGCGCAACTTTCAGATTCTCAAGAAGCAATTGTCAAGTCTTTCCGAGGGAATTCAGACCGTTGCGCAAGAAATTGCCGCTTCCGAAAAGGAGATATTGCGTCTGGCCCGGAAGCATTTGCAAACTAAATTCGACGCACAGAAAGTCCGCATTCACGGCGACTATCATCTGGGACAGGTATTGTTTACCGGAAAAGATTTTCTCATCATCGATTTCGAAGGCGAGCCGGCACGCTCGCTGGGAGAGCGCAAGTTGAAGTATTCCTGCTTTCGGGATGTGGCCGGCATGGTGCGTTCGCTGCACTATGCGGCTTACAGCGCCGTCTTTTTGCACGGCGGCTACAGTGAAGATGACATCCGGGGGCTTGAGCCGTACATTGACGCATGGTATGCATATGCGGCGGGAGTATTTCTACAAGCGTATTTCGATGCCGTCGGCGATGCCGCATTTGTTCCGTCCGGCGATATCGCGAGAGAAAAAATGCTTTCGATTTATCTACTGGAAAAATCGGTCTATGAGCTGGCGTATGAATTGAATAATCGCCCGAGCTGGGCCATCATCCCCATGAAAGGATTCCTGAATGTTAAGTATGCTCTGCAAAGGAGAGATTCATGAATAAAAAGAAAACCGGTATTGCAAAACCGCTAAAAAGCACGAAGACCTCTAAAGCTAGGAAGTCTGCGACATCGGCAACGTCAGCCGGAGCCAAGAAATCCCCGGTATCGAAGAAAGCAACAAAATCGAAGCAAACGGCAACAACAACGAAGTACGCCGGGTCCTCGAAAGCCAGGCAAGCGACGAAATCAGCGAAATCAAGCAGGGCAAGAGCGTCCGCTTCCCCCGGCAAAGTGCAACCACTGCAATCTGCACAGGCCTCAGCTGTTACCAAAAACCCACAGGAGTTTATATCCGACTATGACGTTTTTCTCTTCAAAGAGGGCAACCATCACACCATTTTCAACAAACTCGGCGCGCATGTTGCCAAAGTCGGTAGCACATCGGGCGTTCATTTCGCCCTGTGGGCGCCCAATGCCAAATCGGTTTCGGTAATCGGAGACTTCAACGGATGGAATCATGATGCGCATTACCTGGTGGCCAGGGCCGATTCGTCGGGCATCTGGGAAGGTTTTGTCCCTGGTCTGAAAAAGGGGACTGTTTATAAATATCATGTCATATCTGATCACGACAATTTTACTGTCGACAAAGGCGATCCCTACTCCTTTTACTGGGAACTAGCTCCCCGGACCGCCTCGGTAGTATGGGATCTGGATTATACCTGGAAAGACGACGAGTGGATGCAGCATCGCGGCCGGCGCAATGCACTCGATGCGCCTATGTCAATTTACGAAATGCATCCGGGATCGTGGCAGCGTGTTCCCGAAGAGGAAAATCGCTCGTTGACGTACCGGGAGCTTGCCCCCCGTCTGGCAAATTACTGCAAGCAGACGGGATTTACCCATGTTGAATTTCTGCCGGTTATGGAGCATCCCTTCTACGGTTCGTGGGGGTATCAGACCGTAGGTTATTTTGCACCGACCAGCCGATACGGTACGCCGCAGGATTTTATGTTTCTGGTTGATTTTCTGCATCAGCATGACATCGGCGTGATACTCGACTGGGTCCCCTCGCACTTTCCGTCCAACGAGAACGGGCTGGTCTACTTTGACGGTACGCATCTGTACGAGCACGCCGATCCGCGCCAGGGCTTCCATCCCGACTGGAAAACCTACATCTTCAATTATGGGCGCAATGAAGTTCGCAATTTTCTCATCAGCAATGCGCTTTTCTGGCTTGACAAATATCATGTTGACGGCCTGCGGGTGGATGCTGTGGCGTCTATGCTGTATCTTGACTACTCCCGCAAGCAAGGCGAATGGATTCCCAATAAGTTTGGCGGGAGGGAAAATCTAGAAGCTATTGAATTCCTGAGAGCTTTCAATGAAATTGTGTATCAGCGATTTCCCGATGTGCAGACAATTGCCGAGGAGTCAACTTCCTGGCCGATGGTTTCCCGCCCGATTTATCTGGGCGGTCTCGGATTCGGTATGAAATGGAATATGGGCTGGATGCATGATACGCTCGAGTATATGTCCAGAGAGCCGGTGCATCGCAAGCATCATCACAATCAACTGACCTTTTCGCAATTGTACGCCTATAGCGAAAATTTCGTCCTACCTTTTTCGCACGATGAAGTAGTATACGGGAAGGGATCGCTGCTTACCAGAATGCCCGGTGATCAATGGCGTAAATTTGCCAACCTGCGCACGTTGCTCGGGTATATGTTTGCGCATCCCGGTAAAAAGATGATCTTCATGGGCGGCGAATTCGGGCAACGCAACGAATGGAATCATGATGTCAGCCTCGACTGGCATCTGCTACAGGAGCCCGGGCACACCGGTCTGTTGCGCTGGGTCGAGGACTTGAATCGCCTGTACAAATCCGAGCCGTCACTTTACGAGCGGGATTTCGAAAGTAGCGGATTCGAATGGATCGATTGCAATGACGTGATAAACAGCGTGCTGCTCTTCTCTCGCAAATCAGCACATCAGCGGGATGAGCTGGTTGTTGCGGCTAATTTTACGCCGGTGCCTCGAATTGATTATCGTATTGGCGTCAATCAATACGGCTACTGGAAGGAGGTGCTGAACAGCGATGCCGGCATATACGGTGGCGGCGACATGGGCAATCTGGGCGGAAGTCATACGTTACCCATGGGCCATCACGGCAGGTTACGCAGCATTAAGGTGACCCTGCCACCGCTCAGTATCGTGATTTTCAAGCACGCCGCAGAAGCGTGATGCTCATAATGCCGGCTTGATGCGGATGCTTTTCTCGGAGAATTCCGCAATTTTGTTCATCATTCTCACCGCCTGTACCGGATACTTGCCCACGGCTGTCTCACCGGAGAGCATGACATAGTCGGTGCCGTCATAAATCGCATTGGCAATGTCGGAAACCTCAGCGCGTGTCGGGGTGGGGGAAGCCGTCATTGTCTCGAGCATTTGCGTGGCAATGATCACCTGCTTTTTGAGGCGACTGCAGCGCTGGAGAATGTATTTCTGTACAATAGGCACTTTGTAAACGGGAATACTAATGCCCAGATCGCCGCGAGCGACCATAATGCCGTCACAGCCTTTGATAATTGCATCAAGATGCTTGACGCCGGGGCGGTTCTCGATTTTGGCAAATATGCTGCACGCCGCATTGTGCGATGCTCGAATTCGCCCGGCAACCAGCTCTATATCATGGGCATTGGTAACAAACGATTGTGCGACAAAATCGACCTTGTGCTCGATGCCGAAATCGATGTCGTCCCGGTCTTTCTTCGACAATGCATCGTCCGATATCTCAAGATCCGGAATGTTGATACCCTTGCGGGAGTTTAGTTCGCCGCCAACAACAGTCCTGATCGTAATGGCATTTTTTTGTCGGTCAATTATCTTAAAGCGCAATCGCCCATCGTCTATGTATAAGTCGGCGTTGAGCGGGATGTCCTTTACCAGGCCGGTGTAATCAAATGGCAGAATTTTCTCAGCCGGGTTTTCCTGCGTGGTTGACAATTGTACAATGTCGCCTTTGGTGATTTCAACCGGTTTCGACAGGTGCCCCACGCGAATGCGTTGCCCCTCGAGATCCTGAAGGATTTTGATAGCGTATCCGTACCTGTTGTTCAGGTGTCTGACGGTGCTGATGAGCTTTGCATGTGATTCGTGATCGCCGTGACTGAAGTTCAGGCGTACGACGTCCATACCGACCTTGACCATTTTTTTGATTATAGCGGAGGTCGAACTTGCCGGTCCGAGCGTGCAAATAATATGTGTTTCCGGTTGCATGGTGCATTCCTTGCGATATTGAGTGCTTATCAACGTATTTTTTAGATCAGTTTCGAATTTGATCAGCGGGAGCCGGTCATTGGCAGGGCTTCACGCTTAATCAACCCCACCAGAGAGGACGCATGAGACTTTTCAGAAGGTTCATTCATAAACCCGGCCTTCCTCCCGGCACCCTCGTGGCCCCGGAAGAAAAAGTGGCCCGCAAGCCCGAGATATCGATTTTCCATTACCAGGAATCAAACTACACAGAGAAAATAATTGATATCAATGATATAACCGAATCAAAATCAACGCCGGCTGTTTCATGGATCAATGTAAACGGGCTGGGTGATATCGAGATACTGAAACGGCTCGGCGAGCGCTTTGACATTCACGAACTTACCCTCGAAGATGTGCTCAATCTGGATCAGCGACCTAAATTCGAGGAGCACGACGCCTATAATTTTCTCGTGTTAAAAATGCTGTATTTCAATAAAGCTAAAACAGATATCGAAAGCGAGCAGGTCAGTATGGTTCTCACCGGCAATGCAGCGCTGAGCTTCCAGGAGCGTCCCGGCGACGTTTTTGACATAATACGCGAGCGCATACGTAAAGGCAAGGGCCGGGTGCGCAAATTCGGTCCTGATTATCTCGTTTATGCGCTCATGGATGCGATTGTTGACAATTATTTCGTCGTGCTCGAAACACTTGGCAACAGTATCGAAAACATCGAAACAGAAGTGGTGGAAAATCCCACCACACAGACGTCCGCAACAATTCATTCTTTGCGCCGCAAAATTCTGCTGCTGCGGCGTTCGATCTGGCCCCTGCGCGAAGTGATTAATGGATTCATGCGCAGCGAGTCTGCATTTATCAATAAAGAGTCGCAGCTTTTTTTGCGCGATTTGTACGATCACACGATACAGGTTATCGAAACGCTCGAAACATTCAGGGAAATGCTTACAGGGATGCTTGATGTCTACCTTTCGGCCTCCGGAAACCGCATGAATGAAATCATGAAAGTATTGACGATTATCTCAACGCTGTTTATTCCTCTGGGCTTTATGGCCGGTTTGTATGGCATGAATTTCAAGTACATGCCGGAGCTGGAATGGAAATGGGGGTATCCGGTCTTGCTGGGAGTGATGGCAGCGTCCGTTGGCGCGTTTTTGTTGTACTTCCGGAAGCGAAAGTGGATTTGACAGCTAAATACGCCAGTTGCAAACAATAGGAATGCTGCTTCACGATTAACTGACAAAAAGCATTCACTGCAGGTGAAATTGAGCTGGCAGGCTCATTGCTCGCTATCCCTGCACAGACGGAGATCTCCCCCCGCTACGAACTACCGCATCCCCACCTTCGTGAGGATGACAGTAGCGTAAAGAGGCATTCCCGAGTAGACGGGAATCCATTAACGCAGCACAAACCGATGGTGCAAACCGTCAGCATGCGGCAGGCGCAGTCTGGCAACATACACACCCGCAGGAATGTCGTGCATGTCAAGATTGACACCTGCGGTAGTACGTGCATCGCCGAATTCGAATGACTTGACATTCCTGCCGTTTACGTCGAAGATGCCGATACTGATTGACCCGGATATCGACACTGGCAGGTACATACTCATTGTGTGCTGTGCGACGTACTTAAATGAGAGCTGCTCCGAAATTGCCCGACCGGTTGAATTGCGTGAGTGCCGGCTGGTTGCTATTCCCTGCTCTTTTTCGACGAGTACGCATTTGACTTTGCTACGCGTGGCAAGGACTGCCCCGTTGGTGGGGTTGCTTAATTCGATGAAGAAGTGTTTGTTGCCGCTGAACGATGCATCCGGATTGATCGGTATGCCGATATTTTTGGCGCCGGTTGCGGCCCGGTCCTGATTAACCATCGGCCAGGTGACCGTGCCTGAGGTGGTGGTATAATCCTTGCCGGACTGGGCCGTACCGTCCGAGGTTGTGTAGGTGACCGATACTTCCTTTGAGGCCCTCTGATCATATTGCGGCCGCTCGATTACGACCCACAATGTCTCGTCAATCGCATCTTCGTAGGAGAAAAATTCGCGATGCGAAAACTGCAACAAGCCCGAGCCGTCCGGAGAATCACCCTGAAACTTTGCCCGGTTTCCACCATCCTGAACAATGATATCCATCGTGTCGACCGCGCCCATCTGCGCACCGGCTGCATCGTAGAGCGCAACGTGAAACTCCTCCGTGCCTTCGGCGTCACTATCGTCTTTTATCGGTACGTAAATGGTTTTGGAAGAATTATCGCCATCACTCCAGTTCAAGGTGCCGGTAGTTGATTCGTAGTCGCTGCCGGCCCGGGCATCTCCGTCGACGGTCGTATATTTGACGGATGCGGCGCCCTGCGATCCGCCGTTTCGCACTACGGTAAAGGCAATGCCGTCCTGACTGTCGGATACTTCATTGCCTTTGAGCGCGCTGCCGCAGAAAACAATCGAACCGCTGTTGTCGGCGACGGTATTATTTACAAGAATGTCCGGATCGAGCACAACATGCCAGACGTAAAATCCGCCACGTCCGGCGCTGGTAACATGCAGCTTGCGGTCGGGCGTTTGCACGATTCCCTGTCCGGTCAGCTCGGAGTGCCATTTCATACCCTGACCTTTCTGGCCGAGATTGAGAACATTCTGCCAGGTCTCGCCGTCCTGACTGATGGCAACATCAAATGATTTCCGGCTGCCGCCGTCATACACGATCGCATACCAGCCTTTGAGCGGACCGCCATTGTCCCAGTCCAGCGCAACGGCATGTACATGATCGCATCCGGCGCCGGTGTAGGTTGTCCAGGGGTCCCAGCTCTGGCCTTTGTCGTTGGACCAGCAGGTGCGCAGCGTTTTGCCGCCCCAGGCCCAGATAATGTATTGCAATTCGCTGTAATCATCCGAATGCGGCAGAACCGGGCCGCCTAGTTCGCCGGCTGTTGAGGATGAATTAGGCGGATACTGCTGCGGCGTGAGAAGCGTCCAGGGGTCGCCACCCGGCTCGCTGCCTGTGTAGTTGTTTGCCGGGATGCGCGTAATGTGCGGATTGTAGGCATTTGAACCGGCCAGCAGGCTTCCATCGGGCAATTCCAGTGGTTTGGTATACATGGCAGGATAGGCCGTTCCTTGCGTTCGGTTTGTCCAGAATGTCGGTTGGGTTTCCACGACCGGGGTTCGTACCTTCTGATCCCAGGTCCACCCATTATCATACGAAGTTTTTACAAACGTCTCCGGACCGCCCCATCCACCATTGATATGCACGAAAAGCAGCAACGGTGCGCCGGCTTTTTTCGGCTGATAGGGTACCGGTGTCCAGTTGTAATCTCCCGCATCAGCCTTGCGCGAGTAGCGCATCCACTTCGTGCCGTCAAAAATATTCATCATCGCAAAGCCGAATTTACAGCCTTCACAGTGACTGGCCTGCCATGTGTTGATAATGTTGCCGTTGCGCATGACCGACATGGTGCCTTCATGATTGTAGGGCAGGGTAGGCGGCGGAATGAGGTATTCATTGACAATTGCCTGAGTACGGCCTTCATGACGCATGGCGCCGCGGGGTGCGCTCATAATTAGATTTGCGGACAGGAAAATCACTGCGCTCGCGTACGAAAATGTCCTGATGGGAAATCTCATAACTGCCTCCTTGCGGGTTGGCCTTATTTAACTAACCTATTACCGGCTCGCGAATTCATACAATGAAAGATGAGCCTATTGCTCAAATCAAACGCCTGTGCGATGTTGAACCGGCATATCATTGTGTGCATCAGTTAATTTACACAATAGCAACCACTGAATTGTCAGCTTTTAATTGCTTTCGTTACCGGGTCAATTAGTCCTTTCATTTTTGTTTAATTGCGAAAGTATGCGCATCTGCCACTTTGTGGCAAGATTCCCGGAATGAACTGCCTGCATTAATCGTAATTATATTTGTTAGTGCGCATCTTGTACGGCAGGAAGTGCAATACCTCATACCCGGGAATTTCTATGAATAATGAGCACCTGAAAATCCGTCGCAAGATCATGATGTCAAAGCCGACCTTGTTGATGGCCTTTTCAGGCTGGATGGATGGTGGTGACGTGTCGACGGGCACAATCAACTATCTCGTTGACAAGTACGAAGCATTCAAATGTGCGAATATCGAGCCGGAGCCTTTTTACCTGTACAATTTCCCCGGTTCAATGGAAATTTCCTCGCTGTTTCGCCCGGAGATACGTATCAGGGACGGCATCATTCATAACTTCGAGCCGCCGGAAAGCTCTTTTTTTTGTGCACAGGAGCAGAATATGCTGCTATTTACCGGCAAAGAACCAAATCTTAACTGGACCGATTACTGCGATACTATAATAGCATTTTGTAAAGACAACGACGTGCAGAACATTTACTTTATCGGCAGCGTTGCCGGACTTACGCCGCATACGCGGGAGCCGCGTTTTTCCTTCGCCACGAACAGCACGACAAAGAAGCAGGAACTCATCAAGCTCGGGATCCGCCCGATAAATTATGAGGGACCGGGCAGCATCGTTACCATGCTCTCCAGCAAGATTGTTTGCGAGAAGGTCGATATGGTAACCATCGTTGCAGAGATCCCTTCGTATGTGCAGGGATACAATCCGCGTTGCGTCGAGGCGGCGATTCGATGCATAGCCCGTCTGACCGACAAGCGCCTTGACATCAGCGAGCTGCGCAGCGTCAGCGAGGAATTTGACAAGAAAGTAAAAGAGCTGGTTCTCAATCAGCCGGAGCTTTCCGAAAAAGTCAAAGAACTCGAAGAAGAATACGCGCGTCAGGAGTTTGACGCACAGATAGATGATTTGACGAATATGTTGTAATAAGGGCCTGCACATGAATAACGTGAACAGATTGCTGGTCTTCTTGACGAATTCCTTCGTTGCGGTCCTCGGGACATAGTCCACGGCTATGCCCGCTCCGGTCGCGCCTCGGACTTCGCCAAGGATCCTGCGCTTTCTTATGTCCAGCTTATTCATGCGCAGTCCCATAGCTGCTCCGAAAGTCAAGGGGGGAGCGTGTATGCATAATCCGATGGGGAGTACCACCCGCGATGCTGTAGACGGAGCGCGCAGGGTGTGGCGTGTGACCAGTCGTGACTTTCTCAAAGTATCGGCATTGACGGCCCGGGGCCGGCAAACAGTGCGTATGCGATAGTCGAGCTGTTCGACGACAACTGCCTGGCGGTAACCGGGTATCGCAGGGCCGAAAGCAAGAATTTGAGCTGATTGCATACCAAAAAGCCGGAGGTTTTCGATGCCTGTATTACATTTCTGCAAAATATGCAAAGTGATTTCGATTTTGACGCTCGCAGTTAGCTGCCAAAGCGAAGAGCATGCACGTGTACGTGCTGCGGGAACTGCTGAGAGCTATGCTTCCTATCGCCGCAATATGGTCCGCAACCAGATCGAGGGCCGCGGCATCAAGGATACGGCTGTACTGAATGCCATGCTCACCGTCAAGCGTCACTTGTTCGTCGGTCCGAAGTATCGCCACAAGGCCTATGCCGACCATCCGCTGCCGATCGGACACAACCAGACGATATCGCAGCCATACATCGTAGCATTCATGACCGAGATACTCAACGTCAAACCTACCGACAAAATTCTGGAGATTGGCACCGGCTCCGGGTATCAGGCGGCAATTCTGGCCGAATTGTGCGACAGTGTCTTTACTATTGAAATTGTAGCACCTCTGGGCGAACAGGCGAAAAAAGTGCTGGATTTGCTAGGCTACTACAATGTCAAGGTTGCAATCGGCGACGGCTACAAGGGCTGGCCCGGCCATGCGCCGTTTGATGCAATCATCGTAACCTGCGCGCCCACCGATGTTCCCGAAGCGCTCAAGCAGCAGCTCAAAGAAGGCGGACGTATGATTATTCCGGTGGGGGAGAGCTATGATCAAAAGCTGGTGTACCTGCAAAAAAGAGCGGGAAAGCTCGAGCGGATGAATGTGCTTCCTGTCCGGTTTGTGCCCATGGTCAACGAGAAGGGAGAGACCTATTGACGTCACGATCGAATCTGATGAGAATGCGCTATCCCTTGCCGCACATTATTCGACGTGCGTTGCACGAGCGCGGCCTGATGGAGGATTACCGCGCGCGTCCCGATTATCAGCAAAACGACTACATCGGCTGGATCGAACGGGGCAAACGCGATGAAACGAAAGAGAAGCGTCTGAACCAGATGCTGGCCGAACTGGAACAGGGTGGCGTGTACATGAATATGAAGCATCCTGCTTCGGCGAAAGAGTACCATCGCCGATCCGGCATCTGATTTTGTGCTATGCCCCGCTCAGGCGATGCTTGATGATGTCCGTCACCGCCGACTGGTGGTTGTTGATAAAGAGGTGATCGCCTCCGTCAATCTCGATGAATTCGAATGCCCGGGAAGTGTGGCGTGACCAGGGTTGGATTTTTTTCCGGGAATATACCGAATCCTTTGTTCCCCACAACGCAGAGATCGATAATGCCGTTTTCGTTGCAACCTTTTACACGTGATAACGGCGCAATCGCAAAGCATTCCCAATCACCGAAACCGATGAAAAGCTCATTGCCGCCGCCGCGATAACCGGGCTGAGCAGAATGCCGAAAAAGGGATACAAAATACCGGCTGCAATCGGCACACCGATCGAGTTGTAGACAAATGCGAAAAAGAGATTCTGCTTGATATTGCGCATGGTTGCCCGGCTCAAGGTGCGGGCCCGGACGATACCGTCCAGCGTACCTTTGACAAGCGTGATCGAGGCGCTCTGCATGGCAACATCGGTTCCGGTGCCCATGGCAATGCCTACCTGCGCGCGAGCCAGCGCCGGAGCATCGTTGATTCCATCACCTGCCATGGCGACAAACTCGCCGCGTTCCTGAAACTGTTTGACGATCGCGTCTTTTCGGTCGGGCAACACCTGTGCGACGAAATCGTCGATTCCCAGCTTATCGGCAACGGCCCGGGCCGTGCCTTCACTGTCACCGGTGAGCATGGTTATGGCAATGCCCTGCGCATGCAGGTCGCTGACGGCGTCCGGTGCAGTCTGCTTGATCGGATCGCTGATGCCCAAGGCCCCCAGCAGCCTACCTTCGGCGGCAACATAGACGACTGTTTGCGCTTCGTTGTGCATGGATTCGGCGGCATCTGCCAGTTCGGCTACATCGATCCCGATTTCATCCATCATCGCCCGATTGCCCAGCGCAACTTTGCGTTCGTCAATAAAGCCACTGACGCCTTTGCCGGTGATCGTGGTGACGTTATGCGCATTGGCCGGTTCGATGCTTTGCTGACGGGACGCTTGTACAATTGCCGCGGCAAGCGGGTGTTCGCTGGCTTGCTCAATTCCGGCAGCATAACTCAGAAGCGTATTTTGGTTGCTGGAATTTGTCGTATGTATCTCTGCCACCGCCGGTTTCCCCTCTGTCAATGTTCCCGTTTTGTCGATTACCAGACGATTGACTTTGCGCATCACTTCGATGGCCTCGGCGTTTTTGAAGAGTACCCCCGCACGGGCGCCTTTGCCGGTAGCGACCATGATTGACATTGGGGTAGCAAGCCCCAGTGCACAGGGACAGGCAATGATCAGCACGGCCACCGCATTGATCAGGGCGTGCGCCAGTGCCGGTGGGGGGCCGAAAAATGCCCATACCGTAAAGGTCCCAAGCGCAATCAACACAATCGCCGGGACAAACCAGGCTGCAACAATGTCGGCCAGTCGTTGAATTGGAGCACGGCTGCGCTGGGCTTCGGATACCATGCGTACGATTTGTGAAAGCATCGAATCGGCGCCCACCCGCTTTGCACTGATTATCAGGCTGCCGGCGCCGTTAATGGTTGCGCCAATGACCTCATCACCCGGCACATGCTCTACGGGAACCGGCTCGCCGGTCACCATAGATTCGTCCAGGGAACTGGTCCCTTCGATAATTTCGCCGTCAACCGGAACTTTTTCTCCGGGGCGCACGCGCAGCTTGTCGCCTTGCTTGATCTGATCGATGGGCACATCCTGCTCGGTTTTGTCACCGATGCGTCGGGCGGTTTTGGGGGCAAGACCCAGGAGCGCTTTGATCGCTTCTCCGGTCTGTGAGCGTGCTTTGAGTTCCAGTACCTGTCCCAGCAGCACCAGTGTCGTGATCATGGCTGACGCTTCGAAATAGACGCCGACTTTTCCTTCGGCCGTGCGAAATGATGCCGGGAATATTTGCGGTGCCGTCAGCGCCACCAGGCTATACACATACGATACGGCCACTCCCAGGCCGACAAGCGTAAACATATTCGGACTGCGATTGACCAGCGAGCGGTAAAACCGTATAAAAAACGGCAATGCACCCCATAATACAACCGGCGTTGCAAGTGCTGCTTCCAGCCATTTGCTTACCGTGTGCGCAATCAGGTTACGCAGTGGAGAACCCGGCAGCATACCCCCCATGGCAATCACGATGAGCGGTGCGGACAGTACAAGACAGACGTAGAATCTACGACGCATATCTCGCAGCTCGGGATTCTCTTGAGCATCTTCGGCCTGCGGGGTGCGCGGTTCAAGAGCCATACCGCACTTGGGGCAGGAACCGGGTTTGTCGGAAACGACTTCCGGATCCATGGGGCAGACATATTCCGCGTTTTCGGGGCTGGGTTGTTCGGGTTGCTTGCCGTGGCCGTCGAGATATGTTTGAGGATCCTGCTTGAATCGTTCGAGACATTTCCGGCTGCAAAATCGGTACAGGCCTCCATCCATTTGGTACTTTAACTGGCTGTCAAGCGGCACTTCCATGCCACAAACGGGGTCTTTTGTTGTCTTTTGAGTTGATTGTTCCTCGGTTGCGGGCATTGCACTGCTCCTGATTTAATTGTGGAGGACGAAGACGATAAAACCGCAATTTCTATGCCGCAATGAGCATTTATTACGATATTTTCAGTAATAATATCTCCAATCGTACGAATGAAACCGGATACTATTATATTGGTACAGGCTCAGGATGCTCTCTGCACTGACCACTCGTTAGCCTCTTTCGCCCGGCGTAACTATCCACATGCAATGGTAATTGAAAGCTCTGCATACTATGCGAAACTCAACGGTAAAGGCCTGTGTCAATGGCGCGGATATGAGTGAAGTTCAATCGCAAACGGGTAACAGCAGGATGGGTGCACAAAAAATGCAGGATCCAGCTTACCCAATTCAAGCCAGATATGCCGATCTCGAAAGAAAATATCAGCTTCTGGAACACAAAGCCGATGAATTACAACAGCGCTGCACGGAACTCGAAAGCAAACGCAAACGCAATCGTTCCGAACAGGAACCGCAAACCTTACTAATCGAAAATCGCTCGCATCGACAATATCTGGAGACGCTCATTGACGCCTTGCCAATTGGTATTGCCGTCATAAGCGCGGAAGATTTTCGCTGTGAAATTGCGAATGAATACTATCGCAGAACTCCGATTAGTCCTCACATTCCTCTGGATGCAAAAACCGTGCGTGAGCCAATTCCCGATGCCGCACGTGAGGGCGAAAGGGCTGCGCTCGAAGAAGTTGTACGCACGGGAAAGCCGGTGACGCTCAGAGAAGTCACGGCAAAAGCCGGTGGAAAACCGGTTTCATACTGGAACGTTGAGCATATTCCTGTTATGAGTGAAGATGGCCGGGTCGAGCGAATTATTGTTGTTGCGATGGAAGTGACTGAGATGGTGCAGGCGCGCAAGCAGCCTTTTCGCCATGCCAAGCAGCTTCAGGATGCCAATGAAGAACTCCAATCATTTGTCTACTCCGTATCCCATGACCTGCGCAATCCACTCAACAATATCAAAGCCATGTCGAGTGTGCTGCAGGCCGGCTATATGGATGTACTCGATGATGATGGAAAAAAATGCATTGACCATATCGACAAGAATATTTCCCGTATGTCGGATATTATCGGCGAATTGTTGAAACTGTCGCGTATCTCGCGTACCGAACTCAAACTCACCCAGGTAAATTTTTCGAAGATCGCGCGTGAACTGCTCGACGAATTGCATGCGAACGAGCCGAATCGAAGCGTGCTAACAAACATTCAGGAAGGCTTGACGTTTTCTGCCGACAAGCGCTTGATCAAACTTGCGCTTGACAATCTGATTCGCAATGCCTGGAAATATACCGGCAAACAGAAACCGGGCGTTATCGAAATAGGATCCAGCCCCGCCGAGGCGGGCAGAATTTTTTATGTGAAAGACAACGGCGTGGGGTTTGACATGCAGCATGCAGAAAAAATTTTCAATCCTTTCCAGCGCGCTCACAGCAAAAGTCAATTTACGGGCACGGGTATCGGGCTTTCAATAGTAAAGAGAATCATCGAACGGCACAACGGCCGTATCTGGGCGATATCGCAATCCGGCAAAGGCGCGACCTTTTTTTTCCTTCTCCCGGAAGTGGAGTGAAACGCTCCCCCCGTTAACAGGCATTGGATTTGCGCTGTAGTTAATCAAGCGCGCGTGCGCGCTCGTCAATCCATTACATTTTAACGGGAGTAAGTCTATGCTTGTTATTCAACCGGTGAAGATGTTACTCAAACTGCTTGTTATCGATTTCTTCGTATTGCTGGTGATGCGCTATGCACTTGTTGAACATCAGAAGGATGCAATCGTCGGATACGTGAGCAAGATCCTCAATGCCTGAGATGAAATGAAAATGAAACGGGCAGTGAGAAGCAAAAATTTCAGCACGGGGAAAGCAGTATTCGGCAAAAATCATTTGCACGGCCGGGAAATTATTTCGCAGAAATGAAAATGCGATTGGTGCACGCAGAAAAGCGGTGAGGTGCACGACTGTTCCATGGGCCTTATTCAGCATGCATGCATTGGTATGCAGTTTGCGGAAGAAAATAATTGATGAGAGTGGTAAATAGCAGCATCCAGCCGACTAGGCTACTAACTGTATTGCAGAGGAAGGTAGACATTATGAAATACGCAGAATTAAAAATAGCACTGTTTTTTCTGATCGTTATGGCAGGCGCACCGGTCGTAGCGCAGGAAGCGAAAGCGCCGGCCGACAGCGCGATAATTTCAGCGATCGAAACCGAGTACCAGCTTGATGATGTCGTCAATCTCAACAACATCAATGTAGCCTGCAAAGACGGCATTGTCACCCTGACCGGCACGTCCGACAATCTTCTTTCCAAAGAGCGTGCTGCGCGTATTGCCGGTATTATTACCGGTGTGCGCGGCGTGATCAATCGTATCGAGATAGCAGAGGTAAACGTACTGGACACCGATTTGCGTAAGCGGGTCGAAACGGCTCTGCAGCTTGATCCCGCCACCGAACTGTACGAAGTCGATGTCAGCGCACAGGATGGCGTTATCACCCTGAGCGGCGCAGTAACGTCCTGGCAGGAAAAGCAACTCTGCCAAAGTGTCGCCAAGAATGTCGGCGGCGTGAAAGAAGTCGAGAACAACCTGGCAATCACTTACAACGGCGAGCGCCCAGATGCCCAAATCCGTGAAGAAATTAAAGGCCGGCTTGGCCGGGATGTGCGCATCGACGACTTTCTTGTCAATGTAGCGGTGGACAACGCAGAGGTCAGGCTCAGCGGCGCGGTTGCCAGTCTGGCTGAGAAAAACCGGGCGTTTTCGGATGCCTGGGTAGCAGGAGTGACCTCGGTCGATGCCACCGAACTTGAAGTGGAATGGTGGGCCCGGGAGTCTATGCGCAGGAAAGAAACCTATGTCTCGCAAAATGACAGCAGCATTGAAAAAGCGGTGCTCCAGGCATTCCGATACGATCCGCGTGTTAATCCGTTTGACATCTGGGTTTCGGTGGACAACGGCTCTTTGACCTTGCAGGGTGATGTAAGCAATGCGGCCGCCAGACAGGCGGCGCAACAAGACGCGCAAAATGTCGTTGGCGTCTGGCGGGTGATCAATTTGCTCAAGACGCGCCCGCAAAAAATACCCCCGGACCAGGATCTGGTTTCCGCCGTACGCGAGAGACTGGCGAATGATGTGTATGTCAACTGGCTTGATATCAGGGTCAACGTGCGTAACGGGACAGTATATCTTTCGGGGGATGTTCATACTTCGTTTGAAAAATACCGTGCAGCCCGTATCACCCGCAGAATAAAGGGTGTTGTCGATGTGGTGAATAATATTGACTATCGCTACACGTGGCAGCGCCGACCGGACTGGGAGATTCGTGAAAATGTCAAAAATCAGCTATACTGGAGTCCGTTTGTTGACCAGGAGCAGGTGCAGGTTAATGTGGATGACGGCATTGTTACACTAAGCGGCGTTGCTGCCACTCGCAGCGAATACCAGGCTGCTGTGGAGAATGCTTTTGACGGCGGCGCCCGCGATGTTATTAACGAGCTGGAGATAACTCATGATGTGTATGGCCCTTACTATTGGTACTATCGGCACCGTCAGGATAACACCGGTGTGGAGCTGCAGCTAGCGCCGCCCTGGCCGTATTATTGATAAATGAGAAGGTTGTCTGCAGCTTTTCAGCTCGGCAGAGCAAAGAAAGGAAGTGCAACCATGCTACGTTCAATAGCAGTTAAAGCCGGCGATAGTGAATGGGCACACGCAGCCCGGGATCATGCTCTCAAGCTGGCGTCGCAATTTGGCGCCCGGCTGTATGTGGCCGGCATCTGGGAAGGCGAGCAAGCTCAAAGACATGCGCAGGAGATGGATGGTGAAAATCCGCCGGATTTGTTGATCGAAGCAGTGACCGCTCTGGTTGGAAAGGCTGAAGAGAGAGGCATCGTAGCGGAGCGGGTGTATAACAGCCATGGGATTGTTACCGGCTTGTACGAGTTGTCGAAGCTTACGGACATGCTGGTAATCGGCATCCCCGACAAGGGCGGCCCGGTATTCGAGGATAAAATCATTCGTCTGTTTGGAACGCGTTTTTTGTCAATCCTTAACAAAGCGGAATCCATGGTGGAAGTCGTCTCACGGCAACCTCAAGATATCGGCAAAGTGCTTGTGCACCAGCGCGGCGGCGTGAAAGGTAAAAGTGCCTTGCGTGCAGGGGCCCACCTGGCCGAAAAATATCAGGCTGATATCGTTTTGCTGGTGGCGCGCCGGGAAGGTGAGCAGCAAACCAGACCGGACGCACACCAGGCGGAGCGTTACCTCCAGGCCTTTGATATTGGCGACGTGCAAACGGTAGAGGCTGCCAACTCACCGAATGAACCAAGCGAAGTCATCAAAACTTTCAACACGCAGGGAGCGGATATTGTCGTGGTCGGAGATGATCCGAAAGGACCAATCAGAGAACTATTTGGTGAACACACGGCTCAGGAGGTCGTCGACAGAATTACCACCCCGGTTGTAGTTGCACGATAAGCATTGCGTGCCCGAAGCACCCTGCGCCGGGAAAGAAACATTTCACCCATGTGATGAAAGGCGGATCTTATGCCGAAGAGAACCCGGGAAAAAATAGCCGAACGGGCTTATGAGTTGTATTTGCAACGCGGCGGGAAGGGAGGCAATGACCTGCAGGATTGGCTGCAGGCCGAGCACGAAATAGCCGGCAACAAGAATTCCCCGAAAAACTGGAAGAGCGGGAGCAAGCGACCCTACCGTGCGAAGGATGTTTTGAAATGAGCTTGTGGTGAGGATCGGCACACCAGGCATTCGCTTCGATTCTGCAGCATTTCCCGGTGGGCAAACCTTCGGCACGTTCGTGAAACTGAAACAGGCAAAATAGCTAAATCGCTTTCGGTGATGGAACAACCCGTCGAACTCGAATCACCCAGCTTACCGGGAAGGAGTCCGCTATGGAAGGTTGTTCTGCTTTGACAATACTGGACATGCAAAAGGATTATCTGCCGGGCGGGCCGTCACCGGTGCCGCAAGCCGATGATCTTGTTCCGATCATCAATGAATATATCGGGCTCTTCAGCGGCTATCGCCTGCCGGTCTTTGGCGCAACGGCAGGGTGATACCTTCGGAACCAAAGACGCCATACGCACAGACACAGATGGACAGGAATAAATCATGCAGATAGTGCTGGCATTAATTGTGCTGGGATTGTTAATATTTGTGCATGAACTCGGGCATTTTCTGATTGCAAAATGGTCGGGCATTCGCGTCCTGGCATTTTCAATAGGATTTGGTCCGACGATAGTCAATCACAAAGTTGGTGAAACCGAATATCGCATCAGTGCAATTCCCTTTGGGGGGTATGTAAAAATGTCCGGCGAAGATCCTGAGGAAGAAAGTACCGATGATCCGAGAGCCTACATTTCCAAACCGGTATGGCAACGCATGGCGGTTGCTGCTGCAGGCCCGGTTGCGAATTTCCTCTTTGCCTTTGTTGCGCTGTGGATCGTGTTTATGGCGGGAGTCAGCAGACCTGCATACAATGAGAATACAACCCTGGGTGGCGTTGCCCCCAAAAGCGCGGCAGCACGATCCGGCCTCGAAACGGGTGACAGTATTAGTGCACTCGCCGGCAAGCCGGTCGAATCCTGGGACGAATTGCAAAAGCGGTTGACCCGTGAGCGAGGCAATGGATTCAGTATCACCATCATTCGCAATGGTCAACAGCGTCAACTTCATTTAGAGCCGGATCGGGCGCACAAGGGAGACGAAGGATTCGATCCTCTCGGGGGATTACGTCCGCCACTTCCTGCCGTCATCGGTATGATTTCCGAGAATTCTCCGGCCGAGCGGTCACGTTTGCAGCCGCAGGACAGTGTCATTGCATTTAACGGGGAGCCGGTACATTCCTGGTTCCAGTTTGCAAATGCGATCTCATCATTTCAGAAGGGAAACGATTCGGCCAGCCTGCGCGTCCGTCGCAATAGTAAAAGCCTTACGATCAAAGTTGTGCCCGAGTACGATTCTACAGAACAACGGTATCTGCTGGGGATACGTCCTGCAAGTCCACCGACCCGGGTAGTGAGATATTCCCTGCTGAGTGCAATGAGCCGCGCCGGGGCAACTTCATGGGAATATGCAACGCTCATTTTTACGTTTCTGGGGCAGCTCTTTTCACGTACCGTGCCCGCCGATCAGCTTGCCGGACCGGTGGGTATCGTGCAGATTGGTGCTGCAGCAGCAGAAGCAGGCGTTTCTGCGCTGATTATGCTGGCTGCCTTGATCAGTGTCAATCTGGCTGTGCTCAATTTGCTGCCGCTGGTTATTACTGACGGCGGCCAGATGCTATTCTTGATTATCGAGGGAATGCGGGGCAAACCGGTAAGTTCGGATATGCGCGCCAGGATCAATCGAATTGCGGTTGCGCTTTTTATTCTGTTGTTTTTGTACGTAACGTGGAATGATTTGCAGAGGATGTTCGGATAGGATTCATTGCTATAAAGTTAATCACCGAATTGTATTGCATCGGGTACAGCCTTGTGGGGGTTGGCTCATCGTCAATCGGGGTTCGAATTGAATTTTGGGCTATTGTGATAATTGCGCTCGTTCGGGTTTTTGCTAGGGCGCCTGTCGCCCCTTGGTCGGCCGTGCCAAATCGATTGTTCCGCGATATCGATTATTCCGCGGACCGTTTTCCAGGCTTAATACCCCCCGAGGACACACTGCCGCACACATTCCGCACCCTACGCACGATGCCCGTATAATATTCTGACCCCGCTGCGCGTACCACTTGACGTTGATTCCCATTTCGCAATAGGCCGAACAATTTCCGCACGACATACATTGCGAACCATTGGTCGTGATCCGGAATCGTGAAAAAAATTTCTGCAGTATGCCCAGCATTGCGGCCAGAGGGCAGCCAAAGCGGCACCAGATACGTGTTCCGAGAATCGGATAAAATCCCGTTCCCACGGCGCCTGCCCATACCGACATGATGAGAATGCCATACCAGTGTTTTGCCCCGGTCGATAACGACTCCGTCAGCGCTCCGCCGGTAAGCTCGTGAATCCAGAGCATTGCCGTGATGCCGGCAATCAGCAACAGCACACTGTAAATAGAGAACCGTTCAAATTTCCAGGCGCCGAGACGTTTATCTGAAAGATGACGCCATTGATCGCCCATCGTATTGGCCAGCGCTCCGCATCCGCAAACCCACGAACAGTACCAGCGCTTCCCGAAGAAATAAGTTAACACCGGCACCCCGATAAAACTCAAACCGGCCGACCAGAACAGGAGAAATCCGCCAAGTTTGAATTCTTCACTCAGCATATAGTCTACAGTTGAGGGAAACAGATCTTTTTGGCTCAGTGGCCAGAAGTAATTGACATATTTCTCCGGTTCATTGATTGCAACCAGAAATGCGGGAATTAGAAAAGCGGCAATGAGCTGCGCACCCATATTTACCGTAGTACGAATCTGGTGATACCCGCTGTGGCGATATTTCATAAAGGCACGTGCACCCATGACCAGAATCGCAAATGTATACAATGCCGCATACGTGAAGTAGATCGACGCATTTTTCCGGCGTAGCATCTGACTGAGGGGATTCATCATTGCATTGAGATTGGTCAAAGCAGAGTCGAACCAGTAATAAACAATGTAGAAGGTAACAAATACTATGGCAATCAAAATGGCGATAGTTCCTCTGCGGGTCAAGCCTTGCGACATGGTGTATTCATTGCGAATGCCGGGCGGCCTCGTTAGAAAAGTGGCGGCCGCATGTCCCAGCCCTCCGGCTGCAATCAGTCCGAATGCGCTCAGCAGAAACAAAAGAGGGTACGCATCGCCACCTCCGGCTACACCGACCATGAGTGTCAGTCCACCGATGGCCACTGCGATGAGTGAAATTGTCTGTCCCAAATTGAGCTGCCGCTTTTTCGTTGTTTGTTCTCCAGGTTTTGAGGTGGGAACCGGCGATTGAGTCATGGTCATTCCTTGTGCATAGCGGGGTTAAACAGGTTACGCAAAAATGGCGTAAACAGCCCTTTGCGTGTGCGCAAGGCGACGCGTTCTTCAGGATAGGCAGCGCAGAATGCGTCAACAATCATCTGCTGGTACCGGGGAGAAAATTCTGCGTCGAAGTCAAAGGCGCCAATGTCGGCAATAACATCGTTTATCGGCGTATGGCCGGCTATCCAGTATTCAGCTACGGCATGTCGTGTGCGCAAGCCCAGTAGCGTGAATGATTTAACATACCGCTCTTGTTTGTCAAAATTGATACGCAGGCTCCGGTTACCGCTGGGAGCTTCCCAGTAAAAGGACTCCTCGTCATCGGGCGTTTCGGAAGGGGCCACGCCGTAAGTCTGGTACTCGATGTCGAAGAATTTTGCAGAATTGAAGAAAATCCCGGGCTGGTAGGTCTTGGTCTCTCCCGTCAGGATATGTGCAAGTGTCGCACCATGCATTTTTGCCGTATACCAGAGTTGTTCGATTTTTTTGCGTTGAGGAAGAGGATTTCGAAATTGTGCACAATCTCCGATTGCATAGATACCGGGAATGTTGGTTGCAAAGCTGTTGTCAACCAAGATACCTTTTTGCGTTTCGACGGGTGAGTCTCTGACGAGGTCGATTACCGGATGGACGCCTGCCGTAAGTGCCACAAGAGTACAGGGAATTTCCTCGTCTTTGTTCGTGCGCACAGCGCGTACTCTGCCGGCATCATCGGAGAGAATTTCGTGCAATTCGGTCGAAAAGAGCAGCTTGACGCCGTGTTCCTGCAGGTGGCGACCTACCAGTGCAGCTTCCTGTTTGGTGAGGATTGCCGCCCAGTAGCGATCTTTACGTACCAGGAAAGTGACATGCATGCCGCGGCTTAGCAGCATTTCCGCCATTTCGACACCGATCAGTCCGCCACCGACAATAACGGCCTCTTTTGCATCGGCACTGAGTTCTTCCAGCTCCTGGATGTCCGAGAGGTGCGTCATGCCGACAACACCCTTGAGCTCCTGTCCCGGCCAGCCGAATTTATTCCAGCGGGAACCGGTCGCAATGACCAGCGTGTCGTAATGCACGCTTGCTCCATTGTCGAGTTCAACGTCGTGATTTTCAATGTCGATCTGCTGCGCACGCCGATGGATCAGATCGATGCGGTTTTTGGCCCAGAACCAGTCTTCGTACGGTTTGACATCGCTGATACTCAGCATGCCCATGTAGAGGTACATGAGTGCGGGGCGGGAATAAAAATAAGGATACTCTTCGGATATGACGGTAATTTTTGCGTCGCTGCGTTTGCGGACTTCACGCGCAAGTGTGGTGCCCGCGACACCATTACCGATAATAACAATGGCTTTTGCCGTCATTACGCCTTTCTGCAATCAGCCGGTGATTTTTATTGATCGTGATTGTGATATTGTTCCCCTGCCGGGTGTTGCCCTTGAGATATAGATTTAATGCGGGCAAGGAGGTGAAGCATCGTTGCTCCACCAGCCTTCCCGCTGGAGGGCAAAAGACGCACGTTTACATTCACGCTTCCTGCACGTGCAGGTTGTCAATTTTCGAAGCCACGATAAAATCGTTTTCCGACAAACCGCCGATTTTATGCGTGGAAAGGGTAATACCAACTTTGTTGTACGAAATTGAGATGTCGGGATGATGGTCCTCATCGTTGGCGATATCTGCAATTGCATTGACAAATTGCATCGCTTGCTTAAAATCTGCGAATTTAAATTTTTTGTGAATGTGATGTTCTTTGTCGCGCTCAAGCGACCAGTCATTTACGTGCTGAATGAGCGAATCTTCTTCTGAATTTTGGAGGGGAGACGTTGCGCCTTCGCAAGGCGTGCATTTTTTTTCTTTGAGATCCATGTTCGACTCCTTGAAATAGTGAATAAAGGAGCAGCGATCAGATTTTTCGCCGCCTGCTCCTGGCTAAAATGCGAATTCTATGCCACTTTTGACGGATGGTCAATCAATTTTTCTGTAGTTCCTTTTCTTTCCGTTCCGCCTCTACTGCTTCGTTATGTTGTATGTCTCCGTGGATGCCTTTTTGACGCACATCGAGCTCTTCGAGCGATTTTTCGCGACCATAGAGAATCAATGTGTCGCCGGCCCGAATCTCAATGTCACCTTTCAAGGCACCGAGGTATTTCCCGGTTTTGCGCTGCACGCCCAACACGTTTACGCCTTCTTCCCGTAGTCTGGTATCCTGCAGCTTTTTGCCGGTGAGCCAGTCATTCGGTTTGAGACGCAATTCACCTATACGATAGCCGGAATGAACATGCAGCAGGCTGGCGTAATCCCGTGTGTCAAGGCGAGTATACCTGTCAAGCGCCCAGCGTATGAGGCGTGACAGCCAATAATCGATGAATTTGCTTTGAGAAAAGAAAATGAGCGCAACAATGCCGGCTAAGATCATCAGCACGCGAATGGCCACCGATTCAGCGTCGCCGGGGGAGACGAATGAAAGGATAAGGGTGGTCATTGCCGTTGCGACACCGGCATTTCCAAGCAGCATAAGCAATTGCACAATGCGACGGCGGACCGGATGATTAACGATTTTTTCGGACTCATTGGTCGTAAAGCCGACACCGGTAAATGCCGATCGGGCCTGAAAGCGGGCCGCATCCTTGGAAAGGCCGGTTTCCATCAACGCAACCGTGGCAACACGCGTGATTAGAATGGATACCGCTAAAATGAAAATCAATGAAATTATTGATACCATACAGTTTGCACATCGGCAGGAAATTAAAGCATATCGGATTTATTCAGCACGTTCATCACGCTCATGAAAAATGGAGCAATATGTTTACGCAAAAATCCTGCCTTTCGCATTCAGACCGCTAACTGCTGTGGTTGCTCCTGTACGTTACGGGTAATTTATTCCGGAAAGTGAGAAATAAATTTTCAAATGTGACAATCTCAGATCAATGAGAAGGAAGAACTGCAGATGGAAACCCTGCCGGCATTGGAGTGCTGGTCCAATAAACAAGCCGCTGGTTGAAGATGGTTGGTATGCTTTTTGTTCCTTACTTTCGTTTCGTCATGTTGTGCTGGAAGCATATCCCGACATGCAGTGACGAGTGTGCACGAAGTTACGCATGAGCCCTTATGCAGGAAAAAACAACCAAAGGAGTAATCATGTTACGCAGCGTAAAAATAATGAGCTTTATGGAGGTTGACGCTCAGGACGGTCAGTTGGGCCATATCTCCGACGTTTACTTTAGCGATAAAACCTGGCGTCTTGAATATCTCGTTATCGACACCGGCACTTTGCTGCCGGGACGAAAGTCATTGATTTCCCCGGCGGAAATAAATGAGATAACATTTTCCCGTACTAAGCTAAAACTCAAAAAAGAAAATATCCGCCAGGCGCCGGAAATATCACATGTGTTACCTGTTTCCCGTGCCCATGAACGTGAGCTGCGCTACTTCTACGGATGGCCCGTCGAGTCGGAGCTTGAAAAAAAAGATTTTGTTGAAGGTGATGAAAATCCCGATCTGCGCAGTTTCGAAGAAGTGAAGGGCTACCACCTTTTCTATGACGAAGGCGAAATAGGACGGGTGGATGATTTTATCGTTGAAGATGAAGACTGGAAACTCAACTTTACCGTCGTTGATACTGCCAAGTGGTTGCCGGCCGGACAAATACTGGTTCCGCAGCATAATGTGAGCAGCATCGACTGGTTGCAGAAGAAGGTATTTGTGAACATGAGCAGAGAGGAAATCGAAAACAGTCCTGAGTACAATCCGGATGAGCCGGTCAACAAAGTGTTCGAAGAGCAACTCTATGATTTTTACGGGAGACCGAAGTGAGAGTATGCACGTTTGGGTTCCCGCGCTACCGGTGCAAATGAGATAGATGCATATGAATAAACAATCACAAGCCCGAAAAAAGTTTTCCGGGAGCATACGCGCAGTTAAAGGCAGTGTCGTCGAGGCATCTTTTGACGGTGTGAGCCCGAACGTCAATGACATCATGACCAGCAACGATATCAAATTCGAAGTTTCTTCCCTTCTCGGTCCGCATACGATTCAGGCCATTGCTTTGAATGCGACCGAAGGACTGGCGCGGGAGGACGCGGTAACCGGCTCGGGTACCCCCATACAGGTTCCGGTGGGTGAGGAAGTGCTGGGTCGCATGTTCAACGTATTCGGCGAAACTATTGACAAAAAGGAAGCCCCGCAAAACGTTTCCTATCGCAGCATCTACCGTTCCCCACCCGCATTAATGCAACAATCAACGCGTACCGAGATACTCGAAACGGGCATTAAAGTTATCGATTTGCTTTCGCCCCTCGAACGCGGCGGCAAGGCGGGACTTTTTGGCGGGGCCGGTGTAGGCAAGACCGTGTTGATCATGGAGATGATTCACAACATGGCCGGCGCGCACAAGGGCGTGGGTGTGTTTTGCGGTATCGGCGAACGTTCGCGGGAAGGCCAGGAACTTTATGATGAAATACGGGATGTCGGCGTACTTGACAAAACAGTGCTCGTGTTCGGTCAGATGAACGAGCAGCCCGGCGCACGATTCAGAGTGCCGCATTGCGCTCTGACTATGGCCGAATATTTTCGTGACGAACGCAAGCAGGATGTTCTCTTTCTCGCCGACAACATCTTCCGGTTTGTACAGGCCGGCTCGGAGGTGTCGGGATTGCTGGGACGACTGCCCTCACGCGTCGGGTATCAACCGACTATGGCATCTGAGCTGGCGCAATTGCAGGAACGTATCTGCAGTACCCATGACGGAGCCATAACTTCGGTTCAAGCCGTATATGTTCCTGCCGACGATTTCACCGACCCGGCGGCAGTCAATACATTCAGCCACCTTTCGGGAACTGTTGTTCTCTCGCGCAAACGCGCCGGCGAGGGGTTGTATCCGGCGGTTGACCCTTTACAATCGCAATCAAAAATGCTTTCTCCGCATATCGTCGGTGAAAAGCACTATGCCGTCGCCCAGGAGGTGCGCAAAACACTGGCCGCTTACGAAGATCTCAAAGACATAATTGCCATGCTGGGCATTGATGAGATATCGGAGCAGGATAAAAAAGTCGTCAACCGCGCCCGGCGCCTTGAACGCTTTTTAACTCAGCCGTTTTTCACCACCGAACAGTTTACCGGCAACGAGGGCAAGCGCGTCTCTCTCGAAGAAACTGTTAACGGCTGTGAACGCATTCTCAATGACGAGTATTATGATCAGCCGGAACGCAGCTTGTATATGAAAGGTGCGCTGGAGGAGGCGCAAGCGTGAATGTCGATGTCATGACGCCGACCAGCGTACTCGTATCGGAAAGTGCTGTGAAAGTGCGTGTTGAAGCGGTGGGAGGAAGCTATTCGGTTTTGCCCGCTCACATTGATTTTGTGGCGTTGCTGGAGCCGGGTATTATCGAGTTGCACATGGCTTCACAGGAACAAAAGCTCATAGCTTCCGATCAAGGGGTAATGGTTAAACGGGGTGCTGAGGTCAAGATTTCACTGCACAACGGTTTACTCGGCGAGCGACTGGGCGAATTACAAAAAACGGTTGAGCAACACTATCGTTCGCTGTCGGATCGGGAACAAAAAAACCGTATGGCCCTGGCCCGGCTGGAACGAGATATGGCACGCACCATCTATGATTTCGAACAACCCAGGCATACGGGAGCATAATCTGCAGCATAACAACGACACAAAGGACAATAACAAAGATCGCAACAGACAACACGGAGAGCGTCGCGGATTTGGTAGTGGCGTGGCGCGCAGTGAAAAACGCCGGCTGCGGGGTTTGCAACGCAAACGGCATCCGCTCTGGTTTGGCTTCGGCTACTTTGGTGTTGTCGGCTGGATGGTCATGATTCCGTTAATTGCCTGCGGAGCACTGGGAATCTGGCTTGATTCCCAAACGCGGGGAGAAATTTCCTGGACATTAACCTTTTTGTTTATCGGCCTTGGCATCGGATTAAGCAATGCCTGGTTCTGGGTAAGCCGGCAGCGCAAAGAAATAGAAGAGGAACGACAGGAATGAATGCACAGCAGATTTTCCTACTGGTAGCCCTGCCGCTCATGTCGGGAGGGGCATTGGGGGCGGCTTATTTCTCTTTGCTCTGGTTTGAAATCCGGCGCTTGCCGCGCGCAAGGCATCCCCGCCTTAATCTGGCGGGGGGATTTTTCCTTCGTCTGCTGTGTGCCGGTTGCGTCTTTTCCGCTATTGCCGTTTTGGGACACTGGTATTCCGTGTTGTTTGCTCTTGCGGGTTTTTCTCTGGTGCGTCTCTGGAGCGTTCTCAGGATGCGACAGATAAAACCGGTCCGGGCAACGGTTGAGGTGGAGGAGAGATAAGCATGCATATAACTCCCGACAGCATCATTATACTGGTAATCGGGCCGGTCTCGATCAACGCTACGATTTTCTTCACCTGGACAATTATGGCATTGCTGATCGGCAGCTCATTGATTGTTACTTCCCGCTTGTCAACTGATGAGCATGTGTCCCGGTTCCAGCACGCCCTGGAAGTTATAGTTAAAACGATACGAGATCAGATTCATGATATTACCAGACAAAATCCGGATGCGTATGCACCGTTTCTGGGGACCTTGTTTCTCTTTATATCACTGTCGAATTTTATGGCCTTTGTTCCGGGCTATTATCCGCCGACCGGCTCGTTAAATACGACGGCTGCGCTGGCACTGTGCGTGTTTGTTGCCGTTCCAGTCTATGGAATCCGTCAAGTTGGAGTCGGCAGCTATCTCAAGCAGTATATCGAACCGGTAGTATTTATGCTGCCGTTTAACATTATATCCGAGCTGTCCCGAACCCTGGCACTGGCGGTACGTCTTTTCGGCAACGTCATGAGCGGTACGCTGCTGAGTGCGATCGTCATATCGCTGGTTCCTTTTATCGTACCTGCAGCGCTCAATCTTTTCAGTTTACTGATCGGGCAGATTCACGCCTATATCTTTGCCATTCTGGCGGCAGTTTACATTGCCTCTGGAACGCGTGCGCATCAGGCCAAAGGAGCCCAACAGCCAGGCTCCGGTTCGGAAAAAGCCGGTCATACATCCGATTCTCCGGGAAAGGAGTAGCCTTATGGATACCATCACGATAATTGCTGCATGCTCGATACTCAGCGCGGGGTTGTCAATCGGCATTGGCGCCATCGGGCCGGCTATCGGCGAAGGCCTCGGGCTGGCACGAGCGCTTTCATCTATCGCCCAGCAGCCCGACGAGTCCAATACGATAATCCGCACGCTTTTTGTCGGAATGGCAATGGTCGAGTCTACGGCGATCTACTGCCTGGTGATTGCAGTTATCATTCTGTTCGCCAATCCTTTCTGGAACTATGCCATCCAGCAAGCCGGAGGTTAGGCCATGAATATCGATCCGATTACCATTATCGCACAAATCATTAATTTCCTGGTTTTGGTAGTCGTTTTGTACTTTGTGTTGTTCAAGCGCATTGCCAAAGCGATGGATACTCGCGAAGAAAAAATCCGCAGCCGTATCGAGCGCGCCGACAAAAAAGAGCAGACGGCACAGGAATTAAAGCAAAATTATGAAAAAAGAATGGCCGAAGCCGACGACGTTGCTTCAAAAAAAGATGCCGAGATTAAAGAACAGGCACGTAAAGAAGCCGGCCAAATGCTTGACGAAGCGCGAAAGGAAGTTGAACACCGCAAGCAGGAATGGATGGATACCTTTGCGGGAGAATGGCGCAACGCAACGGATAGACTTATGGCCGATGCACAGGAGACGATGCTGTCATTGGTTACCAAGTTGACTCGCGACCTCGGTACGCCCGAGATGCAGAGCGGCATGATTAACGCATTTGTCAAAAAATTCGAGCAAAACGGCAAGTCGGAAGAATTGCGTAATTTTCTTAAATCCTCGCAAGGACCGGTTAATGTTGTCGCAGCACGCGAACTGGACGATAAGGACAAGAAGCAACTGACCGAAGCCATTGGCGGCTTTGCCGGTGATAGAGGGGATTTCTCTTTTGGTGTGGATGAAGACATCAAGTTGGGCATAGAATTGCGCAACAATGGAAGAAAGATTGGCTGGGGCCTAACAGATTATATCGAGTCGTTTCGAGAGCACGTCAAAGAATTTACAGAAAGCAAAAGCTCAAAATCGACATAAACAAATAATCATATCTGTGACAATATTCACAAGGGGGTTCCCCATGGCAAAAAGCACGAAAGAAGCTTACCGCATGGAAATTGAAGAAAAAATCAAGAAGTACGAAGACAAAATGGAGCAATTACGCAATGAGGCCCTGGATAAAACTGTCGAAGGTCGTCAGGAGCTTGATGCACTAATGGATAATGCCAGAACCAATCTTGGTAATGCGCGTGACAAGCTCAGGCAACTGCGTAACAGTACCGAGAAAACCTGGGATGATGTGCGTGAGGGCCTTGAGAAAAGCTGGGAGATTGCCCGGGATACCACAGAAAAAGCTTCGGCGCGTTTCAAGCAGGTGTTGCAGGAACAGCAGCAAGGACCGGATAATGCCCGAACAGGAACGTGATCGTCAGCTTCCCTCGGCAGATGCTTTGGCGGATCAATTCACCGCAGTTATTGATCGGATGCGTCTGGCTGCCGACGATTTTGCCTACGAGCCCGTAGTACGCGAATACGGCCGTGTCGAATCGATCATGGAAGGCATTATACGCATCAGCGGTTTACCCGGCGTCGGTCACCGGGAACTGGTGCGCTTTGCGTCCGGATCTGTCGGGATGGCCTTTAATCTGACGCCGGATGAAGTTTCGGTGGTTCTGCTCGAAAAGGATCAGCAGGTTCGTGCCGGCGAGCGTGTATTGCGTACGAAGCGAACCGTTGACATAGGCGTTGGTGAGGGGATGATCGGCCGGGTGATCGATCCGCTGGGCAGGCCCCTGGATCAGCGCGGTCCGATAACCCCGTCACAGCGACGCCAGGTGGAAAAAACCGCACCGCCGATCATGGATCGCAGCCCGGTCACCCAGCCGGTACAAACCGGCATTCAAATTATCGATGCGCTCATCCCGGTCGGCCGCGGGCAGCGTGAATTGATTCTGGGCGACCGCCAAACCGGCAAAACGGCAATCGCGCTGGATACTATCATCAACCAGCGGGGCAAAGATATGCTTTGTATCTATTGTGCGATCGGTCAACGCATGTCATCGATTGCCAGAATTATGGATGATTTGCAGAACGCCCGCGCACTTGAATTTTCAACAGTCATCATCGCAACAGAAGAGGACACGCCTGGCATGCGCTTTATCGCGCCCTATGCTGCGACCACTCTGGGTGAGTACTTTATGGAAAGTGGTCGCGACGTATTGGTCGTTTTCGATGATCTGACCAAGCACGCCAGAGCATATCGTGAAATTTCACTGCTGCTGCGGCGTCCTCCTGCTCGTGAAGCCTACCCGGGGGATATATTCTACATCCATTCACGCATGCTCGAGCGCGCTACCCATCTGCGCGACGATGCCGGCGGCGGCTCGCTGACTGCACTGCCCATCGTTGAGACGCAGGCGCAGAACGTTTCGGCTTATATCCCCACCAACCTTATCTCCATCACCGATGGTCAGATTTATGTGAATCCGACGTTG
>WJLW01000019.1 GCA_014728295.1 Chitinivibrionales bacterium | reverse complement strand
AATGAGAACTGGGGTAGAAATCGGTTCAGGCAATGGACTATTCCTTGAATATGCTTCAAAGCAATTGCCATGTTTGTCAAAATGCATCGGTCTCGATCTCAGTCCCGATACAATTCGAAAGTGCAAGCAGAGGTTCGACGCGGAAGAATTTACCTGGATTGCCACAGATGCAGAGAAGTGGGTAATGAAATGCGCAATGCCGAATACACTTTTTTTCAGCCATCGCGGAGTATTGGAATATTTCCCTGCAAATAGCCTAGCGGCGCTTTTTGGCCATATATCTAAAAATCTGAGACCGGCACTGGTTGTGCTTATCGAACCGGTCAGCCCTACCCATGATTTTGCAACAGATATCAGTTCCCGCAAATACGGCCGGGAGTTTTCCTTTTCTCACAACTATCCACACCTGTTGCATGAGGCAGGATATGAGATAGTGCATTCAAATCGCATCAAATTAAAGGGAACTGCCAATTTTATTGGCGTCATCGCTCTGGCCGATTTGTAGACTGTTGCCTGGAAACTGAAGGGTTTGGAATTTGCGTATTGGCGGGAAATATGGCTTGAGAAGGCGCATGCTCAATAGTACACCTGTGCAGTTTCTGAGATCTTAATAATTCGGACGACAACACAAAGATGAAAAAAATCGCAATGGTATTCAGTATTGTCTGGCTGCTTCTGCAGATTTTTATTGCCATGCCCGATAAAATTACAAACGACTGGATGGGCTGGCGCCAGAGTGATACCCAGACTATTGCCCGAAATTTCGTGAAGTCCGGACAGAATATTCTCTATCCTCAAATCAATTGGGGGGGGGCTGGCACCGGATATGTTGAGTGTGAGTTTCAATTGTATACCTTCGCAATCGCGCAAATACTGAAAAATACGGGGGAAGCGGTCTGGCCGGGTCAGGCGTTAAGTCTGCTGGCAATTCTGGCAGCGTCATGGGTGATTTATCTATTACTGAAGCACCATTTTGAAAATCAATTTGCAGCTCTCTTCGGTGCGCTAGCATTTCTGACAAGCAATGGGGCGGTACATTTGTCGAGTTCGGTAATGCCCGACAGCTTGTGTATCCTTTTCTACACTTTAGGCTTGTACGCTTTTTTCAAATATGTATCTGAAAAAAGGAATATCTGGCTTGTCTTATGTGTTGCATTTTCCACTTTAGCCGGCCTGGTAAAGCCGCTTGCACTCAATATTGGAATAATTCAATTTCTGGTCCTCGCAGCCGGTCATCGTGGGTTGCTGAAATCCTGGAAAATCTGGGTTTCCTGGTTGATAATTGTAACGGTGGTGGGCTTGTATATGGCTTTTTCATATACATTGTATTTAAATTACGGCAATACATTCGGTGTAATTGGCGGAGAAAGTAAGTTTCCGTCGCTTCAGGGCCTTCTTTATTTTATGCATTATCCAAAGCTGGCCTATATGACTGCTGTTTGGGGCCTGGGACCTTTTGGCGTAATTTCGGTTCTGTATCTCATTATTCAAAAGCGATTTACTTATCTTGAATGGGTTTTTCTGGTTGGCAATGCCATTGTAATATTGATTTCCATGCGCTATACGGTTAATCGCGGCTTTGGGCCGCATTACTATATCTTTTCGGTAGTATTTGCAGCCTGGTTGACGGCCTCCGCCGTCGAGCATTTTTCAAAAAAAATTGGAAAGCATCGCCTCGGGACTGTTTTTCCCTTACTTTCTATGCTCGCATTAGCGCTATCATATTCGATGCATCTCTATGCAAAGGTCAATCCCGGCACTTTTCACTACCACGTGGAGGTTACCGAACTCGGTAATAAGCTAGCCCGACTTAAAAAACAAAATAGCTTAGCGATTGTGCGAAGTGTTGCCGCTGAACGTGAGCGTCGTTCATGGGGCAATCGAGTAAATAATTATGAAGATCCACGGGTATTTTATCTTGCGGATATCAGTGGCTGGCCGCTACCCGCCGATGCACGGGGAATAGCAAGAATAAAGGAGTATGTTAGTCAGGGCGCCGATTATTTTGTTGAGCTATACGAAGGCAAAGAAGATGAACCATTGTATCGGTGGCTCAAAAGAAACGCCATAGAGCTCTACACATCAGATGCGGGGGCGATATACGAGTTTACGAGGAATAAAAGGTGCACAAGCACACTGAACACAGAATCGCGGACCAAGCGATGGAATTAATCAAATAATTGAATTCGAATGTTCACTACTATTTCGGGGCGCCTTTTTTGCACACTTTCTTTACACATGCTTTTTTCCGACTACCTGTTAAGATAGAGTGCACCCATGCTGCACATTAATGCACTATATTTAACAAATACCTACTTCTCCAGCCGCAAGAGTCTTCGCATGAAAACACTCAAAGCCTGCATGTTTGCCCTGCTGATGCTTGCCTTTGCGCTGCTGCTAGCCTGCGGGCAGGACGAACAGGCCGGTGGAGACAAGCCGGGCATTACCGATACGTTTCATGTCGAGATCTGGCGAGCCGATTCACTGGTGCTTGCCTGGGATCCGCCCGATCAGGAGTCCGAGCTGGTAGACCATTACCAGCTTTTCTACCGCGCCGACGCCGACTCCGGCTGGGCGCTGCTGAATGACAGCATTGCCGCAACTACCGAACCCGAAGCAACGGTTTACTACAGCGATATCGATACGGCTCGGAAGATGTTCCTCTTCGCCGTTCGCTCAGTTGCTGCAAGCGGGATAAAATCGGATTTTCATTTTTCGTCGGATAGTAGTGAGTATGCGAGTGGGGGATGGCGGCTGAGGTGGGAGAGGTAAGACGATGGGACGGTATGGCGAAAAGAAGCGACGGCTAGCGCACGCGCAAGGGGGCATCATCCATCGACAGCTTCCCGTCTTGTTCGCCTGATCCTTCCAACGCAAAATAAACTGCTGCTGCGGCGCCTGCTGCTCCGATTACCCCGATATTGACCCACACCAGCGGTTTTCGGAAAAACCCCTTTTCCTTTTTCGTGCGGACTTTGAATTTCTCCGGCGTGCGTGTGCCGTAGGCATTGAGCAGGGCGTTTACCGCTATGGTCAGATCGCGGGTGCCGGTTTTGGTTGGGTCAATGGTGAAATCGGCATTGCCGGTGATCATGCCGGTTGCTGCATCGACCATCATCAGGTAAACATGAAATTGCCGACGTGCCTGCTCGATGGTGCCGCCGACGACAATGTTGGCGCCGATCAAATTGCCGATTTCGGTCAGGCACTTCGGCTGGGAACAGGTGTCGATATTGTCAATGTCGAGACTGGAGAAAAGATACGGGTACATGCTGCGGTCATAGACGGTGAAACGCGTATCCGTCTTTGCTTGCTCGCTGATTTTATCGGCAATTTCGTTGCAGATGTCCTTTGAAATCTTGCCGTCTGCATCGAGATCGAGCACTGCCAGCAGCTTTTGCGCGTTGCTGTGAATCGGACAGGCAAGCAGGATGCAAAGCATAAGCCATGCCGTGCTGATTGCGTTAGTAAACATAGACAAGCCTTTGCCTGAGAACGTGGCTTTGCGTTTGTGTCGCACCGCCGATTTGCATTTCGACTATGTAGTTGCCCCGGGCAATTGACGCGTTCCACATGAGTACACCGGTGGGGGAGCGGCTGCGGCGATGCAAGTCTTTGCTCCGGACCAGGCGTCCTTTGAGATCGAAAATCAAGAATCGTACAGATAGTGCGTCGGGCGGCAGAGAAAACGCCAGTTTAATGAACCGGTGCTTTGTCGTGGCCAGCAACGTCGGTTTAGCGAAAAAGAAACGGTCGAAGCTGTTGAGGTATTCGGCATTACCAACCACCAGGTAGTTGGCGGCTTGCGCATGTGGCTGCAGCGTCAGGCGCATTTCCTGCTGGACCATCTGCTTGACTGACGCGGAGCGCGCATACAGGGCCGCCTGCATGTCCGGCGGGAGGTTGTTGAGTTCTTCGATAGCATAGGTCACGCTTTGAGTTGCGTTCGACTCATTGTGGCTGCGTATTTCGAAATGTTCGCCGCCGTCGCTCACATCACCGCTGGCCGCGTGTCCGAAGAGCTGTTTGCTGCCGGCGATATGGATGCCGCTGTTGATCGATTCGAAACCCGGCGGCATACGGTAGAAACGAGGCGGTTGATTGTTCGGACGGGATGCACAATAGATCGGCGGCAGTGTCTCATTGTCGCTTTTTTGTATCCCGATGCGAACACTCCAGGCGACGTCTGCAGCTTTTTTGCCCATGAGTCCGGCCGGTGAGGTCGTGAGTGTATTGGACGGCGGGATCCGCAAGGCAATTGACTTTTGCAATGGATTGTAAACCGAATAGGCCGAGGCGCCAGGGATAATATCAAGCGGATTGTCGCGGCCGGCAACACCGCTTAAGTAAATGGGCTCGGTACGGAATTGTTTGCCGCTTTTTTGCCAGGCATACAACTCAAGCGAATCGACGTCACCACCATGAAGCGCCCGGGTTGCAGAGAGGATTTCGCCGAGATAGGTGCTGAAGGCAAACGGGATCGAGAAGTCGGTCCATTCGCCCCGGTTGAGCGCGATCGCAAAGGTATCTTTCAGGCTGGGAGTGACCGCATTACCGTAATTGATAGTCCGGTTGTGCTTCGTTTTAAGCCAGAACAGCTTGCCCGGTGCAAGGCTAAACAGTGAATCGCGATCCGGTGAATACTCTACCCAGTCAACAGGTTCGCCATTGCCGAATTGTGCAGGCAACCATTGAATGATGCGCTCGTTTTTACGGTTGTAGTCGAATGGATCGGTGGTTGTTGCGTTGCCGGAGAGTGCCGCCGCAAGATGGGGGTTATCCGGTTGTGCCGTGACGAAAAGCGGCGTCCAGCTTTGCGCCGGGGCGAGTGTGTCGTCACAATTGGCGTTACTGCGGCGAATGCTGCGGGATACATTGACGGTATCGGCATTGCGCCCGTCGCTGATTATAACAAGCCCCCGCAAGCCGCTGCACTGATCGGCTACATAGGGTGGAATTGACGTTGTCCACGTTCCTGCGGAGATGCCCGGTGCACTATAAACAGACACATCGCTGTATCCCCTGTCGCCCGGCCCGGCGAGCAACCTAACCTGCGGATTCTCGACATTGTCGGTTACCTCAAATGTATCCACAATGCGCTCTGCTGTGGTGAAGTACGCTGCCCCGCTCAGTTGTGCCGTCACCACCGGACTGGTCGTATCGATCATAATTTTAAACGGCAGACTGATATCGCTTGTCGAAATAGTCAACGATCCGGCTGTGGTATTGATGAGCGGCGCGTCCCGGGCAATCCGCCACTTTCCGGTATGAATATTGTAGCGGTACACCCTCAGGTCTGTGGGCAGGTACGCGGGCGGAATCGTACCGTAGGTGATGCTTACGGAAAGCTTAACCGGCGCAGACAGGTTGCCGTTTCGAAAAGCAAAGCCGGGACCGATATCGATGAATCCTACTTTGGTTTGCGGACCATTCCAGGCATCGAGCGTATCCTGGTACGGGCTTGCGAGCGGCGGCTGTGAGCTCAGGCGGACGTCAGCGCTCAATGCGCTGACCGTATCGCTGCCAAGCAGGGTAAATGCCTCGCCGGTGGAAGCGCCCGGGCGGACAAGTGCCTGTGCATTTGTCGGGGCATCCGACCAGTTGCCGGCCGAATCCGCTGCGAACAGGGCGAAGAAATAGGTTTCTCCGGATTGAAGGCCGGCGAGGGTATCTTCGCGTCGTGCCGGAACATAGGTGTCAACGTGCTGCGATGAGGCGTCGGCAATCGACAGCGGGTAGTGAAAGTTGTTGTACAGTATGGCAATACTGTCTACATCGTCAATTTGCCCGCCGGGTGACCAGGTCAGTTGAATGGTCGTTTGATCGAGTGGGGCCACGGTGAGCAACCAGGCGTTCTGCGGCGGCGTTTTATCGCCCGTAAATGCTGAGTCGATCGCGTAGCCGGGCGCGAGGCTGTAATTGCCCCGGCTGTCAGCAACGAACAGAGAGAAATAATACCTAAAACCCGATGCAAGCCCGGTAATTGTATCCGCGCTGGATTGGAGATCGTACGTAACATTGTCGACGGCACTGCTCCACGTGGCGGCCGGACTGCCCTGCCGGTAAGCAACAGCCAGGCTTGACGGCAGAAGGTGCGCCAAGTGTGCGGGATCCCATTCGAGTGCAATACTGTTATTGGAGAGCGGTGTGGCGCTCAAAACGAAAACACCCGGAATCGTTATCGAGAATTGACTTGATTCTGCTTCGCTGCGTTGCCCGGAAGCTCCGAGTGCCTTGACCTTGATGCGGCAGAACGAACTGTCGATGCGCGGCGCCGTCCAGTTAAATGAGGTAGCGCTGTCGCTTGTCCGTCCGGCTGCGATCCATTTTGTTCCGGCGTCAAATGACACATACAGCGAGCACTGTGCAACTTCGCTCGCATTTGTCAGCGACCATTCGATGCGATAGGTTGTATCGGCGATCAGACTTGGAGCACCGTCTATGGATATGTTCGAAATGCCGATCGGATCGATGTTGATTGAGGTATCTGATATGTCAATTCCGTAATAATCAGCATTGCTTTTCAGATTTGCCAGTGAAAAATGCAAAAATGCCGACATGAAGGGCTCGGCCGAACCATTGATGCGAATATTTTTTATGCGCAAAGGGTTGTTGTCTGTCGTGGTGAGTACGACGGCATTTTTGGCGTAGAAGACCGTACCTCTGCGTCCCGTACTGCGGCTGTCGACAAAGCTGCCGATCATGACGCTGTCTGAAACGGAGTAGAAATTGAGATACGTGGTATCATTGTGCAGGATAGTGAAGTAATCGTATCTGCTGTACAATTGCCCGGCCGGCAGAATGGGGAAATAGAATCTGACCCGGTATGGCGTGGTTGTGGCATTATTCGTGATCTGCGAAAGCCAGGCAACATTTTCAAATCGTGAGTCGCACATCTGTATCGAATCCGGCTTGGTCGTTGAGAGCACGATGCTTATGTTTGTCGAGGTGTTGCCGAAAAGCTGTTGCCACCAGGCGCAGTTGTGCAATTCCATGAGTGCCGAATAGGTGAGGTTGCCGCCTTGCGTTGACGAGTCGGATATGCTGGTGATTCCGAAGTATCCCATGCCGGTGGTCGAACCGCCCGCCCGTGTCCAGAAGAAAGTATTGAATGGTGCGATATTTACTTGCGATCTGGCTGCATCGACATGAAGCGCCGCACACATAACGAACAATACACCAACTCCGTGCATCAGCCATTTCGATTTCGCAAAGAAGGCGACGTGCATGGTCATTTACTTCTTATCGAGAACGTTATGTTATCTCTGATCGCGTGAAAGTATCCGGGCACGAATAGTTCTGTAGATAACTGTAATATAATTCACTCTCTTAAAGGTACGCCGATGTATTAATATTGTATCATTGCGGTCACCAATATCCAAACCGGTATCTCTCAGTCACCCCGGCGGTCTGACAACTTACTTCTGCCCTCTGCACTTCTGCCCTCCGGATGCTACCATCTGGCCCAAAATTGCTCCACACCCCCCACCGATCATATTCAATGCAACGTCTATCAATTGCGACGATCTGGTCGGCAAGAATGCTTGCACAAATTCGAACATCATGCTGCTCCCCAGTGAAGCTGAAGTGGCTAGCAGCAGCAATTGCCATTCGGGACGCACGCCAAGCAATGAAAACAGCAGATACATGCAAAATCCGAAAGGAAAAAAACCGAAAAAATTGATTACGATATCGCTGATATACGAAATAGTGTACTTAAAGCGCAGAGGAGAAAAGTTGAAGAATATCAGACGCTTTGCTTTGAACAGCTCCGGCAATATCAAGGGAAACTCTTTACCGGCTTCATTGTGAATGACTTTTTTTCGCACCCGAGCAAATGAATACAGTGCTTTCGGTGGATATTTTGATTGAATGTGGTTGTCGATGCGGATGCGATAAATCTCTCCACGAAATGTGTTATCGCCCAGGGCGGAGTTGCCGATAAGCAGCTTTCCGGAGAGTTTTCCTTCTTGATCCAGCAATGTCAAGTTCTTTCTGGTGGTGCATAACGAGTCGTTCAGGTAAATGCTGGTGAAATTGCGCGTGCCGGCAAGAGTAATAGTTCGTACCGAATCTTTGATCAGAATGTTGTCTGCGCCGGCTTTCAGAGATTTATTCTCCTTAAGCATGTGAATAACCAGCATGGAATGCCATTGTACAAGCTGTAATTTTGGACTATTGTCATCTGCGAGTATCGAGAAGATGCTGCCGACTTTTCTATGAAAGCCGCGCGATTTAACATCAAGTGTAATCGCAACGCTATCCTTTAGGTCAAGCGCGGACAAGTCATCACGGCTGTAAGCCATTCCGATACCCTGAAATGCCAGGCGAGATGGATTCTCAAGTATGACGGCTTTGTTGACTAATCTGAATCCCTTTGGTTTGAGCCCGAAGAAACAGGTCGCCAGAAACACAAACACGGTCAGTTCGATGACGAATTTCGGGTAATTTACTTTGTCGATAATCCTGCGAGTCTTATCCTTCAATTCCTGCAATTCCTGTCAAGAGAGTGACTACGGCATGACGCGATGAGCTCGCCAATTGGGAACGCCTCGGCAAAAGGCCGATCCCGCCAAGTGCATCGTTTCCGGGTGATTAAAGACTGGAACATTGGCTTCAAATATGATACGATACTGGCAGGAGTTGTGAAAGTTGAGCAGGCTGCCATGAATTAGATTCCTTACAAAGACAACTCACAAATAAAAAATATACTCCGTACCACCTCAACCACATTGGAGGGAAGTATGTATAAGCAAGCATGGGTGGGAGTGAGCCTTGTAGTGACGACGGCAATCGTGCTCTGGCATTGCGGCCAGAAAGAAGAGGTAATCGACAAACTTGACAAAACAACCTTTCTTGAACAAAGCAACGACAGCACGATAACCTTTGAATGGGATCCGCCCGATTCAAATGCCGGTGAGGTAGTTTCGTATGAACTACTCTATCGGATAGAAGGTGATTCTTCGTGGCAGGTTGTCAAATCGGATATCCCGGTTGGCGACAGTCCGCATGTTGCGGTTGATCGAAGTGATATAAAATCAAATGCATCGCTGTTTTACTTTGCCGTGCGCTCTGTTTCGGCCGGTGGCATCAAGTCTGATCTCCATACCTCGCAAGACAACACCAGCGAGAACGCCGGCGGGTGGCGGCTGATGTGGGATGTGAGGTAGGTGCGCTCTTGATTGGTGTAAAGGAAATGGCGCCCTGATCGGCGGGTGTGTGCTATGCAGCGCGGCGCTTTGCACGAATCGACACATTCCTCTGTGTCCGCCGAAGCGTTAGCGCAGCAGCAATTTCTTCAAAGTCTTGTATTCATTTCTGAAAATAACCATCTTAGCGGCGATATGCTGTTCGACGGCACGGCTGTAGGTGCCGATTTTGCGGCCGGCTAGGTTGTACATGTCAAACTTCAGCTCTTCGAGTTTGTCCAGTGTCAACATTGCCGGTTTCTTTGCTTTCGTAGTGTGCTTCTTTTTGGCGAATGAACTGAATTTGAATCCAAACATCGAGTGGTCGGAGAAACCGGCCTGGCTGAACTGAAGGTATTGCGAAATCAGCTTATGCTCGCCTTCCGATCCGTAAAGGTAGGTAATGCCCAGCGGGGAAAGCTTGCTGTCGATATCCATGCAAAACCAGTTGCCGGTTGCCATGCTGTCGACGATGCCATTGGTCATGTGGTAAAACGTGCCGAGCAGACAATTCCGGTCTTCAGCTACAACGCGCAGCTTCATTGACGAATTGAGACGGCATTCGAAAAAATCGTTGGCGTCAAATATTTCATTTGAGTCAAGCAGCGGAAGGCAGAACCGCGTGACATACTCTTTTGAATTGATTGTTACTATCGCCCGGTAAATCCAGGCCATAGTATCGAATTTTTTCGAACAATCGACAACCTGAGATGGTTTGGTTTCAGAAATGAAGACGCTAATCGTAACGGTGTTCTTAAACAGGACTCTGGTCAGCCAGTGTTTATCAGCATCGATTTTAAAAGTAATCGATGAAGTGCCCGTGGTCGTGTCTACACTGTCAACAATGACGGCATCATTGTTATAATAGATCTCTTTGCGCGACAAATCTTTTTGGTACCAAGAGTAGCCGAAAAGCGTATCACCCGCGCTCAGCCTCGAGATTTTAGCGCTTAAACTAATTGATGTGGCAAAGATTGCCAAAAAAAGCATCCATTTATTCATAATAAGCACCTGTCGATTAAGCGGTTAAATTACTAAATACAGTGATAGCCTGATCCAGGCAATTCCTAATAAGCACTTTTCAGGCTATTTAACCGTTCAACCTAAATGTTATCATTATGGCATATCATGTCAAGCATATTAGTTGGGTTTAGGAAATCTTGTTGCCGATTTTGCGTTGGACATGCGTTGGACAAATGTATTGTGCTCTTTAACGCCGTGCGCATATTCTAATCGCTGATTGATGCTTTTGTGTGAGGCTATGTTATACGGTAGTGGTGGATACCCGATCAGGCCGGGTATGACAATAATAATGTCATTCCCATGAAAACGGGAATCTACTTTGCTTTCGGGGCGGAATATCTCACCCTTCGGGGCTTGGGATGTGTTTGTAGGCATTCGAGCCCGGGCAGATATGTTCAGGCCTTCAGCCCTGTAATTTCTCTAATTTTACCTTTGCGACGTCGTGCAGGTTCCGTCCCACCCTGTGGAACCATCACCCCATCGCCCCAACCTGAATTATTTTTCGCAAAAGGATATATATGAACGAAAGGTCCTCCCATGCCAACCAGACGACAATTCAATCAGCAGCTTGCCGCGCTGGCAACCGGGCTTGGTCTGATAGGATGCAGTAACGTGAACAAACATGTCAAGCGTACGCCCAAAAAGGGGACAAAGTCCACTATCTATCGTTCGGTGAGCGGTTCACCGCAGGAAAATGTCGCCAAAACGCTGGAACTCATGGGCGGCGTAGAGCATCTCTTTGGCCGGGATGACGTGATTGCTATCAAGCCCAATTGTCAACAGTGGAACCAGGGCAGTCCGAACCTGGCCGCTGTCGAAGCATTTGTCGATGCGATAATGAATCGTACGGGCGGTTTTTCGGGTGACATAGTTTTTGTGGAGAATAATCACCGCGGAAGCAAGCCCTGGGAATATGCCGGTTGGAAAAAAGGGTTTGAGCGAAATTCAGACATCGATGGAGTTTACAATTATACCGAATTATCAAACAGCCTCAAAAAGAGATATGGTGATCAATTCGCAGTTGTCCACTGGATTGATGTTGATGGCGGTTCGAAAAAAGTAACCAAACCCGAAGATGGTCCGGGATATGTCATGTGCGACGGCAAAAATGGAGTGCCATTGCTGAAAATGGGAAACAATCGGGAGGGAGAGCTTTTTCGGGAAGTAATTATGAGCTACCCCGTATTTAAAACCGGACGCGGCGCAATTGTTGACTATAAACATGGGGTTTGGGAAAATGGGAAATTCAGCGAAAGAGAGTTTAAATATATCAATTGTGCTGCATTGAATCATCACAGCGAATATTGTGGCCCGACCAGTGCTGTGAAAAATTATTTCGGCGTTGTCGACCTGAGTGGCGGCCCCGATCCTCATAATGGCGGCATTATGACCGACAATTATTACAATTTTCATTCGTTTCCATTTGACAAGTGGGCAAAGGGACCGACTCCGGGCATGATGGGCAGGGAGGTGGGTATGTTCCTGCGCACGATACGCAACCCGTTTTTGAACTTCGTTACGGCAGAATATATCGGGGTAGTGGATCGAATAGATCCGCCCGTTGCCCGGACGAAATGCGTACTCATGAGTCCCGATCCCGTTGCTATGGATTATCACACCGCCAAATATATTCTCTATCCAAATTCCGGCATCAAAAAACACAACCCCGACTTCAAATCCGGCCCCTTTTATGCCGATCTCAAGGGCTGCGCCGACGAAAGTGGCATGACGCTGGATGAAGCGTTTGTTGATATTAAATCATACGATCATAAAGCCCGGAAACTGCAAAATGATGATGAACTGGTTGTTCGCGGGGAAATCGACTGGAGCTTTACGAAGAAGACGTTTGTGAAGTACCTGCTGTTTCGATCCGGCCTGGCGTGATGCTGGCTGCAGCGCAACACCGACGGGTACAGAAAATAGTGATTTCACTATTTACGGAAGTGCAACTCCGATTAAGCCGGGGCGCCTTCCGAATCCTCCTGCGCCTTGTCATTTCCAAAACATTATTTTAAATTACTAAATGTGACGGTAGGGCTTTAATTTTTATATTCTCTTCGCATGGGTACCTGTGTTCTTATATTCATATTATGAATCGCAGTAAAAATGCATTATCGAAAGCCCGAGCATGCATAACCAGTTTGTTTACATTCACCACTTTCTCGAACGATCGGCAGAGCATTATCCTGCAAAGACGGCGCTTATTCATGAAAATGTTCGATATTGCTATTCTAAAGTAAATGTATTGGCCAATAAATTTGCTCACTTTTTGGTTGGAAGTGGCATAGGTCGCGGGGACCGGGTGATTGTGGCCATGGAAAATTCACTGGAGTACGTCGCTGCGTATTATGGTATTCTCAAAGCAGGCGGCAATGCCGTTCCATTGCACCGTGACAGCAAAACCGATACGTTGCAACCGGTGATTCAATCGACTGAACCATTTGCAATAATTGCGTCTACACCAGCAGAAAAGACGCTGCTTGAGATACAGGAACGCGGCATACAGCTACCTGTTGTGGTCATCAAAAAGCCGTTGCTCTTCGACCGATTTACCTGTGGCAAGCATGAATGGGCGGCTATTGCCCACAGCACAGACGACACTAATCCGCAATGTGATATAGATGAATACCAGGTTGCAAATCTGATTTTCACCTCAGGGTCCACAAGCCGGCCGAAAGGCGTGATGTTGTCGCATGCGAATATTGTCGATAATGTAGTTTCAATAGGTAACTATTTAAAATTGACTAATGCAGATCGACAAATGTGCGTGCTGCCATACTCGTATGTAATGGGAAAATCCCTGCTCAACACGCATTTTGCTGCAGGGGGTTCGATTGTTATCAACAACAAGTTCGCGTTTACGGCAGGGGTAATCAAGCAAATGGCGGAAGAGAGAGTGACTGCTTTTTCGGGCGTACCGGCGACATTCGCGCATTTGATTTATCGTTCTCCGCTTGCGCAATATAAAGATAAACTTCCTGCTTTGCGGTATGTGTCACAGGCCGGCGGGCATATGGCGGATCATCTGAAATTGAAGCTTCGAAAGCTTTTGCCGTCGCACACAGAAATTGTCGTTATGTATGGTGCAACAGAGGCATCGGCACGTCTTTCCTATCTGGATCCATCTCGCTTTAGTGACAAGATGCGATCTATTGGAAAAGCCATACCCGGCGTCAAGTTAAAGATACTGAACCCTGGCGGACAACCAGTCGCTCAAGGCAAAGTCGGCGAGGTGGTTGCACAAGGCAAAAACATCATGCAGGGATATTGGCGAAACGAGGAAGCTACGCACAAGGCCCTTGATAAAGACGGCTATCACACCGGCGATATGGGATATGAAGACGAGGAAGGATTCATTTTCCTTGTCGGACGTAAAGACAATCAGCTCAAGGTTGGCGGGCATCGCATCGATCCGCAGGAAATTGAGGATGCATTGCTTGCTACAGATTTGCTGGTTGATGTGGTTGTAGCGGGCCTGCATGACGCCTTAAAGGGTAAAATGCTGGCAGCAATCGCCGTGGCGGTAACTCCTGATATTTCTGAAGAGAATATTAGAAAGAAGCTGGCATCCCAGTTGCCGAAATTCAAAGTTCCAGAAAAAACTATATTAGTTAAGTCTTTGCCGAAAAACATCAATGGAAAGCTTGACAGATTGCGGAGTACGGAAATGCTCAAAGCACTCATTGTCGAAAATGGCGAGCGAATGTCATAGAGCCTTGAATAAATGCCGGTTGCTTCACTACCAAGTAGGAAATTCTTTGCATGCTGAAAAAACTTGTTGCGGCGCTATGTATCTTACTTCCCTCCAATATTACCTGCCTGCTATACCGACTTTGCGGCTACAGAATCGGATATAACACCAAACTGCCGCCCTTGAGCTATGTATATGCCGCAAAAATGCGCCTTGGAAACGATGTCGACATTCGGCCATTTGTATACATCAATGTCGGGGAATTGAAAATAGGGTCGAATACGATAATCAGCAATGGGGTACAAGTTAAAGGAGAAAAGGCTTTTGCTGCCGGAGATAATTGTTTTTTTGGTCCGCATTCTCTTGTCCATTGTGAAGAAAACGTGACATTTGGATTCTATTCGGGAATTGGACCACGCACAACAATTTATACACATGGATCGTTTTTGCCGACTACCTTGGGATATCCAGCAAAGTTTGCGCCGGTTACCGTTGAAGATTTTGTCTGGATAGCAATGAATGTATCATTATTGGCAGGCACGCATATAGAATCTCACTGCATAATAAATCCGTGCGTAATTGTCGGATCAAAGGTAAAATCCTACACGATGCTTCAGCTTAGTGCACAATCGTTTCAGTCTCTCGACCTTGAAAAGTTGTTGCGATTCTCTAAAAAGGATCCGCAGGATTTGCTGGAAAAAATGATAACCGGATTTTGTGAGTCCGGCAACATCAGCCATGAGCTAGACACGGCAAAGCGAGAGTGCAGACTGGTTACCGGACAAACGCTAAAGTACGATCCTGAGACCTACTGCTTTGATTTGCTTTCATCATCAGGCAAGAACACAAATTTCAATTTGAAGAAGTTTGAAGTTGACTACCATGAATCCGATCTCGTCGAAAACCTGTTGTTTTATCTGCGAAGGAAATGGGGGTTGACATTGCGGAGGAAATATTAGAGTATGTACGGTGCAGATTAGATATGATAATTGACCATATCGGCATTGTCGTTTCGTCGCTGGATAAAGGTATCGAGAAGTGGCGACGGCTTTTTGGCTATGATCAATTGACGGAAATTACAACGAATACGCGACAAAAAGTAAATGTCGTGTTTTTGGAAAAGGAAAATTCGGCAATTGTGAAGTTGATTGAGCCTACGGATGATTCATCACCGGTTTTTCTGTTTGCAAAGCGCAGCGGCGGCTTGCACCACCTTTGTTTTCGCACAGAAAACCTTGATGCAGAAATAGCCCGACTGGAAAGCGAAAGTTTACGGATCCTGGCCAGGCCCCAGCCGGGTGAAGCGTTTGATAATAAAAATATTGCATTTGTTTACGCACAGGATGGTCTTAACATCGAATTAATCGATACTGCCAGAAAAGCAAACATTCTTTTCAGGAAATGAGTTGCATGGACTATAAGTCAAAAATCAGGGAATTCATTGTTGACAAATTTCTTTTTGGAGACGACTCCTCATTGCAGGATGATACGTCTTTTCTTGAGTCCGGAATAATTGATTCAACCGGCATTCTCGAAGTTATTACCTATATAGAAACCGAGACCTCAATCAAAATTGCAGACGAAGAACTTCTTCCCGAAAATCTCGACAGCCTGGACAAAATAGACGCCTTCCTGACACGCAAAGTAACTACGTAAAAGTAAGGCAATCCGGCGCCGCAGCCCGAATCGGCAACTAATCTCTCTCGCAACGAAGATCCCGACTAAGTCGGGACGGCCTTTGACCAATGTGTGGAATTGCAGGAATATACTCACCACGTGGACTCTCTTCCGACATCGATGGAACAATGCAGCGCATGGTTGCCGTTCAGCGCCACCGGGGGCCGGACGAATGCGGGGTATTCCTTGACGACTGTGTTGCGCTGGGCCATGCCCGGTTAAGCATAATCGATCATGCCGGTGGAAAGCAGCCGATGCACAGCGGAGATGAAGCGCACTGGATTGTTTACAACGGGGAAATATTCAATTATATCGAATTGCGGGATGAATTGCGGAAGCTGGGGTATCGATTTGTCACCGGCTCCGATACTGAAGTCGCATTGCATGGTTACCGTGAGTGGGGGGCGGAGTGTTTGACGCGATTCAATGGTCAGTTTGCTCTTGGGATATGGAATCGAAATGAAAAGTCACTTTTTCTGGCGCGCGACCGGATGGGCATCAGGCCGTTGCACTGGCACCGGATGGGGGAGAAGATTGTATTTGCTTCCGAAATTAAAGGCATCTTTGCGCATCCGGCCGTCAAGCGGGAGTTGGATTATGGCGCACTGGATCAAACCTTTACTTTCTGGACAACCCTTCCGGGGCGGACTGCTTTTAAGGGGGTGTTCGAGGTAAAGCCGGGGCATTTTCTGAAGATTCAGGATGGTAAGCCGACAGAGCAATGCTATTGGTCGACGCCCTTTACTGCGAAGAGTTCGTTTCGCGATGCACATCCGGACGCATTGGCGGAACAGGCCTCAGAACTGCTGCAGGATGCCGTAAGAATACGCTTGCGTGCAGATGTTACGGTAGGATCGTATTTGAGCGGCGGACTGGATTCATCAGGCGTAAGTTCAATAATCAAAAACAGGTTCAATGCAAAACTCAAGACCTACGGGATTGGATTTGAAGATAGCGCGTTTGACGAAAGCGAGTTTCAGCGTACGATGCTGGTGTCGTTGGGCGCCGATCACGCGCAAATCACGGCAACCAACAAACTGATTGCCGATCATTTTCTCGAAACGATCTGGCATACCGAAAAGCCGTTGTTGCGTACCGCGCCCGTGCCCCTGCTTCTGCTGTCGCGCCATGTGCATGAAGACGGCATAAAAGTTGTCCTCACCGGTGAAGGAGCCGATGAAATATTCGGCGGATACAATATCTTTCGTGAGGCTTTGGTCCGTCGCTTCTGGGCGCGTAATCCCGCTTCAACAGCACGGCCGCTGCTGTTGAAGCGGCTCTATCCGCATATCTTCAAGGATGAGTCGGCTCGAAAAGCGATGCCGGCATTTTTCCGGCAGGGGATGAGTGACTTCGGCAATCCTCTGTTCTCGCATCTGGTTCGCTGGAATACTACGCAGCGCATCAGGATGTTTTTGTCGAGTGAGGTGAAGTCACAGCTTGACTCGAGCAATTGCATACAGGACGTGGCATCTTATCTGCCCGGTGATTTCAGCAATTTGCCGACACTTTCAAAAGCGCAATGGCTGGAGTCGCAAATTTTTCTCAGCAATTACTTGCTGTCATCGCAGGGGGATCGGGTAGCTATGGCCAATTCACTTGAGATCCGTCTGCCATATCTTGACTATCGCATCATCGAATTCATGGCTGGCGTGCCGAATGTCTGGAAAATTCTAGGATTGAACGAAAAGTATTTGTTGAAAAAAGCGCTGGGCGGCTTCGTCCCTCGATCCATTGCAAACAGGAACAAACATCCTTATCGAGCGCCGATAGCTAAGTCCCTGCTCGTGGCGGGGGTGCCGTATGCCGATCTGCTGGAAGAAAGCACGCTTGCAAAATGCGAATTGTTTGACGTGAATAAAGTCAAGCGACTGTTTGAGATGGGGCGCCGGGATGAGAACGTGAGCGAAACGAATGAAATGGCAATTGCGGGCATAGTATCCACCATGATTATGCACGACCTCTTTATCGAAGGCCTTCGATTCGAGCAGGATTGGCGCCTTGACTGGAATGTCGCATTTGACCTGCGCAACGCAGATTCCAAACGCCGCTAAAGCCTGGCGCCCAAGGCACTGCCTTTGCAAATCCCGCCTCTTCCCCCATTTGCATCCGCGCGCACTACAAAAATATTTTCCCAGGCGCCATTCGCATTCGCAATTCACCGGAGGATATTGACATGGTCGACTATGTAACAACCTGGTTTCAACAAAACGGTATTTCAACATCGTCTGCGTCTTTGCTGACGCGGACCGGCATTGCGCTTGGTTCGTTACTCCTCAGCTTTATCGTTTTTTACGTCGGCAAGTCCATTATTAAAAAAGTGCTGCCGCGCATAACGGCGCGTACCAAAACCACCTGGGACGACGTGCTGGTTGAAAAGCGGTTCTTTCGGCACCTGGCGCATCTTGCACCGGCGATTATCATCTATGGCGCTGTTCCGATTGTTTTTGCCGGCTATGTGCAGGGAGCAAAGGTTGCGCAGGCAATTGCTTTTGCATACATCATCTTTGTGGGTGTGCTGGCGCTTGATTCGCTGCTCAATGCATTTCTTGAGATTTACCAATCCTTCGACGTTTCCCGTGAAATACCGATTACCGGATTCATGCAGGTCATCAAGATCGTTGTGTATTTTCTCAGCCTGCTGCTGGTCATCTCGGTAATTCTTGACAAATCGCCAATGATCCTGGTCAGCGGACTTGGTGCGATGACGGCTGTGATCATGCTGATTTTCAAGGACGCCATTCTGGGCCTGGTTGCCGGTATCCAGCTTATCTCCAACAAAATGCTTTCGCGCGGGGACTGGCTCGAGATGCCCAAATACGGCGCCGACGGTGATGTCGTCGATATCACGCTGACGACGGTAAAAGTAAAAAACTGGGATAAGACCATTTCTACGGTGCCCACGTATGCGTTGATCACCGATTCGTTTAAAAACTGGCGGGGCATGCGCGAATCGGGCGGACGGAGAATCATGCGCTCACTGCTAATCGACATGAGCACCATACGCTTTTGTGATGAAGAGATGCTTGAGCGGTTTGCGAAAATACGCTACATTGCCGACTACATCGAATCGAAACGCCGGGAGGTTGGTGACTATAACCAGAAGCTCAACATTGGCATTGCCGATCTGGTCAATCAGCGAAGACTGACCAATGTCGGCACGCTACGCGCATACATAACGGCATATCTCAAGCACCATCCGCTGATTCACCAGAACATGACTTTTCTGATTCGTCAACTGGATCCGACTGAACACGGATTGCCGCTGCAGATATATGTGTTTTGCAAAGATATCGTGTGGGCTAACTATGAGGCGGCGCAGGCTGATATTTTCGATCACCTGCTGGCGATTGTGCCTGAATTTGATCTCAGGATATTTCAGCGTCCTTCCGGAAAAGATATCGCAGGCATTGCCGTACCGTCGCCATGAATGTCACCCGCCGGATGCCGTTGCTCTTGCTCAACCGGCAAAACCGCCCGGGATGCAATTCCCGTTTTTTGAAGCAGTGAGATTTTATGTTATATTATATTCCTCGATCAGGTATAGCACGAATACAATCCCCGGCCGAATGACAGCAGGTAATCCATGCCACCAACTGAGAATACATTTGACGCCATCGTTATCGGATCGGGTATCGGTGGGCTTGCTGCTGCTGCATTGTTGACAAAAATCAAAAAGATGCGGGTCCTTGTTCTCGAAAAGCATTTCGAGATAGGCGGTCTTACGCATGTCTTCAGCAGAGGGAGGTACAAATGGGATGTCGGCCTCCACTATGTGGGGCGTATGGAAGGTGAAGATCTGCCGAAAGCACTTTTCGATTACATCACCGACGGACGCATCAAATGGAATAAGATGAAGGATCCTTTCGAGAGGTTTGTTTTTCCAGGAATTGACTTTGGGGTACCTTCAGAAAAACGCGAATTCAAGCGCCTGCTGATTAAGCGATATCCAGATCAGAAGAGGCAGATAGACGCCTACTTCCGGGATGTAGTGCGTGCCAACAGGAGACAGGTACGGCATTTTCTTGCCGGCTTTTTGCCGCATCCGCTTTGTGACGCCCTGCGGTTGCTAAACCTGTTTGCAAATGAGCTTGCGCTCATGACGCTTGAGCAGTGGTTTGACAAGTATAAGGTCAAGCAAGAGCTTCGTGCCGTTCTCGCGGCGCGCTGGGGAGATTACGGCGCAACGCCGGAGGTCGGCATTTTCGGGATTCATGCAATGGTAATGCGGCACTACTTCCAAGGCGGCCATTTTCCCGAAGGTTATTCCTCCCGAATTGCTTCGACAATTGAGCAGGTGATTGAAAAGCAAGGCGGCATGGTACTTATCAATCGAGAGGCAACCGATATTATCATTCAGGACAATCGTGCCGTGGGTGTCCGGGTCATCAATCATGCCCTGCAGAACGCACGCACCGAAACCTATTATGCCCCCTGTATCATTTCAAATGCGGGCATTTCGATCACCGCTCATAAACTGCTGCCTGATTCGTTGCGCCCAAAGGTGTTTGCGCACCTTGACCGGGTGAGCGACGGTTGCAGTTCGGTTGCGCTTTACCTGGCGCTGAAAGACAGTCCACAAACAATCGGCATCACCGGTGAAAATGTCTGGATCAGCGAGACGCTTGACCATAGCGACATCGACCGGCAGACCGATGAGCTTATTGGGGGCAATCCCCGAAAATGCTTTGTGTCGTTTCCTTCGTTGAAAAGCGGAGAGGACAAACGCCATACGGTCGAGATTGTCGCCCTGGTCAACTCCGGGCATTTTCAACGCTGGAAAAACCAGCGATGGCGGCAACGGGATGATGACTATTGCGCATTGAAAAGCAGGATCAGCGATTCGCTGCTGGATCTGGCAGAGAAATATATCCCGGGATTAAAACGTCTGGTCATTTATCGCGAGCTGTCGACACCATTGACACTTGAGCATTTCACCGGCCGTCCGGGAGGATCGATGTATGGTCTGCTGCCGGACGCCCATCGTTACCGTACCAACGCGTTTAAACCGGAAACGTCGTTGCAAGGATTATATCTGAGCGGGAGTGATGTATGCTCGGTTGGTATCGTCGGCGGATTGATGGGAGGCCTGGCCGCCGCAAGCTCAATCCTGGGCGGCGCGGGGCTTTTCAGAATTATCGCGGCCGCGCGTATCAGGCATCGATTCAATCGGAAAAAATTACTCCGCTTAAAGCCCGTCACTAAGAAGCTTTCTCCTGTCGGCGATAAAGTTTCCGCCCGGCTCGTAGAGAAAAATTTATTGACAAAGAGTATTTATGAGTTTGTGTACCGTTTACCCGCACCGGTTGCCTTCCTGCCCGGACAATTTGCGAAAATCATGTACTCGGATGTTGACTACGGTTCGTATTCGATCGCCGATATCCAGGATACTCGCCTAAGATTCATTATCGATTTAAAATTCGGCGGCGCCTATGTAGACTATTTTTACAATCTGCAAATGGGTGAATTCAGTACCATCCGCCTGCCGATCGGGGATTTTACGCTTCGGCCCACATCAAATCGCAAGGTTTTTTGCGCTACCGGAACGGGAATCTCTCCACTCCTGCCGATGCTTAAGACGCTGGACTCGGCGCCCGACAAACAGCGGGCGACGCTTTTTTTCGGCTGCCGGTATCGGCGAGATAATTTTATCGAGCGGTATACGGCAAAATTTGGCGGTAATTTACACCTGGATGTCATGCCGTGCATCAGCGGAGAACAGGTCGACGGAGCATATTTCGGGCGCGTCACCGGCTTGTTGCATGAATTAGACGATGATATTCATAGCAGCGATTTTTATATTTCGGGAAATCCTGCCATGGTACGCGATGTCGCATCCCTGCTCGAAAAAAAAGGCGCGGGTAGAATATATTATGAGAAGTTTTGATATGCTAAATTTTTCATAATTACTTTCTCAAACCGGCAAAGAGCACAAGCTTTCCCGCAATTAAATCCGGCGATTTCCCTTTTGTGTGAGCGACGGAAGTCTCTGCGGTCGCAGAGAAACATCCCGAATTGCAGAAGCTGGGTGTTGAAGTGCTGTCAATGAGTGTCGACAGCATTTTTGTGCACAAAATGTGGAATGATAGGGAGCTGTCGAAAATGGTTGAGCGCGGCATTCCCTTTCACATGCTCTCGGACGGCGGCGGAAAAGTCGGTTCGGTGTACGGCATTTACGATGAGGACGCCGGCGCCGAGACCCGCGGCAGGTTTCTGATCGATCCGGACGGTGTGATCCAGGGCTACGAAGTGCTCACGCCGCCGGTCGGTAGAAATGTCGGCGAAACGATCCGTCAGATGCAGGCATTTCAGCTCGTTCGCAAGAGCAACGGCGCCGAAGCGACTCCTTCCGGGTGGCAACCGGGAAGCATTATATTTAGAGCTCACAGGAACCCGGAAAATCTGTCAGTATGAACCTCAGCGTCGGCTACACATTTGATGAAAAACTGATTGGGCAGCTTGCGGAAATTCCACAGGTTCATGAAATTTACGGCAAGCTCGATCGTGACATCATCGGCGGCGGACGTTCGACGTATACTTTGCGGCCAACCACTCGACGCAGACTCAAAGCATCCATCAAAAAAGCGCATGCACACGGCATGGAATTCAACTATTTGCTTAATGCAGCTACGCTCAACGGGCTGGAGCAAAGCCGCCGAGGACGCAAGCGCATCCGTGGCCTGCTTGATTATGTTGTTGCCTGCGATGTAGACAGTGTCACCGTTGCTGCACCTTTTCTGATCAAGCTTGTCAAGAAGCATTATCCACAACTCAAAGTGCGTGTCGGCGTTTTCGCGGTTGTTGACGGGCCGGTCAAAGCACGCGGTTGGGAGGAGATGGGGGCGGATACGATTTGCGTCAGTTCAATTGCCGCTAATCGCAATTTCGAGGTCCTCGAATCGATCCGGTCGGCAGTGGATTGCACACTGCAACTGATTGTCAATGCTGCATGTCAACAGGGCTGCACGCATGAGTTGACCCATATGAACCTGCTTTCCAACAGCTCGCGCCGGCGCGATCCACTGCGGGGCTTTGCATTCGATTATTGCTTCCTGCACTGCTCGGCGCGACGGCTGCTGCATCCGGTTCACTTTATGCGCTCATGCTGGATCAGGCCGGAAGATCTGCACTACTATGAAAAGCTGGGCTATACCTCATTTAAAATCATCGAACGCAGCTCACCCGCCGATCTGGTGCTCAAGCGTGTACGTGCCTATGCCGATCGATCGTTTGACGGCAATTTATGGGAGCTGGTTGCACCGGTCGCTCAAATCAACAGAACCCAGCACGCCTCATTCGGGCAGCGATTGCGGGTGATACGCTATCTGTTCAGGCCCGACATGATGAAAACCGCCACCATGCTCGATCTAAAGCGCTACGCCGATATGCTCATGATCCGCGATTTCAGCAAAAAGCATGCACCGGTTTACATCGATAACAAGGCGCTTGGCGGATTTATCGAGGGGCTGATGAAACGGAAATGCTCGCTTGCAGCATGTGACACCTGCGACTATTGTTCGTCGTGGGCGGATAAGGTGGTGCATATCGATACCGATTACAAGATCAGGGCGCTGCGGCTTGCCAGGAAACTGGAAGGTGAGTTTATCGGGTGATTGCCCGCCGGCTAAAACAGGATAAATATAAAATGGCGTAGATTTATCATGATTCAATAGATTTTATGCCGTAATTTTACAGAATTCGATCGAATTTGTGGTATAATACGGCAAAATTAGATACAAATTGCTGCTTAAGCGGAAAATCTCTTCAAAACCAATGCTGCATTATGCCCGCCGAATGCAAAGGATTGGTTCAAAGCATGTGCCATTTCGTACGATTTGCTGTCCGTCACAAAGTTCAAATCCCGGATGGGACTGTGCAGGTTTTTGCAGATGTGGGTGGTCTGATCTTGCAGGCTGAGCGCGGTGATTGCCGTTTCGATGGCGCCCCCGGCCCCGAGTGTATGACCTATCAGCGATTTGGTGGAGTTGACCAGCGGCCGGTTTCCGAACATTCGCTCGATTAGCGCAGACTCGGTTTCGTCGTTGACCTGCGTACCGGTAGCATGCGCGTTGATATAGTCGATATCCTGCGGATCGATTCCCGCCTGGTGCAGGGCTGCGCCGATCATGCGCGACATCGACTCGCCGGACGGCTCCATCACCATAATATTGTGGGCGTCAAATGATTCGGCAAATCCGGTAATCTCGGCAATCGGTTTGGCGTCGCGCCGGCGGGCATGCTCGAGGTTTTCCAGCACCAGCATGGCTGTACCGCCTTGACTGAAGAGAAATCCCGAACGGTCGGCATCGAACGGACGATTTGCCGCGGTCGGATTATCGCAGGAAGCAACCAGCGTTTTGGCGATGTCGAAGCCCTTGAACAAACCGCCGTAGCGATCCGAGAGATACTCGACCCCCCCGGCCAGGGCAACATCGATGGTACCGTTGCGTATGGCGTTGAACGCGTTGCCGATGGCAATGGTTCCCGCGGCGCAGGCACCGGTATAGGTTTGATTGTGCCCCCGGATGCCATACTTGATGCCGCACACGCTCGAACAGGCATTCGGCATGATGATCGATACGGCAAACGGATTGAACCGAAACGGGACTGCCAGCGAGTTAATGATGTCGGGAATACTGGCCGTGACGGTCTGTGCAGAAGGGATGCCGGCGAGCCCAGACTCCAGCCGGGTGAGCGTTTCCTTGACCTTGGCAAGTGAATGATAAGCCTGGTTTTCGATAAAAGAGGCGATATTGCCGATGCCGGTACCCGCGTACACGCCGGTGCGCAAATCGTTTATGCCTTCAAGTGAGTAGAGACCTTTTTTGGCATTGCGTATGCTGAGGGACAGGCGCGCCTGCTGGAGGGCTTCTTGCACTGCCGCAAGCATCAAGAGCGAGGCCGGGCCCTGCTGCATGACTTCGATACGTGTGATGTTGTAATCGCTAAAATCAATTTCCGGCAGCGGCGCCCAGATCGTGGAAGTGAAGTCGGCGTAGGAACGCCACGACTGAGGAATCGGCTGCTCAACGTCGCCTGCCTGCAGACAGCGCGACCAGGTTTGCCGCGTTGTCTTTCCCTGGGGAGTAATCATGCCGATACCGGTAATTGCCACCCGGCATGACATCAGGGATTTTCCTGCAGCGGCAAGGTGTCGAAATTTTGCACAATGAAGTCGGCGGTGGCATCGATGGTCGTCAACTGCTCGGCTTCTTCGTCGGAGATCTGGCGGCCGAACTCGTCTTCCAGCGCCATGAGCATGGTGACCATGTCGAGTGAATCGGCGCCGAGGTCGTCCTGGAACCGACTTGAATTGGACAGTTTTGCCTCGTCGGTGGAAAGAATATCGAGCACGACCTTGCGTATTCGCCGGAGGATCTCTTCACGCGGGGGTAATGTGTTCATTTCAGTCCCGGACACTTGTGGTAGGTTTGAAACTATTTTTGTTTGCTGGCTGCACGGTATGCGCCTTAGAAAAATATATTGCGGATAATGCAGCACCGTTCGTCTCGCTTCTCCCATCGCCACGCAATCGAGGATACTCGCCTCTATGACGCAGGTAAATGATTTCAGCGGAACACGCCCGAAACTTGCTGCTGTTGGAACGGCATTGCCGCCCGTTGCCGTCAGCCAGAAACAGGCCGACAAGCTCATGGCCCGCTACTACAAAGACGAGCTTACGCCGCGTTCGCTCGATGTCCTGCATAAAGTATTGTCGCACCCGTCAATAGAAACCCGCTATGCTTCGGCTGCTGATTCGCTCGAATTATTGACATTCAAGAATGAGGACCCCGACGAGCGCATCCGCCGCTTTACCGACTGGTCGGTTCGCTTGAGCAGGGAGGCCATTGAGCGGGCACTTGCGCGCTGCTGCCTTGATCGACGAGATATCGATGCTGTGTACGTCAATACCTGCACCGGGTACATCTGTCCCGGGATATCGACCTATCTTATAGAAGCGCTTGATTTACCGGAGGATACCTTTGCCTACGATTTTGTGGGCAGCGGTTGCGGGGGCGCCGTACCCAACCTGCAAGCATCTCAAAAATTCGTTGCCGGCACACCGGGCGGCATTGCCGTAAGCGTTTCGGTCGAAATCTGCAGCGCCACCTTTGAAATGGGCAATGATATCGCCTTGATCATCTCGAATGCGCTTTTTGGCGACGGCGCGGCGGCCGCGGTCGTCTGGGACCGGCCGGCTGGGATAGAGTTGATTGATACGATCAGTCGCTTTCTGCCCGAATACCGTGAGGACGTGCGGTTTACACATAAAAACGGTCGCCTGCATAATCGCCTTTCGCCGCGACTGCCGAAGCTGCTTGCCGATGTCGTGCCGCGGCTTATCGATGATCTTGTCAAACGCAATAATCTTGCCGTCGGGGATATTGCTCACTGGGCGATCCATCCGGGAGGCGATAAGATATTGGGCATTTTGCAGGAACGGCTCAACTTGTCGGATGTTGATATGCAGATCAGTCGGCAGATATTGCGGGAACACGGTAATATGTCCTCACCAACCGTGCTATTCGAAATGGAGCGTATTCTCGGCAATGGTGTCGCGGCAGGCGAGTGGGGGATACTGGTTGCGTTCGGTGCAGGACTCTCGGCCTATGCCTGGCTTTTCCGGGGCTGAGACGAACAGTTGCGCTTAATCGTACTCACGATTCCTGCCCAGGCAGCAGCTAGCCTTCAGCATCAGCACCGAAAAGAAGAGCAGATCGATAATCACCGCACTCACGATTGTCACCGCACTGAGCAGCCCCATTCGCACCGTCGGCTGAAATCCCGAAAACGTCAGTACCAGAAAACCGCCCGTCAATATCGCCGAAGTAAAGCAAATGGCGTCCGCCGTTGCGGCAAAGGCCGTGCGCAGCGCTTTTTGGGCATCCCCCCGGTTTTCTCGGCATGAGGTAATGAATGCGTGCATCAAATGGATTGTATCATCCACAATGATGCCTAGGCAAATAGCGATCACAATCGAAATCGCAATTCCGGCTTCACCGGCGATGTGTCCCCAAATACCCAGAGAGGTTGCGATTGTCAAAAGATTCGGCGTCAATCCGAGCAATCCCCAGCGGATGGATTTTCCCAGCAGCCCCATTATTACGGCAATGAGAAGCAACGACGCGCCGATTCCCCAGAGCATGCTGCGTATATTGCGTTCCGACAGGTGGGCAAACATGAGTGATATGCTGCCGGTAGTAATCGAGATGAACGGCGGCGCGTGTGCCTCCAGCCAGGCAAGCATTTCAGATTCGAGTCGACGCATGCGTCTGGCGGAAACATCCTCAAGCGTCAGGATAAACCGGCTTGCCGTTGCGTCGCGGGATATGAATCGCGCCGCTGCGGCAGATGTGTGCGGCCCCGCAACGCTGCGCGCAATTATTCGCCGTGCAATGCCGTCCTGCGCAATCGTATACGCACCTTCGCGATACCCATGCAATTGTAAATTGACCAGCTTGAGAACATGCACCAGCGAGGCCGCGTGGGCAACACTTTCCTGCTTGCGCACCCATTGATCGAAATCGTTCAGAAAGCTCAGGTAGGCCGTATCGCTCAGCGACATATCCTGCGGTATGCCGAACGAGCACTGGATATAATCGAGTCCCGAAAGCCTGTCGAGGATGATCTGCGCGTGCCGGCGAAAGGCAAAGCCTCTATCGAAATAGTCAATGAACCGGTCATTAAGCTCCACGCGCATCAGCCCCAGCGAGCAGGTGATCATCACCATGCTCATACCAATCACCAGCAGTCTCTGATGGCCAGGAACAAAGCCGGACAGTGTTGCGGCGATGATGGTGCGGCGTTTATGCTCCCGACCGGCAGCATTGACCGGCAGGAAGAGAATCATCGCCGGCAGAAAGGCAAGCGAAAAGGCACATGCCGCAATAATGCCGATAAAGGCGATGTTGCCCAGATCTCTAAATGGCGGAACGCTGCTGAAATTCAGGCTGAGAAAACCGGCTGCCGTCGTAATTGTGGTCAGTACTATCGGCGCGAATACCTGCTTCAGCGCGGCCGCAACCGCCTGCTGCTTGTCAACTTCACCCCTGAATGCATGCAAAAATGCAAGCATGAGATGTATGCTGTCGGATATCCCCACCGCAACAATGATAATCGGCGCAATGGCCGACGGCGGCGCCAGCACAACGCTCATCCAGCCGGCGGCTCCCATGGCTGTCAGTGATGAAGCCGCGATGACGATCATAACCGAAATCATGGCCGAGAGATCGGTGAGTACGAACCAGAGAATTGCCGCTATTATGACTATCATGAGCGGCATCAACCTGCGAAGGTCTCGATAGCTTGCCTGCGCGAACGCGTCATCCAGCAGGTAGCCGCCGGTGGCGTAAATCGACATGTCCGAATGGTTGCGTTCAAACTCGGCCATGAGGCGGTGAACCGCCTGCGCAATTTCGCTTGACGCGTCGGATGCCCTTTCCTGCTTTGCGAAATAAATCTGCACCCCCGCCGCCCCGGCGTCCGGGGCCACGATTTTGCGCAGCGCAAGGGGATCGGCCATGATTCGCCGCTCGATACGCGCCCGATCGGCCGAATTTAGGCTGTCGCTCGGGTCAAACATTGGGCGCAGGCGTATTCCTCCGAGTCCGGCGGAAACCGTGCCGTAGCTGGTGAGCGCCTCGGCGTGCCGGGCGTGAGGAATCGCTACCGCCTGTGCGCGCACCGCTTCGATTGCGCGCAGGACTTCCGGTTCGAAAACTGTTCCCGAATCCGGCACGATGCACAGGAGGATGAAACTGCTGTTGCCGTAGGATTGTTCAAGTGCAAGCTGGGCCTGCAAGCGCTCATTTTCCGGACCAAAAAAGGCGGTGTGCTCGTTGGTGACGCGTAGGCGCATGATGCCCGTTCCTGATAGAACCGTGAGAAGGATCCCGGTGATGACCGAAATCCTTCTGTATCTGATGATGGCGGCAATGATGCGGTCACGCATGCGCATTTACCTTGCGCCAGATGAATAAGTCAATGTATCCGAAAAAGAGCGTGCGGGATGCTGTGAGTTGCAATCCCTGGCTGCGCGCCAGTAATACGACTTTTTCACGATGTGGATATCGGCGCAGGCTGCGTGCGATATAGCCGTACACGTGGCGATTGCCGTGCAACGCGATGCCCCACAAACTGCCCCACAGCTCCAGTAAGGCGAGCTGTACTTTTGCTCGCAGACGTTCCGGCGGTTTTGAAAAGTCCAGAAAAGCGGCATAGCCGTCGGCTTTGAGCAGGCGCACAATTTCTGCGAAAGTCTGTTCGAGGTCGGGTGCATTGCGCAGCGCGTATCCCCCGGTGATGAGATCGAAGCTCTCGCCTCTCAGTCCGATGCGGCTCATATCGCAGGTGACAAAGCGCGTCCAGCCCGCATCCGGTCGCTGCCGCGCCCGGGCAAGCATTTCTCTGGAAAGATCAATCCCGATAATTGACGCGTGCGGATAGCGACGGCGCGCCAACCCGGTCAAATCGCCCGTCCCGCATGCCAGGTCGGCAATAACCGGGCGGTCGAATGCTGGAAGCTGCCCGATCATCCACCGCTTCCAGGCGGCGTCGCGCCCGAAGGAAAGCATTCTGGTCACCAGGTTGTACTTCAGGGCAACGACGTCAAAAAGTGTGCGCGCATACTGTAGCGTCTCCTGAGGCGACGAACAGTGCGAATAGGCGTTTAACTTCAAGTTCATACGACGGGCTTTGCGGGGAAACCAGGTTACTACATTATCTATTTTGATTGACAGGATGGTTTTGATGCTTGAAAAAATACTGCCTGACATGCGCACAAGGATTTTTGTGCCCGAATTAATGGACGATCAGGCAACAAGCAAAACGCACCTCTTTCAAACACTCGATCAATTTGAAACCATAAACAGACTGTTGACACGTTCGAGATGGATTGCCGAGCGGCATTTTTTCCGCCACATGCGCAATGCATCACCGGGAGCAGGTAGTTTTCGTCTCATAGATTTAGGCTGCGGGGGGGCGGATTTCTCGCGCTGGCTTGTTATGCGGGCAAGGTACTACCAAGTGCCCCTGCAAGTTACCGGCGTTGATAATGATCCCCGTGTCGTCGAATACGCACGGGAAGCATGCCGCAGCTACCCCGAAGTTAAAATTGTCGAGAGCGATATCTTGGACCCTGCCCTTTGGAAGTCTCCCTTCGATTACGCATTTTCAAATCATCTGCTTCATCACTTGCCGCAGTCAGAAATCGCCGGGCTTGTTCAACTTGTCGGCAGCAATGTCAGGCATGGGTTCGTGCTGAATGATATCGAACGCTCGCGGCCGGCATACCTTTTTTTCTGGTGCCTGGCGGGAACATTCTTCCGCAACAGCTTTACGCTCCGGGACGGTTTGCTCTCGATTCGCAAAGCTTTCAGGGTTGCCGAGTTGAGAAATATTCTCTCTAATCAAGCCGGTAAATTCTCTGCCAAAGTCGACGCTGTCTTTCCCTGGCGGTTGATTGTCTATGGGATGAGGGGGGAGAATTGATGAATGGGTGGGTGGATGGATAGTCCCGCTCGGCATGACGGGGATTGCATGATGTTGCGGGGATAAAATTGGCGACATTGCAGGGCTGAAGGCTTGGCATATTTCATCCCGGCAGTATGCCGCTTCAACTCACCTTGAACAAAACGTCATCCTGATTCACCTGCTGATTCTGTGCAACACTAATCTCGGTAATTTTGCCGGTTATTGGCGAAGGCACATCATTTTCCATCTTCATTGCTTCGAGGATCATAACGGCATCGCCCTGCTGTACCTGGTCGCCGACTTTGGCCAGCAACTTGAAAACTTTGCCCGGCATAGGCGCAATGGCTTCCACACCGCCTCCGGATGAGGTGGAAACGGGCTGAACGGTTCCCTCGGCTATCGCGGTCGTGTAGGATTTGCCGTTAACAACAACTTTGTCGCCGTCGATCGAGACGCTGTAATTATTATCGTCAACAGTTACCGTGTAATGCCCGGCGCCTGCAGCTTTCTTTGCGGTTTCTTTTTCGACCTTGCGGATACCGAGCGTCGCTTTGCCCAGCAGAAAGCTGATTCCTTTCTCCTTGCAGGTTGCGGCGATGAAGATATTTTCATCGGTTTCCTCGAGGCCGGCTTCCTGCAATGCTGTTCTGGCCGATGCGATTCCCTTTTCAGGGTTGTCATCGTTTATGTCAACAACGATTCGATGTGTCGGTTTGAGTTCGAGCTGTTCGGATGCGATGGTGATGATATCGGGATCGGGTTCGACCGGTGTTTTGCCGAAGTAGCCGAGGACCATTTTGCCATAGCCGTCCGCTATTTTTTCCCAGGGACCAAACATGACATTATTGAAGGCCTGCTGGAAATAGAATTGTGAGACGGGAGTAACGGAGGTGCCGAATCCGCCTTTTCGAACCACTTCACCCATTGCGGCGATGATCTCTTCGTACTTGTTCATCAGGTTATTGTCACGCAGCATTTGGGTGTTTGCCGTGAGGGCTCCTCCGGGCATGGGCGACCACGGAATAAGCGGCTCGACTTTGGTTGCTTCGGGGGGCAGGAAGTAGTCTTTCATACAGTCTTTGAAGACGGCTTCGGCTTTGAGCACTTTATTGATGTCAACATCAAGATCAAAATCGGTACCGCGCAGTGCATGCCACATGGTCAGTACATCCGGTTGACAGGTGCCGCCGGAGCACGGAGCAAGCGACAGGTCAATCTGATCGGCCCCGCCTTCAAGGGCTGCTTTGTAAGCGGTAACGCCGGTACCGGCCGTTTCGTGCGTGTGGAAGTGAATGATGGAATCTTCGGGAAGCAGTTTGCGGGCCCGTTTCATGGTTTCGTGCACTTTTGCCGGTGTAGACGTTCCGGATGCGTCCTTGAAACAAACCGAGTCGAACGGGATATCGGCATCGAGGATAGCCTTGAGCGTTCGTTCGTAGAAGTCGGGGTCGTGTGCACCGCTGCAGCCGGGAGGAAGCTCCATGAGGGTGACGCACACCTGATGCTTGAGACCGGCGTCAACAATTGATTGTCCGCTGTGAATCAGGTTGTTGACATCGTTGAGTGCATCGAAATTGCGGATAGTAGTAACGCCATGTTTTTTGAACATTTCTGCATGCAGTGAGATAATATCCCGGGATTGTGAATCCAGTCCGACGACATTGACGCCGCGGGCAAGGGTTTGGAGATTTGCCTCGGGAGCGGCTTTGCGGAAAGAATCCATCATGTCGAACGCATTTTCATTGCAGTAAAAGAAAAGTGACTGGAAGCGAGCGCCACCGCCCGATTCGAAATAATCGATACCGGCATCAACAGCGGCTTCGACAGCGGGAAGAAAGTCTTTGGTCAGCACGCGTGCGCCGAATGCCGATTGAAACCCGTCACGAAAAGCTGTACACATAAATTTGATTTTTTTTCCGGCCATGGTGATACCTCTATTCAGATTATTTGTATTGATTTCATTCAGGTGTTTCCTGTTGTTGGTTCTACTTGACCAGTACGGACCAGAGCACGCCTGCCGCAATTGCCGATCCGATAACACCTGCAACATTCGGTGCCATGGCATGCATGAGCAGGTGATTGTTGGGATCTTCTTTTAAACCGACCATCTGAACCACGCGTGCTGAGTCCGGCACTGCCGAGACGCCTGCTGCACCTACAAGCGGATTGATTTTTACCTTCAGAAAAAGGTTCATGATTTTGGCAAATAGTACGCCGCTGAATGTTGCGACACAAAATGAGAATGCACCGAGAAAGAAGATCATCAATGCATCTCTGGTAAGAAAGCCCTTATTGACAACGACACCATTTATTTCAATCATTCGAACAGCCTGAGTACTTGCTCCGACGGCAAAACCGAGCAGTATTGTGACGATATCGATAAATGCGGTACGTGCCGTAACCGCCAGGCGCTCGGTGACACAGCTTTCTTTGAGAAGATTGCCGAAAAATAGCATACCGATAAGTGTGATTGATCCCGGCACTACCAGCGCACAAACCAGAAAGGCTATGACAGGAAAAAAGATTTTCTCTCGCGATGATACTTGACGAGGAGGAGGCATCTTGATCAGCCGCTCTTTCTTGCTTGTCAACAAATACATGATTGGCGGCTGAATGACCGGAACGAGGGCCATGTATGAATAGGCTGCAATCGCGATTGCCCCGAGCAGGTGCGGCGCGAGCTTCGAGGACAGGAAAATTGACGTCGGTCCGTCGGCTCCGCCGATAATGCCGATTGCGCCGGCTTCGAGAGGAGAGAATCCCAGAAAGAGCGCACCGACAAGTGTCAAAAATATACCGAATTGCGCAGCCGCGCCCAACAGAACCAGCTTGGGATTGGAGAGCATCGTCGAAAAGTCGGTCATGGCGCCGATTCCCAGAAAAATCAGCGGTGGAAAAACGCCTTGACGAACACCAAAATAGATGTAGGACATGACGCTCTGTTCGTCGTACACGCCTAATGCCATGCTCGATATGTACGGGATGTTTCCCACGATGATACCGAAGCCTATCGGCAACAGCAGGAGGGGTTCAAAATGCTTGATTATCGCCAGGCTGATAAAAATTATCCCGATGATAATCATAATTATATTGCCCCATTGCAATTGCGCAAAGCCCGTCGTGCCGATAAAACTTTGAAATATATCCATTATTTCTCTCTTCTATGTAAGCTTATGAGTTTTGACGGTGAAGGGCTGCGCTGATTGCAGCGACGACGCTGTCGTCGGATTGCGGACGGTCTGAGGCGAATGTCTTTCTCTTTTTCTCCGGGAAATACCTGTTGACTATTACCAGCAGGTGCGGAACCAGAGCAATCACAATACTGATGGCAGCTAGGACAAAAAACACTATTACCATGCCGGTTGCCGAAACTGCAAAACCGTGCCCGTCAAAGATGTTCTGCACACTGAAGGTAAAATCCATGCGTACCATGTCCTTTCATATAATGTCAAGCGCCTGGCAAAGCTTTGTCTGAAATTTTGGCAGAGGTGATACTCTAAATGATCCTCTTGTTACAAAACAAGGCATGAAAAAATACTAAATGCGTCACGATATGATTCTTGTTAGAGTGAATCAGGCAAAGCTCACGCCGTACAGCTTCGCATCAAAAAAGCCCGCCTGTGCAGCGGCGGGCTTTTTTGATGCAATTTTTGGAAAATCCTCACCGCACTCGTAATTTAGCGGTCTGCGCCAATACCGCAAATCGGTGCTGTTTCGAAATGTCAACCTTGAGTCCGATAGACGCAAAGAAAATCGGTACGAAAACCGAATGCATCATTTGCGAAATTATCTCGCGGGTGCGCTCCGAAATAGCGGTCGTATTGCCGGCCATGACGCCTGCGATGAAAAATCCGAGAATCGCATGGATGCCGATCCATTGGGTAATTGCTCCGCAGAGCATTGCCAGGCACGCGGTGAATGCCAGCTTGGTTGCGGGATGGGGGAGACTCATGCGCGTGAGAAATCCAACGACCTTGCTGCCGATAGTAAGGCATACTGCCCCAAACATGACTGCCGCGATAAACGTGCTCAAAATTTCGATGGTACTGGATTCATGTCCGGAAATAAATCCCAGAACAAATGCGAATGTCAACCACCCGAGCAAATCATTCACCACAAAACCCGACAGGGTCGTCAACCCGAATTCACTCTTGAGAATGCCCAGATCGTGCAGAATACGAGCTATAACCGCAATCGCGCTGATCGATGCCGCCGTGCTCAGAAAGAGGGAAAATCCCAATCTGCCCGCATGGGGCCCCCAGTATACGTCGGGTAACCAGTAGAAAACAGAAATGCCGATTCCAAAGGGAATGGCAACCCCAATCACCCCGATATAAAATGCCGCTTTCCCCTGTTTCCAGGCGCTCGCCAGGCTGACCTCAAAACCTGTCGCCAGCAGCAGGAACAGCACGCCGATCCACGAAACCGTTTCGAGCATATTGCGCTGAACCAGTTCATTCGGAAACAACATTGCATGCAGCTTTGGCACCATGCGACCAAAAATCGTCCGGTGAGTATCTCACCGGCGAGTGCGGGGAATCCATAACGTTGACATATACTACCGGCGATCTTTGCTGTCGCAAGCAAGGTAACGAGCTGGATGAGAAAGAGCAGGATATGTTCTTCGCTGAGATAATGCACGTTCTTCCTTCGTTGAAGTTTGCGGTGCGCTGCCGGATTATGGCAGGTGCTGCACATCCTTGCAGTATATTAATTGTAAATTTGGGCTGCATAATTGGCAAGGAAACCAAACTATACACGGTGGACCGTTTCCGAACACAAATCCAGGCAACAATAATAGACTATTTTATACAATTTGTTAGATTGCTACCCGCAAAACCTTCCTTTATAAAATTAAGCATGAAGGGGTGGATTTGATGAAAATAATCCAGATTCTCGGGACCGGCTGCCCTAAATGCAGAAAATTATACGAAACTGTACAGAAGGTTGTCGAAGAGAATGGCATAGAAGCTGAAGTCGTCAAGGTCGTGGACTTAGGCGAAATCCTGAATTTCGGTGTGATGATGACGCCGGCACTGGCAATAGACGGCAAGGTCGTGGTCAGCGGCTGCGTTCCTTCACCCGATGAACTGAAAAGCCTATTTTTATGAAAATGGTTGTGCTGCAAATAGCCGAATGCTCGATATGCTTCGCTGTTGGTATTTGCCTGTTCCCGTCCAGCAGATAAAGGCGAGTGTTCCGAAAGAATTATGCGTCTCTTGAATCAGGAGGGCACTGGAGTTTCTTGTTGTTGTGCCGGTTTGACTATTTTATAGTGAACTTACGCGGAGAGCCGAAAGGCGAAACTACCGTGAATAAGAATGCAATTGTCCAAGGAGTTGCAAAATGTCTAAAATCATGAATGCTTTTATACCCGCACTAGCAGTGTCTTTGATTGTTGTCGCGGGATGCAGTGCAAAAGAAAAGGACACGAATTCTGAGAGCTCAGGCAAACCTGCCTCACAAGCAGCAAAGCAAGAGAAAACAAACAAGGCGGATAACCTGACCGTTTTCTATTTCCATACGACCTACCGCTGTTGGACATGCAATCAGTTTGAGAAACTGACGAAAGTCATTCTGCGGGAAACCTTTGCGGAAAAACTTGCCGACAGTTCGATTACCTTCAGGGCTATCAATATTGAAGAGGAACCGAACAGGCATTTTGTTGATGAATACAAGCTCGTAACCAAATCACTGGTACTGTCGTTGCGCAAAGACGGTCGGGAACTGGAATGGAAAAATCTGGACAAAATATGGCAGTTGGTTCGCGATACACAACGATTCAATGAATATGTAAAGAGTGCGATTGAAGAGTACGCCCAGAAAACGAGTTAGATTTATGCCGGAATACATTATTGCTTTAGGCTCCGCCATGTGGTTGGGAATTCTGACCTCCATCAGTCCCTGCCCCCTTGCCACGAATATTGCCGCCATTTCATATATCGGCAAAAATATCGGTAAGACATCATCCGCACTTTTTTCGGGGCTTTTTTATACACTGGGAAGAACGCTGACATATTGCGTACTGGGTCTGATCCTGGTTTCAAGCGCACAAGCCGTGCCCCGGATTTCTCTTTTCCTGCAAAGCAAAATGAAGATTGTGATGGGTCCGTTTCTTATCGTGATTGGTATTATTCTGCTTGATTTCATCAAGTTCTCATTTGCCGGTTTGATGGTATCACAGCGCAGACAGGAGCAGCTTGCCCGCTCCGGAATGTGGGGGGCATTTGCACTTGGTGTCGTGTTTGCGCTTTCGTTTTGTCCGGTTTCGGCGGCGCTTTTTTTCGGCAGTACGTTCGGGCTTGCAGTTGCACATTCCAGTCGTGTCATTATTCCCTCTGTTTACGGCATCGGCACCGCTGCTCCGGTTGTCGCCTTCGCACTGATAATTGTATTCGCCGCCCATTCTGTCGGAACGGTTTTCAAGAAAGTATCAATTTTCGAAAAATGGTCTCGCCGAATCAGCGGAATTATCTTCATACTTGCCGGTGCATATCTGATCCTTACCGTCAACTTTCATTTGTTTCAGGGGTAATAATTGAGCATTTCTGCGGCACTATGCAGGATGATTGAACCAGTGTTTTGTCGATGCGCATACCTTAACCAGCAACAGCATAACCGGCACTTCAATCAGCACACCGACAACGGTTGCCAGCGCCGCGCCCGAAGACAGGCCGAACAGCATGGTGGCGGTTGCTATGGCGACTTCAAAATGGTTGGACGCCCCAATCATTGCGGCCGGCGCTGCATCTTCATATGAAAGCCTCAGCAATCGGGCAAGGCCGTATCCGAGGGAAAAAATCAGAACCGTTTGAATAAACAACGGTATGGCAATCCAGACTATGGTAAGCGGATTGCTCAGGATCACTTCCCCCTTGAAGCTGAAAAGCAGGACTAGGGTTGTTAACAGGGCGATTATCGTTATCGGGGTCAGGACGTTGAGGAATTTCTCTTTGAACCATTGTTCACCTTTTGACGAGATTACCCATCTTCTGGAGAAATAACCCGCAACAAGCGGCAACGCCACATACACGCCTATTGAAAGCAGTAGGGCCTGCCACGGGACGGGGAGCCTGCCGACACCCAGCAAGAATCCTCCCAGCACACCGTACAGTAGCAACATGGCAAGTGAATTAATCGCCACCATGACCAGCGTCAACCCGTCATTGCCCTTTGCCAGGTAGCCCCAGACAAGCACCATGGCTGTGCATGGAGCGATGCCCAGCAGAATTGCTCCCGCAAAGTAGCTGCGCCAGAGCGGTACCTGCAGCATTTTTGCGCCTTCATGCACTACAACCGTACCGGCGCCATGAGACGCACCGACCGGCAGATCCAGCCCGAATGGCATCTTGATAAGGTCCATTGCTTCCGTTCCAATGAAATTCCGCAGAAGAATGCCGAGAAACAGATATGCAATGCCATACATGGTAAAAGGTTTGACCGCCCAGTTGATGAAAAGAGTCAGAAATACGGGCTTACCGCTTTTCCCGGCCTTCACGACAGCGCCGAAATCAATTTTAACCATGATGGGATACATCATAAAGAAAAGACATAGTGCAATCGGCAATGATACAACCGGCGCGCCCTTCACGTAAATAGCCATCGAATCCAGAGTAGCAGCAAGACCCGGTGCAAGCTTGCCGAGAGCGATACCGGCAACAATGCAGAGACCAACCCATGCGGTCAAATAACGCTCGAAAATGCTTTGCATTTTTCTTTCATCTGACAAGGTAGTGCTTTTTCCCATTTGGTTTTTCCTTTCAATCAACGGTCGAACTGTCGGATTATGTCTCTCAAATGCATTTATGCAATCACCTGCTTTGCGGCAGCTCTCAAGCCGGGCTTCTTCCGGTACACCTTACTTGCACGTTTCGCTCAAGGACATGCTGGTAATTTTGAGTACTGCTTTGGCATCCCGTTTAATGGTTAGGTCACGCTCAAGGTAGTCTGCAACAATGCCGGTTAATGCAGAAATGAACGTGCCGGTGTCTTTATCGGGGATTCGGTAGTAGACCCAGCGGCTGTCCTTCCTGCTCAAGACCAGCCCCGCGTCTTTGAGAACGCTCATGTGCTTGGAGACGGTGGAAGGAGCCAGCTTCAGCAATTCAATTAACTGGCAGACGCATAACTCACCGTTGCGCAGCGCCATGAATGCCCGAACGCGATTCGGGTCGGAAAAAGCCATTCCTGCCTTATTCAATTGAGGCATTCGTTCGGTAGTCATTTATTGCAGACCTTTCTATAATTCGTCATATAACGAAATATAATTTGTGGTCGGCGGGGCAGTAAAGTGAGTAAAATAGAGCGCCTTTATACGGCTCCCGTGCAAACGATTCCGGTACGCTTCCCGCAACCGGTTTGCCGGCAGCTCTGATTGAACGGCGTCCCGATGTGCGGGCAGCCTATCATCGGCCGGTCGAGTCGTGACATACCGGCAGGTGCACTCCAAACACATCATGGCGAAATTCTGTTAAGGATGAAGGAACGCAAGCAGTGGGCGGAGGAGTTCAGGCAAATCCCGATAGTGTCGTCTCCCATCGGCGCAACGGTGCTTCTCGGAGATCTGGGTGATGTGCAGGATGGTTTTGAAGAAGAGGGATTTCATTCACAATTCAACCTGCAACCCTCGGTCGAAATCGAAATTTTCCGGGTCGGCAGGCAATCGCCAATGCAAATTGCGGCAGCGGTGAAAGATATTCTTGAGGATTTTGCTCCCACGCTGCCGGAAGGCGTGTCCTGGCGCATAGACAGCAACCGGGCAGACGACTACCGGGAACGGCTTGCGCTCCTGCTCAAAAACGGCGCAATCGGGCTGATTATCGTGCTGTTTATTCTGGCACTGTTTCTTGAATATCGCCTGGCATTCTGGGTTATGATGGGGATGGCAATCTCGTTTCTGGGCGGACTGACCATGCTGCCGATGGTGGACGTCAGCATCAATATGGTTTCGATGTTCGGCTTTCTGGTAGTATTGGGCATTGTTGTTGACGATGCGATTGTAGTGGGGGAGAACGTGTATCACAAACGTCAACAGGGATTTTCGCCGATGGTTGCGGCAATCGAGGGTACACGCGAGGTCGCGGGACCGGTTACGTCCAGTATACTGACCAACATCGTAGCATTCGCGCCGCTTATGTTCGTACCGGGAACGACCGGAAAGTTCTGGTGGGCGCTGCCGGTCGTGGTGATTGTCATCCTTATCTTGACGCCCGGAAATGTCGAAGTGCCGTTGCTTGACATCGCGGAAGTGAATACCAGCGAGGCATTTACCTCGATCAATCACTGCGACGGGCGACGGATTGTATCGGTTGGCATGGACGTTGAACCCAAGCGGGCCGTGTCGCAGGTCATCGAATCCATCAAACGTGAGGAACTGCCGCGGTTGCGCGCGGATTTTCCCGGCCTGACCTGGGCATTCGAGGGCAGCCAGGCCGAAATGCGTGAATCAACCACATCGCTCTGGGCCGGTTTTGCCATGGCGATGACGATTGTATTCGGTCTGCTGGCAATTGCCTTTGGAAGCTATATTCAGCCGGTAGTAATCATGACCGCCATTCCGGTCGGTATCGTCGGAGCGGTAATCGGCCATATTCTGCTTGGCTATGACTTGTCACTGATCAGTCTGATGGGCATTGTAGCTCTGGCAGGAGTCGTTGTCAACGATTCGCTGATTATGATTCACTATGCAAATACCCGGCGCAATGAACTCAGTCCCCGCGCCGCCGTACACGAAGCCGCCTTGAGACGGTTCAGGCCGATCATGCTTACCACCGTCACGACATTCGGCGGCCTCGCACCGGTGATTTTCGAAACTTCGCGCCAGGCGTATTACTTAATACCAATGGCGATTTCACTGGGATTCGGCATCCTGTTCGCATCGGCCATAAACCTCATCCTTGTTCCCTGCCTGTACACAATTCTGGAGGATATCGTCGGTTTGGTCAGGGGCAATTTAGGAACATCGCGGGGCTAAATTGCCGTCACCAGGCAATAGCTTCCCTGCGATGATGAAATTAAAAAGAAATTCGCTGTGAGACAATGAAATAACAGCATCTTGCAACCCGGATACCCCATTTTGTATTCCGATCTACGATTGAGGATACGCCGGAGCAATCCGGGTCACAAACACGCTTTCCCAGCAGATTTTGCAGATAGTGTTGGAAAGAGATACGACATCCATTTTCAGCACAGGGATATTGACTTCCGGCTGTCTTAAAATGTATTTGTTATGTTTTTGTTCGTCACACAATAATCAAGGCGGAGTACTATGCGAAAACCGGTCGACCTGTCGAAATTGGAGAAGCTTAACGTATTCAAGTATACAAAAGCCAGCGTGTATCTAAAAGATATCCTTAAAAAGAACCGGCTTTCGCTGCGCCAGCTCGCCGGTATTCTTGATGTGAAAGCGCCAAGCTATATTTATCAGCTTCAGAAGGGCTCATGGGGTGCATCACCTTTCTTTATCAAAAAATTCGGTGCGATTTTCAAGCTGAATCAGGAAGAAGTCATGTATATGAAGCTCATCAATTTTATTGAATACTGCGATGCAACTCCCCGCCAGAAGCGATTTGTTACCTCAAAATTCAAGTAGTTTCTCCTGCGCTGGAGCCTGATTGCATATATACCTGACGCTTCTCGAGGGTCCTTATAGTCCTGAGTTTCGTTGCTCTTCGATTTCCTGCGCCCGGAAAGCGCCCTGCTCGCGTCTTACTCACAACAACAATGCCTCGCCGATAAAGCATTATTCACTTATGTAGTCAGGCACTAGTGCCGCAACCTGGTGTAGCGTTCACTGAGCTATTTTTATTGTATATGAAAAAAACAGGTGCGATTGCGTTGATGATTATCGGCATTTCACTTTTTCACTACTTCACTCCGGTGAGATTGCACTATCTGCATGCGATTTTTCAACGCTTGTACTACATTCCGATAATTCTCTCGGCCTACTGGTTTGGCTTTAAATGGGGCTTGGTGACCGCGGTGTCTACGGGTATTGCGTATGCACCGCATATTTTTCTGCATTGGTCAATGGTGCCGGCCAGCATGATCGGCAAATATATCGAAATCGGCATGTTCGCCTTGATTGCTTCACTGGTGGGAATTCTTGCGGATGTCCAGAAGCTGCAGCAGGAAAAAATTCACACAGCACAGGAGCAGATCAGACGCATGGACCGGCTCAGTCTGCTGGGACAACTGGCGGCGGGACTGGCGCACGAAATCCGCAATCCGCTGGGATCGCTGATCGGCTCCGGGGAGATCCTGGCCGATAGCCTTGGTAAAGATCATCCCAAGTATGAATTTGTCGAAATCATGCACAAAGAGCATCATCGGTTGCGCGACAAGCTTAATGAATTTCTCAAATTTGCGCGTCCCTCGGCGCCGCAGATCATAGCCAACCAGCTCAATGATGTCGTGCGCTCAACGCTCAGCCTGGCGCAAAGACAGGCGGTTAAAGCCGGGTGTGATATTCAGCCGGATTTGGACGAAACGCTGCCACCGTTGCCTCTGGATGCCGTCCATATGCAGCAAATACTGCTGAATCTCGTGATAAACGGCTGCCAGTCGATGCCACAGGGCGGTAAACTGATTGTACGCACACGTAAAGCAGGCGACAGCGCGGAATTGACGGTTATCGACCACGGTCCCGGTATCCCCGAAGACCGGCAGGACAGAATTTTCGAGCCCTTTTATACCACAAAAGATGAGGGCACCGGGCTGGGGCTTGCAATTGTCAAGCAGCTTGTGGACGGCATGAACGGGAGTATCACCTTTACATCGAGCGAAAACGGGACCAGCTTTACGATAAGGATCGGCAATGAACAGGGTTAAAATTCTGATTATAGACGATGACATGAGTCTGGTGCGAGTCATGGAGCACCACCTGAGTGAAGCCGGGTATATCGTTGCCTCGGCGGCTCATGGGCGGGAGGGGCTGGCGCTACAGAAAGCGGATCCGGCACTGGTAATATTCACCGATCTCAAAATGCCGGAGATGGACGGAATCGAGTTTATGCATGCACTGCGTCAATTTGATGCAACGGCCGGAGTCGTCGTTATAACCGGGTTTCCCACCATCGATTCGGCGGTGGATGCCATGAAGGCGGGGGCGCTTGACTTCCTTCAAAAGCCGGTCGAGAAAGAGCATCTCTTGACTATCGCACGTAAAGCCGTCGAATTTGCCGCACTCAAATCCGAAAATACCCGGCTGCGTCGACTTGTTGCGGAGCAGCTTGGCTTTGGCGCTATGATCGGCAGATCATCGGCGATGCAGGATGTTTATCGCCAGGCAAAGCAGGCTGCTGCGTCAAATGCAACCGTGCTCATCAGCGGCGAGACGGGTACCGGCAAGGAGATGCTGGCAAAAGCGGTTCATAGTGCCGGAAATCGGAGCGACAAGCCTTTTGTTGCCGTCAATTGTGCTGCCGTTCCGGCCAGTCTGCTCGAATCGGAATTGTTCGGACACGTCAAGGGAGCCTTTACAGGAGCGATAAGCGATCGCAACGGGCTAATCGGGGAGGCGCAGTCCGGTACGTTTTTTCTGGACGAAATCGGCGATCTGCCGCTCGAACTGCAGCCGAAGCTTCTGCGCCTGCTGCAGGAACGGGAGTATCAGCCGGTCGGCGCCAACTCCATTCGCAATGCGGACGTTCGCTTCATCGTAGCCACCCATCGTGATCTCAAGGAACTCGTACGGATCGGATCGTTCCGAGAGGATCTTTACTTCCGGCTTAACGTCATTCCGCTCAGATTGCCGCCGCTCAGAGAACGCCGGGAGGATATCGTACCGCTTTTCATGCATTTTCTCAGCCGGATTGCCGAACGTGAACAGCGCAGGCCACCGCGCATCGACAAGGATGCGGCACGGCGGCTCGAATGCTACGACTGGCCCGGCAACATACGCGAGCTGCAGAATCTCGCCGAACGAATTATTGCACTGCATACCGATGAGCTACTGCACGCAGAGGATTTACCGGAACCATTCGAAACAGCCGCACCTGTTGCTGATAAGGGCATTGACCTGCCGCAATCCGGTATTGATCTCGAGCAGTGGATTGACAAAGTCGTCATCAGCGCGCTCGATAAGAATGACTGGAACCAGTCGAAAGCCGCTAAATTCTTGAATATCTCACGTAATACGCTCGTGTATCGAATGGACAAACGGAAATTGCGGGGGCAATAATGAGCTACATCAAACTGGCGACGCGCAAGGACTTCGAGCATACACGCATACGCTCCTTTGCGGTCATGGGCAAAAAAATCGGCATTATCAAACGGGATGACGGCTCATTCTACGCGATGGATGTGGGCTGCAAGCATCAAAACGCCGACATCACCAAAGGCACCATTGAGGGCAACGTCGCAACCTGCCCGCGGCACCAGTGGCAGTATGATCTGGAGACGGGGGAGTGTCTCAATCACGATTCACTGCCACTGAAAAGATTCCCGCTCAAAATCGAGGGTGAGGACATCAAAGTCGCTGTCCTGCCGGTGAACAATATCTTCGATTAGCGCCCGCAGTCCACCAGCGTGGCGAGATTGTTGTCGATAAAAAGGAAATTGAAGAAGCTGGTTGGTTCGGTACGCATGAACTACCAAAGTCCCCACCGGATTCAGTACCTTGCGTGGGTTTATCGACTGGTTTTGCGAATATTTCGGGTAATCCGCCGACTTAATTGCAATTTCCATACTAATGATGGGTAATTGATGCAATTAATTGTCTCAGCGGTTGCGAGTTTTATGTGCTAAATTCCTTCACATAGCAAATAGGTTCATGCAGGGAGAATGTTCATCAGCAATAAATGGAGTGCGTCAAAATTTAAGCGGTTAAAAACCGCATGCTTTCTTCCAATCAGTTTCAGCAAGGAGGATTCCATGTCCCCACATTTCATCAAGCTCATTTCATTCATCTCAATCTGCATGTGGACGGTCCATGCTGCCGGCTCGTGGTCGATTAACGGCAATGAACAGGCCATACTGCGCAAGGAGTTCATCAACACCGGCAACAACTACAACCATCCGGCCAATATCGGGCAGCTTAACAATGGCGATTTGATAATCGTCTCGGTCATGGGAGTTTCCGAGGGTGAACAAACCCGTATCGCCTGCATCAAGAGCACGGATCAGGGTGAGTCCTGGGGCAATGCAATCGATATCACTCCGGTTCAATCAGCATTTGATCCGACAATTCAGCAGGCCGACAATGGAGCACTGTTTTGTTTCTATTACAATGGGTGCTGCAACGATCACAAGTGGCGTGTGTCAACTGATAACGGTGCTACCTGGGGGCCCGAAAATGATGTGCATTCCAACGCGCTCGCGTTGCAGGCCGGCGAGCAGTCCAACTGCCTCGAACAGCCCAACGGCGACTGGATCTGTGGCTGGTCCGAAACCAAAAATGGCGGCAAGGGGTATACCTCGCACATTCCCAAAGGCAAAATGGATGCTCCGGGCGACTGGGACCGGCACTTTGCCGTCGATCAATTCTGGAATCCCGATTTCCTGGTTGTCAATCCTTCACAGACAGTCAACGGTCACTTCAAGAATCTGGTTGCCTTTTGTCGTAACGAATTTCATAATGTCGGCCCCAAGTGGGCAAAGAGCAATGACGGCGGCCAAACCTGGTCCTCATTCGAGTGGGTCCGCCATACCGTCGGTGTCGGCTGTGGCGGTGATGGAATTTCATTTGGCGCTGCAGGAACCGGCGTAAGCCTGGACATGGGCGTGGCCGGCTCGCCCGATGGTCCGCTGACGGGATATCATATCATAGCGCACGGAAGCGACGCACGCTACTGCCCCTCCTTCGGGTGCGCACAGCATTGCCGCAGGTATCTGATGCGTATCTGGATTGGCGACGATGCGCAGGATGCATCGAGCTGGCAGGAAGTGTTCGAGATCAGAGAATCGGACGGCGGTGGTGAAAATGCCGACTGCTCGATTATTCAGGCCGCAGACCGCAAGGTTCATCTGGTTTGGACCGGCCGCGGCTGTAACGGTATCCGTTATGCCAAATTTGACCCCGATATCATGATTACCGGCGCATCGACGCAATCATTTCCGCTGCCGGCCTCAAGGGCAATCGACCTTCAGCCGCAAATCAAAGCAGGCAAGCATGCGCTGGTGGTACACAAAGTGAAAGCGCAGTCATCTGAACTGACGCTGCATAACGCGTATGGCGCTGTTGTGTTCAGTACGACCCTCTCCGCCAAAAGAGCGCAGGTTTCGCTTGCTTTCAAGCATCTCAACCTGACGCCGGGAATGTATTATGCCGGACTGAAGCAAGCTGAGGGCGTGACTAAGTATGCAGCCGTGTATGTGAATTAACATCGGGCGAAACAGCTGTAGCTATAGAGGTAAGGCACGTGCAGTTTCTGTAAGTGCCTTTTTTAAATACGGAATAGTGATTATGTATTTGTCAAGGCGATCCGCGGTCGTCATTTTTGACGTATTTTGCTGAAAAATTCACCTGTGCCGCAGGATAAGCCAATGCGATCGTCAAAATATGCTACTTCCATTGCTCTGGTGCTGATGGTACTGGTCGTTTGCAATTTATATGCAGCCCCCAAACCGTGGGGATTTTACCAGATCTTTTGGAATGCAGGCCAGTTCGAACGCGACCTCGATGAAACGCTTGCGTTGCTGGGCGGATCGCCGAAGTATGTTCTCTTCTTTCGTGACCTCAGCTATCAACGCATTTTCCCCGCCAAAGCTGTTTCCGCATGTCATGAGCGCAACTTGGTCCCGGTCATCAGCCTCGAGCTGTGCAACTGGTTCAAGCGCAAGAGCAATCTGCTCGATGAAATAAATGCCGGTACGTTCGATAGATACTTTCGTGCCTGGGGAGATCAGGCACGTGCGCATAGCGACACCATCATCCTGCGTTTCGGATTCGAGATGAATGGTGACTGGTTCGCCTGGGGGGAGCAGCCCGATGCCTTCAGGCAAGCCTGGATCAGGGCGCATAAGCTTATCTCGCAGTACCGCGACGATACGATCGTCTGGATGTTTTCACCCAATGTGCTTTGGTCGGATCGTACCTTCGCAAAAGACATCCTGCCCTACTATCCCGGCGATGCGTATGTCGATTGTATCGGTCTTGACGGATACAATTTCGGTGAAAAGTACAGCGCCTATCACAACTGGATGAGCTACCGGCAGGTCTTTGAAAAAACAATCAGCGCCGTCACCGCATTCGGCAAGCCTATTTGCATTTCGGAAATCGGCTGCGTCAACGATGATCGCAAGGCCGCATGGCTTGCAGATTTTCTTGTGCGCGTATCGAATGACCAGCGCATTAGTGCCTTTATCTACTTCAACTACGATAAATCCTCAGAACAAGAGCCGAACTGGCGACTGGACAGTGACGAGCAATCACTCGCAGTATTCAGGAAATGGAGAATGGGGAATGGGGGCGTTCGTCCGGAATAAAGAATTGATTTGCGGGCATGCGCAGGGGCAGCTTGCCCTTGATTACGTAACCGACGCTGCCGCAAAGACATGAACCGTTGTGTATTTTCATGGGAGTTCCTTTCTTATTGAAAATATAATGCATCGTGGTTCAAAACGGAGTGCATTGTGCGGAGTGTCGTGCTTATCACCTGTAGTCTCATGGCGCCGGTTATGCAAAGCTCATCCCAATCGCTTGTTGCGGTTCACCGGATCAACACCGGGTCAAACGTGTTCATTCTTGAAGGCAGAGAAAAGCTCGTCCTGGTGGACGCAGGGTATCCGGGCAACGGGAGAAAGATTTGCAGACAAATTGAAAAACTTGCGCCTAAAAAGCTCAGTCTCATATTCGTCACACACGCGCATTTCGATCATTACGGCTGTGCCGATTATATTCGCAAGGCAACCGGTGCACCGGTCGGAATTCACGAATTGGACGCGCCAACTATGGCGGCGGGAAAAACGCCGATTCCATTGGTGAAAAGCTGGGGGCGGGCAGGGAAACTGCTTTTCCCGCTGGGCATGAAAGTGTGGAAAACAGAACCGACGAGTGCTGATATGACGTTCATTGAAGGGGATCGTCTTGACGCATACGGCATTAGTGCGCAGGTGATTCACACTCCCGGGCACACCGACGGCGCGGCCAGTTTGCTCGTAGACGACTCGGTGCTTTTTGCCGGTGATCTGGTTGTTAGCGTGCTGCACATTGGCAAGCAGTGCTATTTTGCAACCAGTTGGGAAGCGATCGACAGCAGTATTTCCAAACTCAAGCAACTCGCTCCGCACAGGACATTCCCCGGTCACGGGGCTGCAGAAATATCCCGTGAGGAGTTAATGGAATTCAAGTAAATCGGCTCTTGCGGCCTCTCGGTGAGGCCGCCGGCTTTGCTTTGGCAACCATTGCTTTGCGCCCCACTCGAACCTTCTTGAATTTGCGCAGAATTGTCTCAGCTTCTTTGAATGGCGCTGATATAAAGGAGAATTCCTCGTGGACAATTAAGTTATCGATCACCTGCGAGGGAACACCCGCTTTTTTAACGATGAATTCTATTATATCCTTCTTTGTCAGATTATCTTTTTTCCCTTTGGCAATAAAAAGGCGCGTAGCGCCCTCTTCTTCGACAAAACCTTTGCCCTGGCGGAAACGCTTGGGCGGGGTGAGTTCCTGGTAATTGCTTGTGTCGAGACTCTGTGCAAGAAATTTTCTTAGTACCGCGGCCAGCACGTCAACCGGTGCGTTGTCTTTGAGCAGGCGGGTGGCCAGGGCGACGTATTCTGAAGAATCTTCCCGCCCGATCGACGCGCTGATATCGTTTACGATTTTGTTGCGTCTGGCCTTGATGATTTCTTTGACACGCGGGACATTTTTCTTGCGAATGTCGGTTTTGGCGATGCGTTTGATGAAGCCCAGCGTCTTAAATTCCGAGGAGGTGACGAAGGTAATGGCTGTCCCCTTTTTACCGGCGCGCCCGGTGCGTCCGATACGGTGGATGTAGGCTTCGGGATTGTGGGGAATAGAGTAATTGATCACATGCGTCAAATCGTTAACATCAATGCCTCGTGCGGCTACATCGGTTGCCACAAGAATCGAGGTCTGCTGCTTGCGGAATTTCGCGAGAATTTTCTCACGTTGAGCCTGCACGATGTCTCCGTGCAGACCATCGGCGGCATAACCTCTGTCAACCAGGTGTCCGGCAAGTTGGTCAACGTCGTTGCGAGTGCGGCAGAACACCAGTCCGTAAAATTCATCTTCAATGTCAATTATGCGGCAGAGCGCTTCGAATTTATCCCGGTTGGCCACTTCAAAGTAAATCTGGTCGGTCAGCGTGGCGGTAATTTTAGATTGCGTTCGAATGTGCTTGTAGGCGTCCATGTACTTTTCCGCAAGTTTTTTGATGCGATCAGGCATGGTGGCCGAAAAGAGCAGCACGCGTTTTTCCTTTTTTGTGGCGCCGAGGATTTTCTCGATATCCTCTATGAATCCCATATTTAGCATCTCATCTGCTTCGTCAAGTATGAAAAAATCAACGCCGCCCAGACGCAGACTTGTGCGCTCGATATGATCGAGAATTCGCCCGGGAGTGCCAACAACGATTGCTGCGCCTTTTTTAAGCTGCTTCAATTGCAGCATCATCGATTGACCGCCATATATGGGGACAACATTCAGCCTGTCATTTGCTTTGAGCGAATTTATTTCCTCGCAAATCTGAATCACCAGCTCGCGAGTGGGGGCAAGAATGATTGCTTTTACATTTTTAGCCGGTGTATGAATCAATTCGATCAGCGGCAATGCAAATGCGGCCGTCTTGCCGGTGCCGGTCTCAGCCTGCGCGATGATATCAATCTTGTTCTCCAGCAGCAGGGGAATTGTTTTGGCCTGGATCTCGGTGGGCTCTTCGAATCCCTTCTGATGCAGGCTGAGCAGGTTCTCAGCGGAAAGACCCAGCGTTTTAAATTTTTCCATCCTGTGGTTTTTTTCTGTGAAGGTGAATGAGTTCCGTCAAATGCAATTATACGATAGAGACCGCTTTTTTTCAGAATAGCTTTGTTGCATTGAGGGGGCACGAAGGCGTGATATACTCTCAAGCGGATAGTCAATATACTTAATGTGCAGCAAAGGCAGGTAGGCCGGCGTGATGCCCTACCCGCACCAGCCGTTTTTTCTGCACATCATCAGCGCGTGAAAGTGGCATCAACAAGAAAACGCCAAAATCATGCTATTCGTGGCATTTAATCCGATTGCGCAAAATTAAATATAAAATCCACTTGAATTACCGAGTGATGAGGTTCATAATTTAGGCACAACCCTTCGAGCGGGTTTGAATAAAAGGAGTCGACTATGTGTATGAAAGATTTATCATTCCCGTTTTTCTGTTCCGTTTTTTTATTTATGGTTTCCGTTCCGGCAAGCGCGCGTGAGCCGCGCCATGAGTTGAACATCTTCAAATGGGCCTGCTATTTCGGTGAGGACTCTGCGGCATGGAAAAAATTGCAGAATTTTGATCTGGCGGTTGTTGATCCTGATAAAATGCATGGTTATACACCTGACCAATCATCAACCGAATTTCTGGCTAATTTGCCGCTTTGCAGAACACATACGTATCGATGGTTTTTCAGATCGATACAAAATCAGCCATATGTGCTCTGGAGTGATCCTGATGATAAATCGCAATACACAGTCGATGTGCGCTCCAAAGCATGGCAGAAAGAGCTTGTCCGTAGGATTATTCCGCGCATACAGGCCAAAGGCTACGATGGTCTGCTGCTCAATGATATCGACGTCGCCTTTTTTCTCGAAGGTCTGGATGGTGAAGCTTACGAGGCAACGGTGCAAGCTACCATCAATTTGATCAAGCATATTCGAAAACAATTTCCTGATATGATACTTGCCGCCAAAAACGGTTTGCCGGCTTCCCGGAAGTTCGGGAAGTTTGTCGATGTTCTCATCGTCGACGCCCTCAACACACGCTGGAATGAAACCACGAAATCGTATGCATATGCCGACTCAAGCTGGCGCGAAGACAGGCTTGATTATCTTAAGACATTCCGCAGGCATTTTCCGCATACACCGGTTCTGGCGATCGATTTTATGAATTTTCGCCAACGTCAATACATGGCCTACTCGCGCGAGCAGTGTGCGAAATATTCTATTCTCTGCTACCGGCCACGCCGGGATTTGCAAACCCTTATTGTAAAAGAGCCGGAATAAACGAACTGGTTATTGCGTTCCCTTCCCGCAAGATACCGCATCACTTCTCAGAAATCAGATGCGCAGCAAGATTGCGCGCTTCGTCGAGCCAGTCGGCGCGTTGGCCCTTTGTACTTGCTACCATGATGCTGAATGTACGTCGCCGGAAAACGGGGACGCCACACAATCCGAATATGCAGTTTTTCCAGAGAGTCTCCAGGGGATCGCCGAATTCTTTCTCCTCGCGCTCCGGCGTAGTATTTGAGGTATTGAGCACCAGGGCAAATTGTGCCTTGAGAAGTCCTTTCGGAATGCCTTCCCCTGAATCACCTTCAATGAATTCATAGGCGATTCCCGGTCTGAATACCCGGTCGATCCATCCTTTCATAATTGCCGGCGGCATGCCCCACCAGTTTGGATGGATAACAATGATGCCGTCTGCTTCTGCCAGTTCCCTGCAATGTGTTTGCACCATATCCGGCAGCGGCGCGCCGCGGGGTACCTCCTGGGGCGGCAATGCAGGAGGAAAATTCTCCTCATAAAGATCGTGGCAGCGCACCGAATGCGCTTGCTGATTTATTGATTCAACAAGCGTCTTGCCGATCGCGTGGTTGAAACTTGAGCGCAAGGGGTGCGCTATAATTATCGAAATATTCATTTTGCAAACCCTTCACTGTGAGTGATATCCGGGCAAGAACTGGGGACAAAATACCTTCTGTCAACAAATTGCCGGCGTCATCGGCCTATCGCGCTGGTAAATAAGCCAAAACGGAGAGGATATTGCCGGTTTTTGTCAATTTACTTAGTATAATTTAATTAGTTAACTTTGTGATCGGTATCACGTTTCTTTTGAAAGGATTTATTATGAAAGCCGCACTTTTAATCGCCGTCTGTGCAACCGTGATGTGCGCATCCGATTATCAGGAACTCGTGCAACTTGTTGAACGGGACTATACGCAAAAGCAGGAATCGTACAACGATATGGCTAAAAGTAATAGTTACAAATGGGAATTCGTCGAAGCAGCCGAAATTCCCTTGTGGTGCCGGGAAGACATCGGTTCCGAGCTTGGCAAGGAAGTTATCTGGGTAGATGGGCTCGGGCAGGTTCTGGTTCAGACTGATGAAGGTGTGTATGTTGCCGTAAAAAGCTGGATTGACAGAAAAAGAGACCGCGCGCAGGTAACGCGGCTGTATTTGTATGAATTTGGTGATTACGGAACCTGGCAAAAAATGCGCACCTTCAAAATAACCCAGAATTGGAACGAAGAAATTGGATGGGTTTGTCAATGGTAATGATACAGGCCCTGTGGCCGAACCTGTTTAGTGAAAGAAACCGCATGTTCGTTTTTTGCGTGGTTGTTTCGTTTATGGTGCGACGTCTTTACGCATATCTGCTCAAGAGTTCCTGAGACGGAGTAAAATAAAAGCAAACACATCGTTCCCGTAATTTAAACCCGACCCTGTTTTAACGGATTATTAAACCCGCTGAAGCATTATCGTAAACGAGAAAAAGTATCCCGCTAAATCCGTTTGCGCGCCTGCGTAAACGTGTCGCATCCAGATCCAACACACGTTTTCCGCGCAAATCGTATCCCGCCTGAATGAGATGGTTTCGTAAGCCTGTTCGAGGCCTTGCCGGGGGGGCAACGGCGACAGAATTCGTCTCATCGGCACCTATATCCGGATTGGCACCTCTTGCCACACCATCAATATCAACGCCGCTTTTGTTGCCGGGCAGCGTAACTCCCCGATCGATTGCGGTGCTCGAGCCGTTTTTTAAATGAAAATCTCTCCCAGCGATATTTGCAAACAGGTTTGTCGATGCATTGGTAATATTTGCCGCAAGATTCCCTGAAGCATTGTCTCGCTTCATGATACGGTGTGTGCAGAGATTATTCTTTATGGTAACCGTTGTATTGGGCCAGCGATATTCCATGCTGTTAAACGGCTGATCTTCGCTGATCACCGTATTGTGATAAACCTCGGCATCTTTGACATTCATGATCTCGATGCCGGTTTCGAGGTGAATGCCGCTCTGGTTGTAGACTACGTTGTTGCGAACGATACCGCCGATGTGATCAAAATAGGGGGTGGCGCCCGCTGCATCAGAATAGGTGCGGGCGAATCCGGATGAATCGCGCTTCATCCCCAGGCCGACGGCCCGCCAGCAATTTTCAAAGTAGCTATTTTCGATGAGGGTCTCCCGGCTGCGGCTCCACAGGTGAATTGCGTGTTCCATCGATTTACCCTGGTTCTCTATCCCGCGAAAAGTGCATCCCCTGATTATCCAGCCGCGTCCTCCATGGACGTCCAGCCCGCCCGTATAAAACCCGCCGCCCTGAGGCTGCATGACGGAATTGTCGACGAATTCGATCAATGAGCATTCGAGGATAGAACTGTCTACCCATTGTAAATTTGACGGATTGCCGTTCGAATTGGCTTTGATGAGTTGCTCACCGCAATCATACACCCTGATATTGTGCAGACGAATGTCTTTGATGGTCGTACCGTTGGGAGGCGGCATCAGATGGAGTCCGTGATCCTGCGCATAACGGATCGTCAAATCTGCGACAGTCACCCGTGACGCCCGGATTTGCAGGATCTCGGAAGCAAAGTTGCTCCGGCTAAGCTGCTGCCCGCCAGCATTGCCGTCCAGGATGACGTCATTTCTGTTTTTCGATGCGGAGCGGATGGTGACATCCTCGGCAAGAATCTGGATGATATCGGTGACATGATACGTACCTGTATTCAGCAAATAGGTGGTTCCCGAATTTGCAGAATAGAGGATCGAGCGGATATCATCGCCCGGTGAAAGCTCTATTACCATGGTGTGTGGGTCATCGAGCGGCTCACAGGTATACAATTGTGCCGGCAGACGGGATACAAGCATAAACAGCAGGAATAGAATGAGATACTGCGTAACCGGCTCCTTTTGTGGCGGCGATTCGTGATGTCGGATACACGCGGGAAGCCGGCAAATACGAAAAGCACAGCTTCACATTAAATATATTTTGAGTTCAGCAAAGGAGCTATTCTTATGAATAAAAAATGGATTGAGCGCACTTTGTCGGCAATGTCACTCGAAGACAAGCTGGCGCAACTGCTTATTCTACCGGTGGGCAATGAAGACATGGAAAACGATGTCGCCGGCCTGCTGTCGAAGCATCGCATCGGTGGTGTTTTTACTGCTGCATGCACTCCCGATGAGGCCAGGCAGCGCATGCGCCGGCTGCAGGAAGCGAGCGCTTTGCCGTTGGTTGTCGCAGCGGATTTGGAGCAGGGGATCTGGAACGAGCGCAAGCAGACAACTTTCCCGCATCCGATGGCATTGTCTGCCGCCGATTCGGTGGATCTTGCGTATGAATATGGCAAAATAACCGCACTGCAAGGACGATCCCTCGGAGTACACTGGACATTTGCGCCGGTTGTTGATGTCAATCTCAATCCGGACAATCCGATTACCTGCACGCGCTCTTTCGGCGACTCGGTCGAGCAGTGCTGCAAAATCGGCAGCGCGGTAATCAAAGGGCTTCAGGAACACGGCATGGCTGCTTGTCCAAAGCATTTCCCCGGCGACGGCACCGACGATGTCGATCAGCACATTTCCACGCCCGTGAACCGGTATAGCCTTGACGAATGGAAACGGATTTCGGGTAAGGTATTTAAAACCGTCTATGACGCCGGCGCCATGACAACAATGATCGGGCATATTGCCCTGCCGGCGGTTGATCCGCAGCAGAACGATGCAGGTTTACATCGGCCGGCCAGCATAAGCAAACCAATCATTTCCGGTTTGCTGAGAGCAGAGTTGGGCTTTGACGGGTTGATCGTCACCGATGACATGAGCATGGGCGGCGTTTGCGGTTATATGAAACGGGCCGAGCGTGTCGTTGCAGCCATCAATGCCGGCTGCGATATGTACCTCTTTCCCAACATGGCCAAAGACTACCCTCTGCTGCTCGATGCAGCCCGGACGGGAGCACTTTCGATAGCGCGTATTAATGAAGCCTGCAAGCGTGTTCTTACGCTCAAAGCTGCTCTGGGCCTGGAGGATCCCGGCAATCTCATGCTTCCCGACGGGGGCTTTGATCGCAAAGCCGGCGCCGTTTGCACCCATATTGCCGAGCGAACGGTAACGCTGGTCAGGGATGTCCGCGCCTGCCTGCCGGTGCAGCTCGGGGCCGGTGATGAAGTATTGACTGTTACGATGGGTCCTCACAAAATTGAGCTGGATACTGTCGACGCGGAATTGCAGCGTCGCGGCTTAAATGTCACTCACCTGCAGAATCCGTCGCACGATCACGCCTTCGAAGAATTTACCGCCGGATTCAAAGCTGTATTTGTCAACTTCGTATATCGCCAGACCTGGGGATACGGCACAGTACGACCGGTGGGTTATGAGAATCGCAACTTTTTCAATGGTTTCTTCAACGAGCATCCCTGTGCGATATTTACATCATTCGGTTCGCCGTATATTCTCAAATATATCCGCGGACTGCCCAATTTTACTAATATCTATGCCACTGCAGCAGCCTCTCAGGTTGCTGCGGTCAAGTTCTGGTTCGGTGAAATTGGATCAACGGGTAAAAGTCCGGTGATAATTTAGCCTAGTGTACTGTATCTCAAATGGGTGTGTGTGCGCGCGGGGAGCTATTTTCGTTCCTGTTGAGACGCTAAGGTGGCGAATCTGCCTGAGCAGTGAGACGAACACCAAAGCGATTATCTACTTGCGCAAGTAGCTGAGCGGTAGCCATACTAATAGGAAGGGCGGAAGGATGTGAGCCTCCGGCGCAATGGGCTGAGGCCGAGATTTATTTGATTTCAGCGTTGCGCAGCGGACTTAAATAATGATCCCACACAGCAAGAAAGCTCGATTCCGGGCGTTTCGTTTGAGGTGTGTCGGTTACTTCAAGTTTGCGCACCGGGTCATTTTCTCCCCAGTAGCCCGTAAAAACCTGCTCTGGCCATCCTTTTGCCCAGGGCGATATTTTTGGCAATGCTGTAACCGGGTTAGGTGTTTTTTCATAATACGATCTTTCTTCGGTGCGTCTCAGTAGTGAACACAGAAAATACTCAATAGAGGCTCTGATATGCGCATGGCTTGCGGATCGATAATTTGCCGGGACAAAATTACTTGCGACGCGAATCAAGTATTTTCCAATCTTGATAGATATTGTATACCAACCAGAAAAAGAGAGGTCGCATGAAGATGCAATATGGCTTTATGGATTTAATCCCGGCAGAATTGGACAAAACCTTGATGGCAATGTCCAGGACCAAAGATCCTCAGGAACGTAAGCTTCACTCCGAAGCCGTACTGAATCTGGCCAATTCCCTGTCATCATTAGCGAACGCTTCGCAAGCCTTTGATATTCCACTCGACGAACCGGATGATTTCGACTTCGGCGAATTCGATGATGAATTTTTTGCAGATGACGCTAACCAGGACAAGCCGGTACTTGAATTGCACAAATCAAACAAAGGCAAAAAAAAGCGGCGCTGATCAGTCTCCTTCTACGGTGGATATAATTTTGCAGACAGACTCGCCAGCGTTCTTCTGGAATTTGGCTATTATTGGTAGACAATAAAGCCGAATTAGCTCCTGCCAATATCATTTGACCATTTTCTGTCCGTTTTTGCACCCCGGGGATGAGGCATACAACTAAATGCATTTGCCATTGCGAAAAACGCAATCTGACCGCCGATTTAGGTTCATTGACATTCAGCATTTTTGAAGCTATTTTCGGAGCAACAAACTAGCCGGTCGCTATTGCGCAAAGATTGGCCTGGGAGGCGATAAGACAATCACAAAAGCATGCCGTGGCTCCCGGGTAAAAGCAATTTTTTGCCATTAGTTCGAAAGAGATGACAGCATGAAAAATCGCAATCTCCTCATCATTGCACTATCACTTGCGGCAGTATTCACCATCATTTCATGCGCGGCGCAGCAGCCGGTGTCGCAGGTTGACGCTCCGGGGTTCTGGCTGGGAATATGGCACGGCATGATTGCTCCGTTTGCATTTATCATTGGTTTGTTCAACGATATTCGCATCTATGCATTTCCCAACAACGGAGGGTGGTATGATTTCGGGTTTCTGCTTGGGATAAGCATCTGGGGCGGGGGAGGAGCGGCTGCAGGGCGCCGGCATAAATAATGCGACGTATCAATTGACGGACAGGGCATCGGGTATCAGAACGAATAGTAGAGCGAAATCTCGCCCGACATTTGCAGGCCGTAATTGCCGTTGTCTTTGTATCTGAACGCAACGCCCGGCTGTAGATTGAGCGACAGGCGCCAGAAATGAATGTCAAAACCGGGACCGGCTCCGAAATAAGTGAAATAATCCTCGCTATTGTCATCCTCGTCGTAGGCTGGGCCGGGTGCAACCGGATCGTATGACAATGTGCTGCGACCATACCAGAAATGTGTTCCATAATAAAGAAACAAGTTTACAAATTTTGAATCTTTGAATATGTACAATCCATTCAATCCAAGGCTTATGGTAAAATCTTCCTCGTTATCGGATTTGTTAAGGTAGGGACCAACGCTGAATTGCACACCGTGCCGCGAGGGAAACCAGTGCCGGTACTGGATGCCATAGCCGGAAATAAACCCCGCCCCCGCGCCGACGTTGTGAGGTGAAAAATGCTCCACCTCCGCCGTCGCGTACTGGATCAGTACCATCACAACTGCCGTCAGGAGACTACAATGACCATTCATTATGTGCTCCGTTGCTGTATAAAAATAGAGTGCACCTGCGTGCATTTATGAATATACGTAATTCGCAATACTACGACCAGAAATGTCGATGCACTAGTTCAACTCTCGATGAGGCTGGAATTTTGCCCGGGATGGCGCAGGTGTTGCTAATCCTTTTCATTGGCAACACCAAATTGAAATCCCCACGAAAATAACCCTTTGCCGGCTTCGAGGTTGAGCGTTATGCTTGGCGTTTTGGTTTAACCTTTCTAAAAAAGTGCACCGTTGTTCGTCATCACGGTATCGATGATATGCCTGAAAAAATAGCGCCGAGCATGTCGCTGGTGACAATGGCGGTTTTCATACGTATCGCCAGGAGCAAAAAGCAGGTCTACCCGGCGAGACCAAGAGTACGCTTCCAGGCGCCGGTTAGGCTCTCAGTTGGTAACTTCTACGATTTTTGCGTATGTTTTTCGCAATATATCAAGATCGATTCCGGCTGACCGCTGACGGCTGACGTCTGACCTCTCCGGCGAAGCCGGTTTAGTGACATCAAAGCTGTCCCAGCAGTTGCGTAGATAGAATCATCATCGCCAGGGCAATTGGGTAGACGGTTGCATAGGCCAGATTAACATCGTCGGAATCGACAATAGAATTTGCAGCCGACAAGCCGGGGGTCGAGGTCATGCCGCCGGTAAGTATTCCCAGAAAGGTGAGGAAGGGGACTTTGAAGATCACGCGCCCGACCAGCACCGCAAGAATCATCGGCAGGGCAGTGATGAGCAGAGCCGATAAAATCAATTGTAGCCCGGACTCGGTAAGGGTTTGCGCCAGATTTTTACCGGCATTCGTTCCGACTGTTGCAAGAAAAAGCAGCAGTCCCAGTTTGCGCAGGGCCTGGTTTGATGCGCCCGACAACGTCCAGATGATGGGTCCGGTCTTGCCGATGTAGCTCAGCACCAGGGCGGTAATCAGTACGCCGCCCGTCAGGCCCAGCCTGAAAGTGGCTAAGCCGAAGAAGGGAAGTTCAATCGAGCCCAGCGCAATGCCCAGGGTTATGCCGGCGGCTACGGGCAGGAAGTCGGTTTCCGAGAGACGCTTGACTTCGTTTCCCAGGATTTTGGTTGCGATCTTCATCTCTTCTTTGCTGCACACGACCATCAGTTTGTCACCGAATTTGATTACGCTGTCGGGACCGGGAGAGATGTCGATACCGCTGCGGCGTATGCGCGTGATCGTCGCGTTGCACGTTTCCTGCAAATTAAGCTGGGCAAGCGTTTTGTTCACCGCATGCTTGTTGGTCACCAGCACCAGCCGGCTTTCGTTCTGCTTGTCAAGCGGGATTTTCAGATCGACCTTTTTGCCCAGCAGAACCTCGACCTTTTCGAGAGCGTCGGGTGTACCGACAGCTTTGACCAGGTCGCCGGTGTGCAGGATGGTTCTGGCCGTGGGCACGATCAACTCCGGCCCGTGCTTCACACGTGAGATGTTGGCGCCGGTCATGCTCTGGATCTTGAGCCGGCCGATTGATTTGCCCTCGATGCCCGCATTCTCTACGACATAGTTCTGTTGCAGCACTTCGGGGTATTTGCGGAAGACGGCTTCCGACGATGCGCGCAGCTCATCCTGCAGGTCAATGTTCAGCAGGCGCGGCAGCAGACGCACAAAGAGAATGACGCCGATAACGCCGAAAGGATAGGCGATTCCATAGCCGATAGAGGCCAGCGGTGAACCGGTGCTTTCGATAGCGGCGGCAAGCCCCGGTGTGCTGGTCAGGGCTCCGGTGAACAGACCGACCGCCATGGCGGGATCGATGCTAAGCGCATAGGATAAGCCGACCGCCGCTCCTGCGCCGGAGATAAATATGGCGGCAACGACGATAAATGCCTGAGCGCCGCGTTCCTTGAAGGATTCAAAAAATCCGGCGCCATTTTGAATCCCGATAGTGAAAATGAAAAAAACCAGACCGATTTTCTGAAAATCAGCCGGAAGCCAGTAACCCATGTGACCAAGCAGCAGAGCAACAAAAAGCACCGCTGAGGCATTAAGCGTGAATCCCTTGAGCGATATCTTGCCGATCAGGGTACCGGTAAAGATGATAAAAAACAGCAGAAAATAGGAATTTTCAAAGAGAGTCAGTAGTATGTGCATGAAATTTGCTATTCTATAAAAAGCATAAAATAATTGACGGTCAGCTATTGCTTAAAAAAATTAAACCCTCCGGAGAACACCGATGAAACCGCCGCGTATGGCCTGCAAAAAGGGATTCCGGGTCACTTGCCGGAAAACGGAAACGGCATTTCCGTTTTTTTATTTCGATGCGGCCCATAATTGTGAGGCGCCTTGCTGCAAAAGCTGGCTGCACTGTCATAATCCGAACGCTGCGCAGACTAATAATGGGTGCCGGCGATTGTCGCGAAACGTTGAGTTTGAGGTTAAAATATGAAATACGCAAGAAGCATTGCTGTCGGTTCGATAATGGCGCTGGGGGTGCACTTGAACTTGCTCGCCGCAAGCAGCATCCTCTTTGTCGGCAACAGCTTTACCCATTATAATAACGGTATCGATTTTCACTTCAACCAAATGGCTGCCGCGACTCAATTGACCAATGAGCTGCATGCTTCACGCCGCACGATGGGCGGGCAGGATTTCAAATATCACTACACCAGCGCCGAATCAAGAGATTCGATTGTCAATTCCATTGCAGACTTTGTGATCGTACAGAGTCATAGCTATGAGACAATCGGAGATATCGACGAGTTTTTCACGTATGGTCGGCTGCTGCATAAGCTGATTACCGATACGGCACACAAGGAAATGGTACTGTTCATGACCTGGGCCTATAAAGACAATATAAACATGATCGATACTGTTGCGGCGGCTTACGATTCACTGGCGCGTGAGCTGCAGGTTCCCGTAGTTTCGGTTGGCAGGGCATTTGATACGGTGCGCCGGGAATGGCCGCAAATGGAGCTGTTCACCGACAACAAGCATCCCGGTCACGGTGCAACGTACCTGATAACCTGCATGTTCTTCGGCTATTTCATAAACATGTCGCCGGAAGGAATTACCTATCATTATACCCTCGATCCAAATCTGGCTCTGTACCTGCAACGCACGGCCGCAAAGACGCTGCAGCGTTTTCCGCCCGACAGTATGGGGCACTATAAGGCAGCTACAGCTAGCGTTACGCAACGCACCGGTGACGAATCGGTAAAGATTGTGAATGCGCCTGTACGGCCGATTTTGAATCATCGCAATCTCACTGCACAGTTGCGGGGTGAGCACTATTCGCTTACCGGCCGTTCGGTTGATTTTCTGCACGCTGCAAACATCATGGTGAGGCCGACGAAAATAAACGTGTCGCAATGAAATAGCATAGCGACGTACGCACACTAAGCTTCGTACGTGTAACACTCCTTCTCCTGCATGCGTTCTACTGGTGAATGCACATTCCGTTTTGGTATGTTGTTTATGTTGAACCTTAAGCGTGGAAAGGAGGCTGGTATACGATCTGAAGATCCAGGATGAACTTTCCAAACAGGCAGTTCGTTTTGCAGGCTGCAAAAATGCAATGCGGACTGCTTTTCTACTCCATAATAATCCCGCCGATCTGCGCAGATCGACGGGACGGCTCTTGTGCAAGAGCGTGTGTTATTAATGCTGCATAGGGCTATTCTTAATTTTCATCCGGCTGCTGCTACCCTTCAAAAGCCGGATCCTGCTTGGGATCGGCTTCAACGGCAATTGCCGGGTTGGAGATGTCCAGAATGTCAACCGTGTTCGCATCTGCATTGCTGATAAAAAGCTGTTTGCCGCGTGCTGGGGCGAAGTATCTTGTAAGACGACAGGGTACTACTCGACATATTTAGGCTTGCCCGCATCGGCAATTTCTGATGTATCTTAAAAAAGTAGCCTAACTTCTCTACACAATAGAGGGCCGAATGAAAGTCGGTGTTTGCGCATCTATAGCAGGTATGACCATCGTCTCGGTTTTGTTTGCTTGGGGTTGTGCGGAAAAGGATGAACCGACCGCACCGGGAAACGGCACTGACGAGGCGCAACAATTTTATACTGATTCGGCCAAAGCAGTGTTTGATGCACGGTGTGTTTCGTGTCATCGCGGCCGGCATGCTTCAGGCGGAGTTACTCCATTAAGTAGTTTCGCCGGTGTTTCTGCCGTGGCATCACCAATTCAAACCCGAGTTGAAAACGGCACAATGCCTCTCGCCGGCTCGACCCAGGCAAACGAGATCACCCAATCCGAGCGGGATGTCCTCCTTGAATTCGCGCAGAAAGTGACCAACTGATGCCGCACAATGAAATTGATCCCGCAAACGAGCCAGCCTTGCGGGCGCAGCGAGTAATGCGGGGAATAGTGCTGGCCGGAATGATGTTCTGGTCCTTGGTTCCAGCAGAAGATGCGCTGGTGATCGATCCCGACGTCCATGCTTATCCGGAACGAGGATTTGGCTTGCGATTGCCGCGGGCGGTGCGTCACAATTCGCTGCTGTTCGCTATTGATCACCGGGTACTCACTTCATTTCTGGATGATCCGTTTCACTCGTATTTCGGATTTGATAATGGCGTTAAAGTCTCACTTGGCCTGCGTTACGGTTTGTTCGGCATTCTTGACTTCGGGATAATCCGGACGGCCGACGAACTTGACCCATTCGATACGTATGAGTTTGACGTTCGTTTTATTGTGTTGACCGAAGACCGCTTTTACGTGGATGCATCCGTTGCTGCGGGAGTAGACTGGTTCGTGCAGCAGGATAGAGATGACGCATCGGGGTTTTTCGGCATCGCCATGATCGGCAGAAGTTTGCTGGAGAGATTGTATCTGTCAACCGGCATGATTGCCCACAGCAATTCAACATATACCGGCAAATTTGCCTCGGATGCAGATCACAGCGTCGCCCTTCCGGTAATAGCCAACGTGCGGATTACCAATACGTTCAGTTTGACCGGCGAGTTTCTGCAGCCGCTGGCGGGATTCGCAACCGAATATCCCTACTATGGGTTCGGTGTAAAAATCGCTACCTATCGCCACACCTTCGCGCTACTTGCCTCAACTTCAAAATATATTGCTACTGACGGTATTGTGGCGGGAGGCGCGGATCCTGCGAAGCCGGCCATTGCCTTCTCTATTACCCGGACGTGGAATTTCTGATCGGGGGGAATCGGCAGATTGCCAATTACCTCCTTCCTAATTGAAAGCGGAGTTTTTTTGTGGCAATGTATCATTTTGAGTCGCTTGCAGGAATGCGCTCAAAACGTGCAAATTGTTTAGTATAAGAATGTTGTGACAATAATGGCCTCCGGGTTGAGTGATCTGTTGCGTATTGATACGGGCCAAACGAGCTGGCGTAGCAATGCGTGTATCATTACGCTACAGATTCGGAATTCATCACGCACGTTTTGAGCGACAAATGTATGTAGCTGACGCAATATCAATGAATTACTAATAGCGGCACAATTGTTTTTTCTAAACGACATTGTCACCTTTAAAGTGATGCCTGAAGTAGGTTAACCAATCCCTTTTGCCCTTCTGCCATATGCACCGCCGGCCTTCCTTGCTCGAGGAAGACCGCTCTGCTCTTCCCGCCAGATGCGTTATTTTTTTTACTTCTTCTGTTGACTCTTGCATTGTATAATTAGACATTAATTGCTGATGCCGGGGAATTCATCCCTCCCAGATTGAATAGGTAAAGTACACAGGAGACTCATGCAGCTTGCGTTAAAGAAGAGAAGTCTGTCCTTTTTGTTGCTTTTTCTGCCGGGGTGCCTGCTGCTGAATGCCTGTACATCCCGGGACAGCGCAGAGAAAGTACCATTATCTGAGTGGAGCATTTACAAAGGAAAGCATGTTGGCGCGGCGGCGAAACCAGCGGCCGGTGCTTTGCTGGCAGAACATTATTCCCGTGATCGATTGCCCGAATACGCGCCGGAAGCCGCAGGACCGATGTCTTTTCTGACCGCATTCAGGGTGCCGGCGATGCTGGCGGGAAAGGATAAGGCTTTTGTTATCGGGCCGATCGACTATCCTCTGGAGTTGTATCTGAACGGGCACAAAGTGTATCAATTCGGATTGTGGGAAAATGTCTATAACTCCCAGTCCAATTATGCTCATTGCGTGACAGCGCCGGCGTGCGCAATTCACGATAACGGTAAGTCCAACAGCCTGGCTGCTATCATTTATCCGCGTGGCGAAAAGACTGCATTACCGCAAATCTATATCACTACCTACGAAAAAGCCTATGCTGCTGCATTCTGGCGCAATCTGATATGCTTTTACGGCATACTTGCATTCAGTGTTCTCTCATTGATGGTGGGGATTCTCTACCTATCGCTGTTTATCACCGGTGAAGGCACAGACCGGAATTATCTGTACTTTGCTCTAACGTCCTTTTTTATTGCGCTGGGCTTTGTGCATTTTACCATCAATCATAATGCATTGACATTCCAGACATTGTTGCTGAAACTGTCGCGCATCGGGCTTACGTTGAGCGCTGTTTCGTTTCTCTTTTTTGCTATGGAGTTCACCAGGCTGCTGTACCGTGTCAGGATTATCAAATATTTTGTGGCCATTGTTGGTGCAGGCTTCAGTATGGTGCTGTTATTGCAGAACAGCAAAGCAAACGTTTACGGCATATTCTATTACAGCCAGGTGTTTCTCATAACCCCTTCGGTAATCGGTGTATTTGCCTTGCTGGCGTTTTCCGTCTGGAAGAATCGTTCACTTTCGCAAATCGGGCTTTTCACGGCATTTTCAATGGTGGTGGTAGCCAGTCTGCACGACATGTATTATTTGTCAAATGCGATCAGTCCCTTCACCTGGCAACTGCCGTATGGCTACCTGGCGCTTGAGCTGGCGATTATTCTGATTCTGGCGAAAGAGCGTGGCCTATTGCTGTCCGGTCTCAGGCAGCAGTCACAGGCTTTGCAGCAACGAAACGACGCGCTTGAGAAGGCCAAGGCGCATGCCGAAGCTGCCGATGAGGCAAAATCCAGCTTCCTCAAAACCATGGCGCACGAATTTCGCACGCCGCTGAATTGTATCGACGTTCCGGCTCGTATGATCCGTTCCGCGGCAGAGCATTGCGATTGCGCTCAACATGCAGATGCGATACTGAAAGCATCGAGAAGACTGGCGGCAACCACCAATAACGTGCTTGACTTTGCTGCCTATGAAAATGGTGAACTCACCATTCACCGGGCGGTGTTCAATTTCGCGCAGGCTGCCGGCGAAGTTGTTGCAGCCTGCGGGCAGGATGCGGAGGTGAAAAAGCTCGCCATTGAACTCGATGTTGACAAAAACGTCCCCGAGAAGCTCGAGGGCGATCGAAGCCGCATTATGCAAATGCTTATAACACTGGTTGAAAATGCCATCAAATTTACCGAATCCGGCCGCGTGACCATTGCCATTTCGGCCAGTCAGGTCGACTCGGGCTATGATGTCGCCGTACGCGTTACCGATACCGGCATTGGCATGTCACAAGAGCACGTCGATGAGATTCTACGTTCGTTTGGCCCGCAGCACAGCTCATTTACCAGACCGTTCGAGGGCCTGGGCATTGGCCTGACGGTAACCAAGCACCTGCTCGATCTTATGGGGGGAGCGCTGTTCATCGAGTCTACCGAAGGCACAGGTACGCAGGTTACGGTGAACCTCCGTCTCAAAGGGGTAGGGTCGGCCGGCGCCGTCAATGCCCTGGCAGGAAAAAAAATTCTGGTGGTGGAAGACAATAAGCTCAACCGTCTCGTGCTCTGCAAATTGCTGCAAAAGGCCGACGCCGAAGTCGTGGTTGCCGAGAACGGCCTCGAAGCTGTTGAACACTACCGGCAGCAGCGTTTCGATGCAATATTGATGGATGTGCAAATGCCGGTTATGGACGGCTTGACGGCGACTAAAAAAATAAAAGCATTGCAGCAGGAGCGCTATCAGGTTCCGGTGCTGGGCGTTACGGCCAATGCCGAAGAAACCGAATGTTTACAAGCCGGAATGGATGCTTATATTCCCAAACCGGTCAATGCTGCTCTTCTCAAAGATACCGTGAGTGCCTTTCTTTAGCAATCCCTTTTTGCGCCGCTATGCTATTTTTACCAGGTCGCGTTGAGCTGCTGCTGTTTGTGGCATGGGGCATTTGCCCCGCGTAAATGACCGATTCAATCTGATGCGGGAGAAGGCTATTTTGAAAAAAGTGCTGGTTGTAGATGATGAGGATATCACCCTCAATGTCATTTGCCGGATCATTCAAAGGGACAATCCTTCCTATATAGTGCTCACGGCGCCCAATGGTGAAGCGGCACTCGAGGTAGTCAATGCCGAGGTGCCGGATGCCGTATTGCTCGACATCAATATGCCGGACATTGACGGATACGAAGTCTGCAGTCGCATTCGTCACACTACTTCGTTGCCGTATATTCCGGTTGTTTTGCTCACCGGCATGAACATTACGACCGAGGATCGCCTGCATGGATTCAATGTGGGCTGCGACGATTATCTGACCAAGCCGGTTGAGAAGCAGAACCTGCTTATCCGGTTGAATACCGTCCTGCGCATCAAGGAACTGCACGATCAACTGCGTGAGGAACGTGATACACTCGAGCAAAAGGTGATAAGCCGCACGCGCGAGCTTGCCGGGGCCAACGCGCAGCTCACCCAGGAAGTAGAAGCGCGCAAAAAAGCCGAGGGCGTATTGCGCAGAGAAAAAGATCGCGCACAACAATATCTGGATATTGCCGGAGTCATGCTCGTTGCACTTGACGGTGAGGGCACGATAACGATGATCAACAGAAAGGGGGGCGAGGTCCTCGGGTATGAAGAGAGCGATATCCTGGGGGAAAACTGGTTTGATACCTGCATCCCCTCTCCCAGCCGATCCGAGATCAGGCGTGTTTCACGGCGGCTGCTTGACCGGGATGACGGGGCCCCCGAATATTTTGAAAATTCGGTACTGACCCGTAGCGGTAATCTGCGCATGATTGCCTGGCATAACAGCTTGCTGCGCGATCTGGAAGGCAGGGTAACGGGGTTGCTCTCATCGGGGGAAGATATCACCGAGCGCAAGAAAGCCGAACGTGCTCTAAAGGAGAGTGAGGACAGATTTCGACAAATAGCCGAAAACCTGCGCGAAGTATTCTGGTTGGTGGATGCGCATACCGGCGCTATCCTGTATATCAATCCGGCTTTCGAAAAAATGTGGGAATTGCCTCGAGAGGCGATTTACCGGGACTATACATCCTGGAATAAAAGAATCCATCCCGACGACAAAAAGTCCCGTTTCCGGGACCGGCAATTTAGCCTGGCGCGATCATTCAATGAAGAATACAGGCTGGTAAGGCCCGATGGAGCGCTGCGCTGGGTGCATGTCCGCAGCTTTCCCATTCAGAACCGGCGCAATGAAGTTTATCGTTTTGCCGGCATTGCCACCGATATAACCGAACTCAAGGAAGCGGCGGAAAAAGAATTGCAGCATCAGCAACAATTGTTACAGGCAGACAAGATGGCTTCGTTGGGCATACTGGTTTCGGGTGTCGCGCACGAGGTCAACAATCCCAATATGTCGATTTCCATGGGTGCCGGTAATATCAGCCTGGTTTTCAAGGAAATCTGGCCTATTCTGGACGAGTATTTTGCTGCTCATCCTTCGCAAACACTGGGCGGCCTGCCCTACACGTTGGCCAAGCCGAATCTGCAAAAAATGCTGAGCGGCATTGCCGACGGCAGTTCCCGCATTGCACGCATTGTAAAGGACCTGAAAGATTTCAGCCGCAAAGACGAAGGCTACCTCGGCGAACTCGTTGACGTCAACCGTGTCGTCGAATCGTCCATCTCAATGGTGAGCAACCTGCTCAAAAAATCCACGGTCAGATTCGAGTACTCACTGCACAATGACATTCCCCGCATCCGGGGAAATTTCCAGCAGTTGCAACAGGTGATGATCAACCTGCTTACCAATGCTTGCCAGGCATTGTCAAATGAGAATCAGGTTATTAAAGTGCTTTCATCCCGGGATGCGCGCGGTGGCAATGTGACTATCGAAGTCATTGATGAGGGCATTGGAATTACGCAGAATAATATGAGCAAAATATTTGATCCCTTTTTTACCACCAAGCGCGACACAGGCGGTACCGGCATAGGACTGTCGGTAACCTATAATATCGTCAAGCGGCACAACGGCAGCATCGATTTCCATTCGCGTGAGGGGCAGGGTACGCGGGTGATTTTATCATTGCCCGGAACGCAAACCTGAGAAGCGCCTGCTCGTGAAGTATTTTTCCCTGGTGCATCGAACCGAACAAAAAAATACCATAGTATTGAGGATTCATGTTCCCCGAGTATAAAATCCTGGTTGTAGACGACGACGAAACGGTCTTGACAAATTCGGTTTTTGCCCTGGCTACCGACGGCATCAATAATGTCGAGGCGCTCAGCGACAGCCGCCTGGTGATGGACAAGCTGGCCGGCTATAATTGCGGCATTGTGCTGCTGGATTTGCTTATGCCGCATATCAAGGGCTTTGATCTCCTGCCGCAGATTCACGAGGCCTACCCCGATACGCAGGTAATCGTGCTTACTGCGTTGAATGAGGTCGATACCGCGGTTGCCTGCATGAAAAGCGGGGCGTATGACTATCTTACCAAACCGGCAACTCCCGAGCGGCTGATAGCTACTGTACGTCAAGTAATCAAGTATCGCGACATGAGCGTAGAAAATCGACGTTTGCGGTCGTTGCTGCTTGACAAAAAATCGGCCCATGATTCGGCCTTTCAAAAAATCATCACCTGCAACGAAGAGATGGAACGTATCTGCCGCTACATTACTGCCATCGCTCAGACGAGTTTCCCCGTACTGATTACCGGCGAAACCGGTGTCGGCAAGGAACTCATGGCCGAAGCATTGCATACTGCAAGTGATCGCGGCGGTCGTTTTGTTCCCGTAAATATTGCCGGTTTACCCGATCAACTGCTGGACGATACGCTGTTTGGACATGCACGCGGTGCGTTCACCGGAGCTGAATCAGATCGTCAGGGACTGGTCGGTTCGGCCGAAAGCGGAACGCTGTTTCTTGATGAAATAGGGGATATGGGGCCCGAATCACAGATCAAATTGCTGCGCTTTCTGCAGGATGGTAAATTTTTTCCGCTTGGTTCCGATAAACCGCAATTTTCGGATGTTCGAATTGTTGCCGCAACAAACAAAAATTTGCAACGCATGCAGCGGGACGGCTCATTCCGAAGCGATCTTTTCTATCGATTGCAAACCCATATGATAGAGATACCTCCGTTGCGCAGCCGGCGGGATGATGTCCCGCTGCTGGTCGAGCATTTTCTCATGGTTGCTGCCGAAAAACTGGACAAAAAGGTTCCGAAGGTACGCAAGGAGCTCTTTGACCTGTTGGGTTCGTACGATTATCCCGGCAATGTACGCGAGCTCCAGGGAATGATTTTCGATGCAATGAGCGTGCACGAGGGCGGCAATCTCAGGCATGATGCTTTTTATAATAAGATATTTGGTCGGCAGCAGCATCAGGTTGAGCCATTGCCAGATGCATCTGAGGAGCCGGGAGAAAACGACGGATTGGCATTCCCCGATGAATTGCCCGCGCTCAAAGATATTGAGAAGCTTTATATTAGTGAAGCCATGCGCAGGGCAGGCGGCAATCAAACGCTGGCAGCGAAAATGCTGAAAGTATCCCGCAAGACGCTAAATAACAGGATTTTGAAATATCGGGTAGATGACGCGGCATTGTGATCCAGCAAAGGATATTAGAATTGTTTAAGTTATGTGGCCGAAATTGGCCTGACAGGCCATTGTGAGGAATTCTGTAATGTCTTGATTTAATGTGGCTTAAGAAGATTGTCTTGAGTTTATGGTGCAAATATGGCCATGTTCATAAAGAAAACCGACCTTATAAAAACTGTATAACACATTGAATTTAAGCATTTTACAAAATGCATAGCCGATTGGCACATACTTCGCTCACATTTATATTCGTATTCGCAAGAAGATAGAAAGTAAAGAAGTTCATTGAAAATGTCTCCTTTCAGCCCTATATATATGCCCTAATACGCCCAAAAGCCGGTTTTACTCCTCTCGGAGTAAAACCGGCACCCCTCCTGTTGAGGATAGGGGAGGTGGTGTTTCTGGTACCCTACCGTGAAATCCGTGGAGATGATTCATGCCTCGACATCTACTCATTGTAGATAACGACGATCAACTCAGACGTTCTCTCACCTTAACTTTCCAGATGGAAAAATTCTCGGTTTTGCCGGCAAAAACTGGCAATGAAGCACTGGGCTTGCTTACCGCCTATCGCCTGGACGGCATCGTTATTGATGCTCTGGTGACGGAATTGTCGCTTGATGATATGCCGGGTTTCAATCTCATCAAAAAAATACACGCAATCGATTGCACTATTCCCATAATTGTCATGTCCGGGCAAAGTACGAAACAGATGCTAATCGATCTGCTGCGTATGGGCTGCTGCGATTTTCTTGAAAAGCCTGTCGAGCGAGAGGTGATCGTAAAATCAATACATGCTGCAATTGCAAGCCACGAACGAAAAATCAACTCAAAATTCACACCGCAGGTCGCTGCTCACGCTGCCTGAGCCTACATTCAACTGCAAATCTGCTTTTTTTTGCTCTCCCCGGATATAATTTCAGGGTGAAAGCCATTCCATTGACCAGGACGCGCCGTTTCGCGCAAACTGCAGTCGGTCATGCAGTCGGTATTCGCCCGCTTGCCAGAATTCGTATTGTTGTGGAACCAGGCGATAGCCGCCCCAGTGATCCGGGCAGGGAACCGGACCAGGCGCAAATTTTGCCATGGCATCCGAATGTTTTGATAGAAGCTGTTGCCTCGAATCGATCCGTTGAGACTGGCGCGAGACAAATGCGGCACATTGGCTTTCAAAAGGCCTATTGTGGAAGTAGGATGCCGAAGCGCGCGCAGATATTTTCTGCACATTCCCGCTGATACGTATTTGCCTGCCCAGGTATGGCCAATAGAACAAAAGAGCAGCCTGCGGGTTTTGCGCTAGCTGTTGGGATTTTGTTGAGCGATAATCGGTAAAAAAGGTGAATCCTCTGCGGCTATAGTGTTTGAGCAGCACCGTGCGCAGGCTGACCCGGCCGTTCAACGAGCGCGTACCAAGTGACATAGCCGTGTGATCGAAATCCGCCGGAGCGTTTTGCTCTGCCTCGGCAATCCAGTCTTTAAACAGGGGATAGGGTGATTTGTATTTTTGCTGCAGATTCACTTTCTCGTCGCAGGTTTATTTTGCCGTGCCAGTTACTATACGTGTACTTCTCTATTAGACACCTTTGCATATCAACACACCTTATCTGGTGTCTATTGCGCGTCGCACCAGGTATGGTTGACAACTCAATCCTATGATTTGAGCAGTCGGTCTATCATGACAAATGCGAGCGCTGCCTGCTCGTTGCGCGAAAGCTCATTTTGCAGCCTGGCCAGATGCGCATCGATTCTGGGGCCACATTGGGGATCTTTTTCGTACAGGTCGAAGGCCTGCTTTATTTGCCATTGGTTTATGCAGTAGACCGATTCGCCGCCGGTTAAATCAACGACTTCCTTCATGACGCCTCCATCCATCAATCAAACTTGAAACTTGAACCGCATCCACAGGCCGAAACGGCAATTCCGCTCTTGAAGCGAAAACCGGATTTTATCAGATCGTTGGAGTAATCTATTTGAAAATTGGTGAGATAGGGTTCACTCATTTTATCGGTAACAATCTTGATACCCATGTTTTCATAAACCTCTATATCCCACGGACGGCTTTCCGAATCTATAACCGCATCAACGGACATCCCCGAACAACCGCCCGGAACTACCGATAAGCGCAGAAATGAACCTTCATCCTGAGTCAGCTCTTTTATCTTTTGTTCCGCATCAGGACTGATGGTAATGGTGTCTGTGGTCATGCTACTATCCTTTCTGAGAATTTTTTGGGTTGCTCTGGTCAATAAGATTTAGCAAATCCAGGGCCAACAATGCTGCGGGCCTTGCCCAGGATGAATTTTACATGCATCATCCTGTTGCTGCTTCAGGTTATATGGTTGCTTGCAAATTTCTGGTTTATTGTTACAATATTACTATTGCTATGAAATGGAATGGCTTTCATCCCGCCACACGGGAACATTGTCTCAGGTCGATTTCGTGCTATGCTAGCCAAGAGCATCTTCATGCGCTGTACATTCCGCACCAGTTTGAATCATCCTTGCAAAACGCTCTGAAAGCATCAAAATCGGTACTTGCGATTGCAGCACCGGACGGAATGGGCAAGACCTGGCTCTGCGCTCACCTGGCTGAACTGTGGTGCCAAACCAATATTGTCTTTTTCTTTGGCCCGCATGAACACTTTCGTTCAAACGCTGATTATCCGGCATATTTGAATCGCCGGTTTCAATCGGTTGCGGGTTTTTCTCTTGATGATAACAGTGAAGAGCTTGATGCGATGCTGGCAAAAAGGGGCGCCTATTTCATCCTCTTTTTCGACGGTGTGGACGAATGCGACAATAGCGATGCAATTAATCGAAGCATATATGCCGCAATTCAGAAGACCGGTATCGGGCGTGTCAGAGCAGTAATCTCCTGCCGTGACCTGGTCTGGGAGATGCAGCTCAAGCACCTGTGGGCTTCTGCTGCAATCTTGCATCAATGGGAGAGCGGCGAGATGGCCGGCGCCTTTTTCAAAGAACGATTTGACTCTGCTCTGGCGGCTTATCAGAATCTTTATCAGTACCGAGGGATTCTGGAAGATCATGCGCGCAGGCTGCTGAGTATTCCCGTCAATCTGCGTATTTTCAGCGAAATCTGTGCGCATAAAAAGTTTGAGCGATTATCCGAACTGCGCATGCATTTCATATACGACAAGTTTCTGAACCAAATGCTTAAATCGGCTGCGCAGTCTATGTCCGGCGTTGACTATATCAGCCTGGTGGCCGGGACCGAATCGGTTGCCTGGAAGATGTGGGAGAAGAAATCCTACTGCTTGTCTCTCGAAGATTTAGATTCCATGCAGGATTGTGCCGATCCGGAGCTTCTGAAATCATTTCTGGGCAATTTATGCAAAGACGGCTTTGTATCAAAATGTGAGACTACCACCTCGACGACGTTTGCGTTCGGTCATCCGTTATTCGCCGATTTCATCATTGCCAATGTAGCGGCGTGTAAAGGACGCTGGAGTCTGAAGGATGATTCCGAAGTCGAGCATGAACTTCTCGATCTGATCAAATATAATCGCGCTAATCCGCATCTGGTTCCCGTTATTTCCTCGCTTTTTCTCATATTCGATGAAATGGGCAGAACCCGTCTGGTCACGCGCATCCTGGCAACAAAGCTTCATCAGGCCTTGTGGAAAATTGTACTGTGCCGGGCACTTGCACTGACTAAAGTTGATAACCTTGAAGCCTGGAAAATGCTTCTGGAGTTGAGTGAAAACGGTGAGGCAATGCTGAGGAACGCGGTCGATTGGACCTGCCGGCTTTGCGGCAAGAAACTGCTGAATCGCCAGATACTGGAGGCGCTTTTTTTACCGGCGTTACCGCTAGAGCAGATAACCCGCGAAACAGGCAAACGCCTGAGCTATGATCCGGCTCTGGCCGCCCTGTCATCCAATTATGAAGAATTCCTGGATTGCAGGGAAGTACGCCATGGATTGAAGCATCTTATTCAAGTGCTGATGGAATCCAGCCTGCCGGGAGTCCACGCAGCCTTGCTGACCCTGGTGGATCTTACCTTCGAATATGATGTTGCCTTCGGGCAGTCTGTGCTGGTACGGCTAAGTACGAAGGCCAAACAGAATCGGCAAATGCTTGATAAGTGGACATCAGTTGCCACCAGGTATTCCCAGCATATTTTTTCGGCTTTCATACCGTGTTTTCTGGATGCTGTTGACGGCGATCTGAATTTTGCCCTTCGTCTCAACCTGTTTTGCGCATCAAGCGGATCCCAGAATTCGCAAGCTGCCCTTCAGCTCATACAAAAAAATGTCGCCTCCAGTTTTCCCTCCGGCTGTTTCGAGGAGGTTGTGCATTTTGTAGAGGAACAGGGCGCTTCCAGTTCTGCTGCAGCGTCTTCGATAATTGCAAATCTGCGCAAGCATGCAAAAAAATTTGGCATATCGAAACAGGAAGTAATTATGGAAAAAATATGTCGGGCATCATTGCATCTGTTTCGAAAAAATCCTGATCAATTCAAGCATTTGGCAAAGGACTACATCAAAGGGAGAGATGAGAAATTCAAAAAGCTCGCACAACAAGCTCTCAAAGAGACTGCTGTCGCCTGATCCATTCCACATACGGATACATTACTCCCCGGCAAAGTATTTGCTGTACCTTAACCTCAAGCGCAATTAACTATACAGTTTGATCGCATAATTTTGATGATATAGAGCAAAATGCTGTATTTTTTTAGTGTATCCAACGAAAGAGGTGCGAATGGCAACGCGAGAAGACGTACTGAAAGCATTGAGCGCGATTATAGATCCTGATTTTGGCAAGGATATTGTTTCGCTTGGATTTGTAAAAGATGTTGCATTTCATGATGACCTTGCAAAAGTCACTATAGAGCTTACAACGCCGGCCTGTCCGGTCAAGTCTGAATTCCAGCGTCGCGCGGAGCAGTTGCTTCTGGCACTGCCGGGAATCAATCATGTCAATGTCAACATGACCAGTCGCCGGCAGGAGGCAGCCAATTCGGCGAGTGGTTTGACCCAGGTAGCCAATATTATTGCAGTGGCATCGTGTAAAGGCGGCGTTGGCAAATCGACGGTAGCCGCGCATCTGGCCCGCGAACTTGCACAGCGCGGCTTTAAAACGGGCCTGCTTGATGCCGATTTATTCGGTCCGTCCGTTCCAACGCTATTCAATGTCCAGGCCAAGGGGGTGCATGTTGACGAGCGAAAAATGATTACCCCGTTCAAGATCGATGACATCAGGCTGATGTCGTTTGGTTTTCTGCTCGGAGACGGACCAGCAGTAATGCGGGGCCCGATGGTATCCGGCTATATGCAGCAGATTCTGCATCAGGTCAATTGGGGTGAACTCGACTACCTGATAATCGACATGCCGCCGGGAACGGGAGATATCCAGCTTACGATCACTCAGTCGCTCAGAATTTCCGGGGCGGTTATCGTGACTACGCGTCAAGCGCTTTCGCTTGTGGACGTTGCGCGGGGCATTATGATGTTTGAAAAAGTCAATGTTCCCATGCTTGGCATTGTAGAAAACATGGCATATTTCACCTGTGACGATTGTAAAAAAAGGCACATCATTTTCGGGTCCGACGCCGATGGTGATGCCGGCGAACGTTTCGGATTGGATACCCTGGCGCGCCTGCCGGTTAATCGCTCATTGGCAGAGGCGCTGGCGTCGGAATATGCTGCATTTGAAGACATTACGCACATGGTCGACGCAACGGTACGCGCTCTGGGTAAACGAAGCGCCGAAAATGAGCAGCTTCCCGAAATCGGGTTTGACACCTCGCATGTTTCTATCAACTGGCCCGACGGCGTCAAATCGAAGATTGAAAATAAGCAACTGCGCGCCCATTGCCGATGCGCCAGTTGCGTTGATGAATATAGCGGTGAAAAAACGTTGCATGACGATTCCATACCCGAAACTATTGTTCCGGCCACAGTCTCACCGTTAGGTAATTATGCGGTCCATATTGCCTGGAATGACGGGCATGATTCTTCCATCTACCCCTACAAGCAGCTTAAAGAAATTTGCCGTGAGGCTGAGCTGCAGCGGCACGCTTGATGGTACCCGGTAAAGCAGAATGGATGGGGTTGCCGGCCTGTTCTGAGAGGCGGCATTCCTGCAGGAGCGCAGGCAACGGTGTTTAACATACGCGCACGCGGGCCGAAAAAATCGAGGCGCCGGCGTATTGACATCACGCAGTGTTAGTGGTACCATTTTGCATACAGCCGGTTCTACCAGTTTTATTGAAAACGTCATCAGATCATGTCGGAGAATACTACCTTTTCCAGCTCCACCGGACTTGCCGACGCACTTTTTGATTTATCCGCGCAGGGTATTTTTTCTGCCGATGCCGCGGGTATCATCACAAAAGTCAATGCGGCATTTTGCGAGTTGACCGGTCATCAGCGCAATGAGTTCGATGGGTGTTCATATCACGAACTGCTCAAGCAGCTTCAGTTCGAAGGCGCTTCGTCCGAGGTGGCCGGCTCCCTTGAGAAGAGTGGCATCTGGAAAGGAACGGTACGTCACCGCAAGCGAAACGGAGAGCTGCTTTTTTCCCACTTTATTTTTCAGAAATTTGCTTCCGGGCAAGGCAACCGCGAGGGGATTGTTTGCATAATATCCTCGGTTGCCGATTCAACTGGTAATCAAGAATCTGCTACTTCAAGTGCTTACTACGACATTCTGACGCATCTGCCCAATCGTTCTCTGTTCATGGAGAATTGCAATCATGTCATTTTTGACGCACAGCGCAATGATACGCCTGCGGCGATTATTCTGGTTGATATTGACAGATTTCAATATATAAACAAAACGTATGGCTATAGTGCGGGTGACAAGGTTATCACCCAGGTTGGCAAGCGCATCAGAGCCGCGATTCGTAAATCGGACTTTGTTGCCAGAATCGGTGATGATCAGTTTACCATTGCAACTTCCCAGGTTGACGATGTAGGTGCCTTGCGCACTATTGCCGCGAAAATCATTCATCTCTTCAAAGAGCCGGTTGTATTTAATGGGGACAAGGTGTTCATTTCCGTCAGCATCGGCATTACAACCTATCCCGAAGACGGCTTAACCGCCGAGGCTTTGCTGAAAAATGCAGATCTGGCCATACGTGAAGCCAAAAAGCAGAATCATACAAGCTGCATCTTTTATTCGAAGACTATCGCAAATCAGGCTGAAGAAAAAGTGCGTCTCGAAAACGAATTGCATGAGGCGCTAACCAAAAATGAATTGCAACTGTATTATCAGCCGCTCATCGACGCCGGCAGCAATACCATCTACAGTTTCGAGGCATTGCTGCGCTGGATACACGGCTCAAAGGGCATCATCTCACCCATGACCTTTATTCCGATTGCCGAAGAATCGGGACTGATCATACCAATTGGGGAATGGATCATTGCCGAAGCTTGTCGAATAATCAAGCAGCTCGAGCAAAAATACAAAAGCAATCTGAAGGTATCGATCAATATTTCGGCCATACAGTTTCGAAATGAATCATTTTTTGTACGCGCGCAGGAGATAATTCGTCAGGCCGGAATTAATCCGCAGAATCTTGACATAGAGTTGACCGAAAGCATCGTCATGAAGGACCTTGACCGCACGGCGGCTCGCTTATCCGATCTTAAAAAAATGGGATTGCAGATTCTCATTGACGACTTTGGCACAGGCTATTCGTCCCTGAGCTATTTGCGCAAATTACCCGTGGATGTACTCAAGATAGACCGTTCGTTTATTCAGGAAATTTCAACCAGCAAAGAAGCGTTGTCGGTGGCCAAGTCGATCATTGCCCTTGCGCATAATCTCAATATGAAAACCGTTGCCGAGGGTGTTGAAACCACAGATCAACTGGAAGTGCTGCGTGAATATGAATGTGATGTCGTGCAGGGATTTCTGTTTTCCAGGCCTGTGCCCATGGACCAGCTTGACATTGTGATTGAGAAATTGTCTGTTCGAAAATGAGAGCAGGTAATGCATGGTTCGCAATCCGGCACCGAAAGCATATGTTGTTATTCTGACCGACAATAATCTCCTGGATAAACAGTATTCCCTCCGGGAGCCGAATTCACATGCGGAACAAGTTAGTTCCGATTTCAAAAAGATTGCGGGAGCATAAATTTATGGGATAATCTGGCCAGAGGCCAGGCGGATAATACAGAGAGCTCCTGTGACAATTACTAAACCGGCTTCGCCGGAGAGGTCAGAGGTCAGCCGGAATCGATCTTGATATATTGCGAAAAACGTACGCAAAAATCGTAGAAGTTACCAACTGAGAGTCTAAACGATGGGCGTTTATGATTTTGCAACTACAGAAATGTCCGCTTTGTGGTTTCCGCGATGATGTATATATCTATGATACCGGCAGGAAATTCTGGCGACGGTTATTTGCACGCACCAATCGCCTGGCCTGCAGGTCATGCCTGATTACCTGGCGCAGGCATGAGAAAAACAAATTCATCGATTTGCGGGAAAAACGCGCATCTGGAAGGTCTTAGTTGGGCCCGCTTGGAATACCGTCCTGCTCAAGCTTGAACACCGTATACAATCCGTAGCTGTTAAAAATCTTTTGCACCGTATCCGAGATGACCAGGGTGAGTGACTTGTCGAACTCTTCTATCATCCTCTTCATATATATCAGCGTGCCGATGGTACTGCTGTCCAGAAAATTGACTTTTGATAGATCAAATTTGAGACTGCGGCAATCGCTTTTCAATGCTTCTTTGACATGATCGAAAAACGTCTGCATATTGCCGCTTCGTAGTTGGCCTTCGATCGCGATCGTCGTAGTGGACGGCGAATGCGACCTGATGAAATGAGTCTCCATATGCTTCGTCCCTTGTGCTGAGGTGCCCATAACAAAGTAATTATACCCGATAGTAGTTGATTGTGCAACGGTAAAATGCTCCTGTTGTAATAAGCGCTTGTCGTATACTGCGTTACCACGAACAGCCGGTCGGTTTACTTGTCCGCAGATGTAGAAATATGCCCGATTGCGTGCTCGAATGAGGCATAATGAGAGTGGCGAGAAGATAAACACTCTTAAAGAACCTCAAATATAGCATTCTTCGTTTAGGGACACGCTAAAATAGTGTTAGGTTTGTGTTAGTGTGGTATGAGAAAGCTGCCGGCTCGCTGAACCAGGACGAATAAGGCGGATTAATTCTGCAGAGATCGAATCAGATTGAGCGCCGATCCCTTGCGAAACCAGGCAATCTGATTATCATTGTAAGTGTGGTTTGCTTTTATGGTGTTATGTGAACCGTCGGCATGCTGGAGGACAACCGACAAATGCCGACCGGGAGAAAATTCGGTGAGATCAATGATGTCTATGCTATCCTCTTCCTGAACCAGATCGTAATCTGCCGGATTATCAAAGGTCAGGGCAAGCACGCCCTGCTTTTTGAGGTTCGTTTCATGGATGCGGGCAAACGACTTGACCAGGATGGCTCGAACGCCGAGATGACGCGGCTCCATTGCCGCGTGCTCGCGTGATGAGCCTTCACCGTAGTTGTCGTCCCCGACCACAACGCTGTCGATTCCTCGGGTTTTATATGCACGCGCGGTTGCCGGAACTTCGCCATAGATTCCATCGAGCTGATTTTTTACGCTGTTGGCTGTATCATTGAAGGCATTGATCGCCCCGATAAAGGCATTGTTTGATATGTTGTCGAGATGGCCGCGGAATTTCAGCCAGGGACCGGCCATTGAGATGTGGTCGGTAGTGCATTTGCCTTTGGCTTTGAGCAGTAGTTTGAGTCCGGTCAGGTTGTCGCCGTCCCAGGGCTCGAATGGATTGAGCACCTGCAGGCGTTCGGAATTGGGTGTGATCTTGACTTCCACGCAAGCGCCGTCTTCAGCCGGCGGCTCGTAGCCGGTATCCTCCACGTCAAAGCCTTTTTCCGGCAGTTCAATTCCTACCGGCTCATCCAGCATGACCGTTTCGCCTTCTTCGTTTGTCAATGTGTCTGTCAGGGGATTAAAATCCAGACTGCCGGCAAGCGCCAGGGCGGTAGCGATTTCGGGAGAGCTAACAAAGGCATGCGTATTGGGATTGCCGTCATTGCGTTTGGCAAAGTTGCGGTTGAACGAGGTAACAATGGTGTTTTTGCGATTTGGATCGTCGCTGTGCCGTGCCCACTGACCGATGCACGGTCCGCAGGCATTGGCCATGACCACGCCTCCGATGGAATCGAAAAGGTCAAGCAGACCGTCGCGTTCGGTTGTGTACCGTACCATCTCGGAGCCGGGAGTAACTATGTATTGCGCTTGTGCTTTAAGCTTTTTATCTTCTGCCTGCCTGGCGACTGACGCTGCACGCGTAATATCTTCATACGAGGAATTTGTGCAACTGCCGATCAAGCCGACCTCTATTTTGAGTGGCCAGCCTTCTGATTTTGCTTGTGAACCGAGCTTGGAAATTGGCCATGCTGCATCCGGAGTGAAGGGCCCATTGACATGCGGCTCGAGTTGAGAGAGATCGACTTCAATGACCTGATCGTAGTACGAATTGGGATCTGTTTGCACTTCATTGTCGGATATCAGGTTGGCCCGGTTCTGCTCGGCGAGAGCGGCGACGTCGGCGCGGCCGGTTGCTTCCAGATAGCGTTTCATTTTGTCATCATAGGCGAACAGGGATGTTGTTGCACCGATCTCGGCGCCCATGTTGCAAATAGTTGCTTTACCGGTACAGGAGATGGATTCGGCGCCTTCACCGAAATATTCAACGATATTGCCGGTACCGCCTTTGACCGTAAGTATTCCCGCAACTTTGAGGATAACGTCTTTGGGAGCAGTCCACCCGCTCATCCTCCCGGTCAGTTTCACCCCGATCAGGCGAGGAAATTTCAGCTCCCACGGCATGCCCGCCATGACATCAACGGCATCCGCTCCACCCACGCCGATGGCAATCATACCCAGTCCGCCGGCATTGGGCGTATGCGAATCGGTACCGATCATCATGCCGCCGGGAAACGCATAATTTTCAAGAATAACCTGATGGATGATACCCGCGCCCGGCTTCCAGAAACCAATGCCGTATTTTCCGGATGCTGATGAGAGAAAATCGTACACCTCAGCGTTGGATACTTTGGCCGAATCGAGATCGTGGCGGGCGCCAACACGCGCCTGTATCAGATGGTCGCAATGAACTGTAGAGGGAACGGCGGTCGTCTCTTTGCCGGCGAGCATGAATTGCAGCAATGCCATTTGGGCGGTTGCGTCCTGCATGGCTACGCGGTCGGGACTGAAATCGACATATGATTCTCCGCGCACCTGCGCCCGGGTTGCTTCGCCGCCATGCAGGTGGGCATAGAGAATTTTCTCCGCAAGTGTCAAGGGACAGCCGGTGGCCTGGCGTGCCGCGGCAATGCGTTTCTGCATGCGTGAATAGGCTGCCTGAATCATCTCGAGATCAAAAATCATATATCGTCCTGACAATCGGGTGAAGAGCTTCGGAAGCTGCGCTGCGAAGGCGCCGGGCAATGTTAAATATACTTTTTCGAAGAGGCGGGCGGATGCTCCGCCGTAAGAAATACGTCTTTTGGGGCGTTGCCGGCTGAGCGCAATATTGCCTGCCGGATGCACTTCAAAGAAACAGGTGCATCCTGCTTATGGGTTTGCCTGCTGAGCTGCCAGCGCGTCAATTTTTGCAAGGTATACGTCGGCTTCTTTGAGAAACCAGGTGCCGGTGAGCGGGTAGTCATTTTTGATGGACTGCAGTACCGTGGTAAGCGCTCCCACATCGCCTGAGTCAAGCAGTGCCGTGAAAATGCTGATTTTGTCAACTTTTTCCTTGAAGTTGGTACGGGGAAAGTAGTCGGATTTAAATCGGGTCAGATCAAAGGAGGCGTGCATTGCTTTTCTGATATCTGCAAATGTATCGTCATACAGAGAATCGTCAAAGTAAATATCCAGCCAGCACTCCAGATTCAAGCCGCTGATATAGTACGGCTGCGTGTCAAATGCGTACAGTTGGTTGTTGAGTTCGAACAACTCCCGGATCCAGTTACGGATAAAGTCCGGAGAATCATCGCCGCTTATCGTCCGGATATCATGCTCGCATTCCACAAGGTCTTTGACATTAAAATGCTTCAGCGTCGGCACGCCGAATAATCGGCATGAACCGGTACGTCCGGGGTGCAGGGTGCATTGAGTTCCACTCAGCAGCGCACAGCGCAGATTTCCGTCATGGCGTGGATGGATGTGCGGGGGTGAAAAAATGAATTTCTGCAATTGCTGTTCCGCAAGGGACTCGCCTGCACAGGATATCAGGTAGTTGAATTCGATCAGTGTGCAGGTGGGGGAGACGCAACAACTGCCGCATCCGGTGCAGGCTACTTCGGGCAGCCGCCGGTAGAGCCTGTTGAGCGAATCGAACAGTTCGGGCATTTTGCATCTCAGCCGGTCAGGACTTCGTTTGCCTTGATCATCTTTGCAAAGACACCCCCGCGCTCGGCAAGCGTGCTGAATGTTCCCTGCTCAATAATTGTACCATCCTGGAACACATAAATGCTATCGATATTCCGAATTGTTGACAGCCGGTGCGCAACGATGAGCACGGTTACCCGGTGGATAGACTGATAGAGCGTTTCGAACATTTTGTGCTCGGTCAAAACATCGAGCGCCGAGGAGGGCTCGTCGAGAATAATAACCTTTGGTTTGCGCAAAAAAACTCTGGCCAGGCCGATACGTTGCCGCTGTCCCCCGGATAGCTGTACGCCGCGTTCGCCGACGTAGGCATTGAACCGCCGCGGCAGAGTTTGAATGAACTCATAAATTTCAGCTTTGCGGCATGCTGCTTCGATGTCGCTCATTGAGGCATTGACGTTGGCAAATTGCAGATTCTCAAGAATCGTAGTGTTAAATAAAAACGTCTCTTGCGAGAGAATTGCCATTTGCGAACGCAACTCACTGAGTTGGAGATCGTGAATTTCGTGAGGCCCGAAATAGATGCGCCCGCTTTTCAACGGATAGAGGCCCAGGAGAATATTGATCAACGTGGTTTTGCCGGAACCGGAAACGCCGACAAATGCAACTTTTTCACCGGCTGCAATATCAAACGAGATGTCGGTCAGTTGTTGGCGGTCACCACGATTGCCGTAGCTGAAATTGACATCGCGCAAGCTGATACTGCCGTCGATGGCGAATTGCCTGATGCGCGGCGCCGGATTCTCGACTTCCGGGTGGTTGATCAGGTCGGTGATGGCGGAAACCGAAGGGGACGCGGCAACAATTTTATCAAACGATGAGAAGAGGAGGCTGACGTTCCAGAGCAGATTTCTGATCACGGCCAGGTAGGCGACGACCGAGCCGATGGTAAGTGAGCTTTTGTTTATCATGATGGCGCCCGCAACCACCCAGAGCAGAATAGGCGTAAACTCACTGAAAAACTGGATTGCCATACTGAACACACGCATAACCATAGTGTATTGTATGTCGGCGCTTTTGACGGTGTCAATTTCCCGGATAATGTCTCTGCTGTGAATTTCCTCCGACGCGAATATCCGGATCTGCTTTATACCGGAAATGTAATCGACGATTTTTTCACTCAGTTTTTCGTTTGTGTTGCGCAGGTTATAAGAATTTTTCAGTATGCGGCGGCGAAAGATGCGCTGGATCAGCGGAATCGCCGGTATGTACAAATAGGAAAAAATTGTCAGGACGGGATCGATAGTGGTGAGTGCGGGGATTGACAAGACGATACCCAGTATGGCAATCAGCATCGGGGTCAGTACCCAGTCGTAGAACTCCTGCATGCGCTCCATGTCACGCAGAATCTTTGCCGAGGTCGCACCGGTGCCCTGCACGTCAAAATTGCGAATAGAAAGCACTTGCAGCTTTTTGATAATTGCTTCACGTATGCGAGCTATCAGTGAACGTACGAGAAAAATGCGCACCCGAGCCGCCAGCAACGTGAAAACACTGTGTATCAGGAAAAGACCGATCCATGCCGCGGCAAAATAGACGAGGTATCGGATTTGCTCCTGGGGAATTATTCGGTCAATCAGCCATTTCAGAGAAAAATTCAACACCAGATAAGTCGCCATTTGAAAAACCAGCAGTATCACCATTACGGTATATTTACGTGCCTGGCCTTCGGCATATCTGAAAAGGGAAAGTATCTTCTTAAACTGGAGTGTCTGCCGTTTTTTTGTGGTTGCCATGTAATTTTTCCTGCTTTGCGATTACAAAATTACATTGTGCTGCCGGAAATACTAGGCTGGATTGAGCGGCAGGTGTATAACGCACTTTTAGACACTCGCCTTTGCCGCAATGCCACCAGTTATCTCAGCGGTTGCTCGTGTACTATATTTACTATCCTTAATTGCGAAAGAGTATCACTTGACCGAAAAGGTACCGATATGATTATTCACATGAAGAAAGGATTTACACCCGAACAGGAGCAGGTCGTTCTGGACCGCATCAAAGCCCGCGGTTTCGACTACCACATTATCCACGGGGCAACCGGCATCGATGTGATCGGTGTGCTGGGAGACTTAAGCAGCGTAGAAGAAAGCTACTTTGCCGAAGTGTCCGGTGTGGACAAAGTAGTCAGGATATCAAAATCCTACAAAATGGTTTCGCGGGAATTTTCGCCGCGAACGCATGTCGTCAAAATCGGCGAAAGTGCAATTGGCGAAGAAGAACCGGTTATAATGGCGGGTCCCTGTTCGATCGAATCACGTGAACAGCTCGAATCAATCAGCAAGTATGTCCATGAACTCACTATACCGATTTTGCGCGGAGGCGCCTATAAACCGCGCACCTCACCCTACAGTTTTCAGGGAATGGGACTCGAAGGGCTGAAGATGCTGGCGGAAATACGAGACAGGTATGGCGTCAAAATAGTTACCGAAGCCACCGGTTTGCACCGGCATGTAACCGAAGAGGGTAAGATTGAGGACAAGAACGTACTCGAAAATGTTATCGATTACACCGACATTATTCAGGTGGGCACCCGCAATATGAAGTCCTACGGCTTTTTGCAGGAGCTTGGGCTTTTGACGAAAGCGAAGAAGACCCCTATCCTGCTCAAGCGCGGTGACGCATCGACGTTGAAAGATTTTCTGCTGGCAGCCGAATATATCGTCTCAAACGGCAATCCCAACGTCATTCTGTGCCTGCGCGGCATTCGCACTTTCGAGGACGCGAAATTTCAGCGGGCCACGGCCGATATCGGCGCGATTGCCGTGTTGAAACGCGAATCAAATCTCCCGGTCATATTTGATCCGTCACACTCCACCGGATATCGTGACAGCGTGTATCCGATGAGTATGGCAGCAATTGCTGCCGGTGCTGATGGACTGATTATTGAAACACATAACGATCCCTCCAACGCGCTGTGCGACGGGGAGCAAAGTGTAACAAAAGAGCAATTGAGCATGATTCTGGAAGGTACACGAAAAATTAGAAAGGTACTACCCCGGCCCGATTACAGCAGTAAGTAATAATTTCGTGATTCTGCAGGATCCTCGATCTTAGTAGACTGAAGCCCGTTCTTTGCCTATATCTTCTACAGATGCATACACATCCATGAAATTGGCTATGCCTACAGTGCGCAGCGCGTAAGAAATGAACTCGTTCGGGTTGACAACTGCAAGTTTACCTTTGCGTCGCTTGACGATCTCGTGACATTTCAGGATGACGCTGATGGAATTTGTATACAGGCAGGAATTTTCCGTAAATTCTAGCGCGACATTTTGCATGTCTTTGCGTGATCTGATCAGCTTTTCCAGAGCGCTGATATCCGTGCGTGCACCTATTTCCCATTTGATACTGAGTAGATGGTATCCTTTAACAACAGTCGTTCTAATGTCCATAGAACCCCTGTAATCCTTTCCCAGCTCTAAGTTCCTTCTCCCAAAGCACTGTAATGTTACTTCGTTAATATACAACCTTTTGGAGTTATTCGCAAAAATATAGGTTCATTTTTTAATCTGCAGAAGCGGAAATAATTGTAACTACCTGAAATATAAAAATTTGAAGTAATTTTTTCATTTTGATATATGTTGCATATTTCGATAGTAGAATTTAGTATATTGATACGTTATCAACCCTTAAATTATACAGTTCACGTAGGGATCAGCTCTGCGTGTGGCCGGTTGCCGGGGCTGACTTCAATTTTTGGGTGGGGGCATGGTTCAGGGAAATTTGTTTGAAGCGGCGGAATTTACAAGTCAAAATAGAAAAGGCCGGAATACGATTCAGACCATGTTCCGGCTGGACAAAACAAGCACGCCCGACACGATTCGAACGTGTGACCGTCGGATTAGAAATCCGATGCTCTATCCAACTGAGCTACGGGCGCGTTTTACAGAAAATCGGGGTGAGAGGATTTGAACCTCCGACTACTTGGTCCCAAACCAAGTGCGCTGCCAGACTGCGCTACACCCCGCAATAATAACATCGAATCATTCAGCACGTGCTTTAAAAATATTTGATAGCATGGTTTGCACGTTTGGTCTCAATCCCGCCAAGCGGGAGCGCTGCCGGACTGCGCTACACCCCGACTGAATTCAAAAAACGAAATGTCTAAAATATATTGTGCCTTTGAATATCACATTGTGCAATCGGTTTTCAGCATTCGACGACAACTGCAGTATGTATGTGTATTGATGATACCGTCGCCTTGAGAATGCCTCCGTTTCCTTTTTTAATGAATTTCCAGGCAATGGATCCGTTTTCGAAAACAAGTTCGACATTTTCCGGCTTTTGCTCAAGCTGCATTTCGATTTCAGCCGGGCCAACGCAGGGGATTTCGTCAACCGCCCCGTCATTGGGCCTGTTTGCCATTCCCGAAGCGCGGTTGATCAGATGAATTATCCGCCGACGCCCGCGTTTGCGCAAAACCACGTCAATACACGACGGTCCGCTGACGGTAATGGGGAGCTTGCCGAGTACGGATGCCGTCAACTCGCCGATAAATTTCCTGACGAGAATGTAGTGGGAGCGGTCAAAAAATTTGAAAATATCGTATGGGATGTATACGACGGCGCCTGCTTCAACTCTGTTGACAATTGCGGCGGGATATTTTGTCAGGCGTTCATCCACCCGCGGGCTTGTACCCAGAAAACCGTATCCTTGAGCATCTTTGCGCTGTTTGCACAGCCGCGTTTCGGCGCTGTACACCGGTACGCAGCCCTTCGCGGCGGGAACATAATAACGGGTATCGTTTTCCAGTGAGCCTTTAGTAGCGCCCAGGAAGGCGCCGCCGAAGCGGTCGTAGGCCCCTGCACCCGATATCATCAGAACCCCGCCCTGCTTGACGTATGTTTTTAACTGAGCGACCATCACATCGGTCATGTCGGTTTGTTCCGGTGCAATCACTGCCGGATAGTTTGCAAGGTGCTGCCGGAGAGCCCATTCATCCATCAGATCAACGCCATAGTGATTTTCTAGCAATGCCAGCGTTGCGCCCCGCACCGACGTGAGATCAACACCCCACATCAGGTTGTGTCCCATATGGGCCCGGGCATGATGCTCCGAGTGCAGGACGACAATTTGAGGAATGGTTTCGGTATGCTGGCAAAATTTCTGGCGCTTTTTGACAAACTGGATTGTCTTCTTGATATCCTCAACATGCCAGGGAATCAGACGCCCATCCCTGACGCCGAATGAGTTTTCATAAATCTGAATCGAGCCGCCCAGCGCTGTGACAACGGCTGCCTCCTGCTGCAGCATTTGGGGCGGTTTGGCAACCCAGGGGGATTTCATGTCGGTCATGGCATACATCTTGTAGAAAGCCCACAACATAATATCCCAGTGTTTGCCGCGGGTTGAAATGAATCGCGCTTCGCAGCGACTGTCGTCAAGCCCGAACACCCACGTATTGTCGCCGCTGATCCAGTCGGTAGGTACTCGGGGTTCTCCCGGATTGCGAAAAGTTTGCAGCCAGTTCGAGCAAACCAGGATGCCCGACTTGTGATTATGGACGGCATCGCAATAACGCGTGACAAATTCTTCAAAGCTTTCGCGCACAAAATTTATCCACGTTGTCCAATTGGTATCTTTCTCCGACACCGGTGGCTTTTTAATGCCGGTTTGCTCACGAAAGGCAGCGGTGCACCGCTTGCAGTAGCACGGCACAACCGCCCATAAATCACCATCAATCCAGAACCCGTCTACGTCGTAATTATCGATGAGCTCCAGCATCTGCGGTATCATCAGCTCTTCAAGATAGGGACTGCGCGGGCAGATGATCTGTTCGGGAGGCGCACCGGCATTCTGACCATTTGGATCCATCGGAACATCTTTAAATTTGCTCACGACTGACCATTCGGGGTGACGCTCGGTTGCAGCACGATCCCAAATACCGGAATAGTGACAATGCAGCGGTTTGTTCAGCTTGCTGGTTGCATTGCGCCATCCGGCAAGTGCATCTTTTTTCATGCCGCCGGCTATTGATGCTTCGGGGGTCTTGCTGAACCAACTGGTATAGCCGGGATGACCCTTGCAGTCGGTCTGGTAAAAATCAACATTGAGCTGTTCGAATTGAGGGAGGAGATCCGGAGTCGACGTCCGTTTGCCAAGATCAGGATCACTCGGCAAAGCATGCAGGTCGTAGTGAAGGCCCACGTAGCAATCACCCCCATGCCAGTTGCCAAATTTGAATGTCATATTACGGCATTCCTTTCATTGCGCAAAACAAGAGACTCACAATTGTTCTTCCGAATAGTACCACCTCGCCTGTTCCGCGCTGAAGCAGCTTGTTTTTGCGGAATTCTTCCTCTCGGCCGGGTGGGTATGCTGCATGTTTTGCATTTAAAACTTGATTAAAACCAGATAAAATACAAAAATGCACAGGTAACTATGTAGCCTGATCCAGTCTTGCGCTAAATAGACTACCTGCCCGTTACTTTGTAAGAATCGTGCTAGTTGACGTTTGGGTATTGACAACTCACCGGAAATTTATTATAATTAATGCTGGACTAATAAAAATGACTTTGGAGTCAGTAATTTGAACGCAAAGAAAGCCCGAGAAAAAGCAGTACGCGCCGCAAAGGAGGCGCTCATACTGGATGCGGCAATTACGGTATTCTCCGAGAAGGGGTATCACGAATCCAGGCTTGAGGATATAGCGGAGAAAGCCGGTTTTTCCAAAGCGTCGCTCTACAATTACTTTTCTGACAAAGAGGAGATTTTCCTTACGCTGGCAGTCAGAGAATACGGAAAAGTCATCGAGGCATCCCGCAAAGCGATTGATCCGCAAAAATCATTCGCTGAAAATTTAAGACAGAATCTGCTCATCATTTTTACCCTGTTTGGCGAGCATTTTGCCTTCATGCTGACAACGACCAATTATCAGACGATGTCGCTACTTCATATAGAAATAGAAAAGCATAAGCATCTTTTCAGCAAATTTCAAAAGCATTTGACAGACGTGCAGGGGATTTTGCAGAAACTCATAGATATTGGTCGTAAACGCAAAGAAATAGCCAGTTCGCTTGAAGATGCAAGCCTGTCACGCTTCATTGGATCGTTGATACGAGGAATGCTGTTCAGGTGGAAGCTGGAAGGGAAAATGGGCAATATTACTGTCGCAGCGGATGAGATTGTTGAATTTGTAACGCATGGAGCCACAGCATCCTAGTGCAATGCAGTGTCGAGTCTGTGCATGAATAAGGACTAACACAATTTACGATAGAGCTATGTTATGAAATGTATACCTATATTCCTGGTGACTGCATGGCTGGTTATTCCGGCTTCGGGCAGAGATTTCTCAATCGAAGAGGTGCTGGATTCAGCGACACGCAAAGCAGATGAAATTAAGATTGCCGATTTATCAAATTATGCCGGACACGAAGAAATAAAATTCTATCGATCCGAAGCTTTGCCGAACATCATGTTCTCTTCAAGCGCAATGGCGTTGAGTTCGCCCTATAGCGCGCTGACTTCGGGCGGCGGCGGTTTGGACGGAAGCTCATTTGGCATGGCCAAATCCACCGCGTCTACTCAGGGGGCACCAACCGGTCAGCCGGTGACGATGTCATACCCGGATCGCATCGAGGCATATACGCTCTCCTGGGGAGTAACGCTTCAGCAGGCTCTGGTGACATTCGGGCGCGTGCCGAGCGCGCTACGCATCGCCAAAGAGCGTGAGGTTATGCTCGGCACCATGCACCGGCTTAACTACGATCTTTTCTATCTCTCGCTGATTCAAGCCTATAGTGCCGCTTACCTCAATCAGAAAAATGTTGAAGTATCGGCAAAATCACTGGAACAATCCCGCCAGTTGGAAAAGTTCATGGCTCTGGAGGTCAAAGGCGGGGCCGGTTCTCAGCGTGACTACCTGCGCACCCAATCGCTGGTGCTCGCCAACCGGGCCGCGCTGGACCAAAATAAATCTGCATTGAATACCTCGATTATGAAATTATTCGACCTTGCTGAAATTGGGCGGCCGGACAGCGTTAATCTGACGATGGATGAAGGCCACACAATTCATGCTGTTCCGGGCGAGTCTTCGGATTCTGTAAGCCTCGAATACAAGTTGAAACAAAATGAAGCCAGGCTCCTCGACCTCAATGTCAGTTATGAACGCGGCAAATTGACGCCCTCTCTGTATTTGACGGGAGGCATCAACAACCAGCAATACATGGTTGATCGAAGCAATCCGGTTGCCCCCCTGATTGGCGGGGGCGAAGCCATGGACCGAGGTGAAATGCTGGAAAATTTCATGGCCCGTGCGGATCAAATCAGCTATTCAATCGGGCTTGCCTTGAGCTGGACCATATTCGACGGAAGACGCTCGACATCAAGCTATCGCATCGCCAGGGCAAATGCAGGAAAAGCCCAGTATGAACTGCAAAAACTCAGAGAGCAAAATACGGCTCAGATCAAGGAAGCCAGAGATATGATTCGTGTGCTGGACGAAAACCTCAAAGCAATCGAAATGCAGCTCGAGGTCGCCCAAAAAGTGCACACTGCAACGCAGGATGATTTCAAAGCCGGTCATGCAACCTTGACGGATGTGATCGATACCGAAAAGGAGCTGGCTTCGGCGGAAAAAACACTGCACGGGCTGAAGGTACAGAAAATTATGGCGATAACGCAATTAAAAATCGCATTGGGATTACCACTTTATAAATGAGGAAATAGCATGAACACACGATCCGCACTGATCGGCTTATCAGTGACGACAGCTCTGTTATGGGGGTGTGCACCCAAGGGCCGCAATGCCGGTGCTGCCGAAGAAGAGCAAAAGGCGATTCCTGTAGTTGTCGCTACGGTTAAGCCTTCCGATTTTACGATCTACGGAGAATATTACGGTAAAATATCCGGTATCGAAGAGGCAACGTTAGTTTGTGTCACCGGTGGTCAGGTCGAGAAACTGCGTGCCAAAGAAGGTACAAAAGTCAAAACGGGATCTTCCCTGGGCAGTATTGAATCGGCCCGTACCGAAAATGCCTACCAAATGGCGATGCTCAGTGAAAAGGTTGCCAAAGGCAACTGGGATCGGCAGAAGAAGCATCTGGAGGAAGGAAACGCTTCGCAACTTGCGGTTGATCAGGCAGAGCTCAATTGGCTGAATGCAAAAGCCGCTCGCATTCAAGCGGCCAAAGCCCGTAAAGGAGCGCTCTGCATCACGCCCATCAGCGGTGAGGTCATTGCACGATTTATAGACTTGCATCAGGAGGTGCCGCCGGGAACGCCAACCTTTACCGTTGCGCAACTGCACAAGATGAAGGTGTCGGTCGGTATCCCTGAATCGGAGATCGAGGGGGTGAGTGAAGGCAGTATGGCCGAAGTGAGCTTTGAGCTCTATCCCGATCGCACATGGGAAGGCACGATCAAGCGTCTTTCCCGTGTCCTTTCGAGTCAGAAGCTTACCTTCGATGCCGAAATTCACATCAACAACACCGATCGCGCGCTCACGTCGGGCACCACTGCCTATGTCAAGCTTTTACGCAAGAAGCTGAGTGACAAGCTGGTTGTACCCTCGGAGATTATTCTCTCTGACGGAACTACCAAATACATAATGGCAGTAGAGGATGGCCTGGCAAAGCGGCATAATGTGATACCGGGTGACGCTGATGAATCGCTTACCATCATTAAGCAGGGATTGCCGTTTGGCAGCAAGATTATCGTCGAAAACTTTCATCTGGTGCAGGACGGCTCGCTGGTCAAAGTTAACCGCTCGAAGTCATAAAGCCGATTCGGTTGTAAACAACAAACTCAGGATATACTCCCCATGGTAAAATTCTTCGTCAAAAAGCATGCTGCAGTCTTCTGCTTTGCGGCGCTCGTTATTCTGGTTGGCGTCGTCGCCTACGCAACGTTGCCACGCGAATCATTTCCCGAAATCGAGCAGCCATACGTGTTTGTCACGACATTCTATCCGGGTGTCGCCGCACGCGATATGGAAAATCTGGTAACCCGCCCGATCGAAGAAGAGCTGGACGGACTGGAAGGACTCAAGGAAGTAACCTCTTCATCACAGCAAAGCCTCTCGTTGATCTGGACGCAATTCACTTCCGATGTCAAGGTTGAGACGGCATTGCGTCGTGTCCGTGAACGCGTGGATATTGCCAAGGCCGAGTTGCCCGATGATGCCGAGGAGCCCCTGGTGCAGGAATTTACTTCGTCAACTTTTCCTGTGTACATTATGGTGCTCTCACATCCCGACGGACTGGAAGCTATTGACAAAGTATCGCAAAATCTGCAAGACCGCTTCAAACGGGTCCCCGGCGTGCTCGATTGTGAACTGGCCGGCAACCGCACCAAAGAAGTCGCCATCGAACTCGACCCGGTCAAGATGGAACACTTCGGCCTGGCGATTGACGACGTCAGCTATGCTTTGCAGATGGAGAATGTCAATATTCCGGGCGGTCAGCTCAAAAACAAGGCTAAAAACTATACGATCGAAATCACGGGCGAAATTCAGGATCCCCGCACGTTCGAGGAGATCATGATCAACAAGCAGGGCAAAAGCATTAAGCTGAAGCAGGTAGGAACCGCTCGTTTTGGCTATGCCGCCCCCGAGACCTATTCACGTTTTAACGGCAATCCCTGCATTACGCTCTCCATATCCAAGCGCTCCGGCGAAAATATTATTGACGTAGTTGATAATGTCAATGCGGCCCTGGATGAAATACGCGACCAGTTGCCGGCGGGAACGAAAGTCGGCGTATCCTACGACAGCTCCGATGAAATTAAGGACATGATTCTGGATCTCGAAAACAATATGTTCAGCGCTTTTGTGCTCGTGTTGTTGGTGACGATTTTCTTTCTGGGATTTGTCAATTCGTTGTTCGTATCGCTGGCTATTCCGTTTTCCATGCTCATGTCTTTTTTTATGCTGCAGCTTATGGGTATAACGCTGAATATGATCGTGCTGTTCAGCCTGATTCTGGCACTCGGCATGCTGGTTGACAATGGGATAGTCATCGTTGAGAACATATTCCGGCATGCGAGTATGGGCAAGTCGCGCATGCAGTCGGCCATAGACGGCGCGCAGGAAGTTGCCGGGCCGATTGTCGCGTCAACCATAACTACGTGCCTGGCATTTTTTCCGATTATTTTCATGCCCGACATTATGGGCGACATCATGGCCTACGTACCGAAAACGGTGATCACGGTTCTTCTGTGTTCGCTGGCGGTTGCCTTGACGATTAATCCGGTTGCCTGTTCACATTTCATGAGTATCTCCGAGAAGAACATGAAAAAAATTACCGAAGGCAGCGGCACGTTCGTGAAATTTCAGAACTGGTACGCAAATCTGATCGAGGGTGCACTCTCGAAAGCCTGGGTCGTTGTGATTATTTCATTCGCGGTGGTTTTCACCGGAATCTTTTTATACAGCATCGGCGGCAAAGAGCCGATCTTCTTTCCCGAGCTTGATCCCAGTGTGGGGATTGTCGATGTAACGGCGCCGCAGGGCGCCCCGCTTGACAAAACAGATGCGATCATGCGCGAGCTGGAAAAAATTGTTCCGCAATCGCCCTCTTCCATGAAAAGCATGCAAACCACTACCGGCAAAGGGGCTGATGACGGATTTGGCGGTCCGGCCGGAAGTGAATATCACAAAGGCAATATCAACGTCAATTACAAACGCTATGTCGATCGCAAAATCAAGGGCAAGGTTGCCATCGATTCCCTGAAAAAGCGCCTCGAAGGCTTTACCGGCGCCGAAGTCAAAGTCAAGCCGATCGAGATGGGGCCGCCCACCGGTAATGACATATCCTATGAAATCGTGGGGCAGGACTATGCCGTGATGGGCGCATACGCCGATACCCTGATCCACATACTCGAGCGCTACACCGAGCTCAAACTTATCGAAACAGATTTTGAATCCGCCAAGCCGGAAGTGAGCGTGTCGATTGACAGAAAGAAAGCCGCATTTTATGGTTTGTCGACCATGGGCATAGCTTCAACTGTACGCAATGCAATCAACGGCGGCATTGTCGGCAAATATCGACAGGATAAAGACGAGTATGATATTATCGTACGCTACAAGCAGGGAGCGCGCAATTCAATCAATCAGCTCTCCGGACTGCAAATCGTAAACAACGATGGCGATCGTATTCCGCTGTCCTCCGTTGCCGAAATTACCACGTCGTCGGCAGTGGGCATTATCAAGCGCCGCAACTTATACCGCGCAGTCAACGTGTACGCAGATTTTCGGGAAGGAACGCAGAACAAACGCGAGATTTCGGAGGAGATTGAAACCAGATTTGGCAATGTTGTCATGCCCGAAGGCTATCGCGTCCAGCCCGGTGAAGGATTTGCCATGCGCAAGGATGCCACGGTGTTTCTGGCGCAGGCATTTGCAGTAGCATTGTTTTTGATCGCCGTGGTGCTGGTGGGCCAGTTCAACTCATTTATGCAGCCGCTGATTATCATGATATCGGTTTTTCTCTCCATCGGCGGCGTCTTCTGGGGATATTTTTTGTCGGGACAGGAATTTGTGATAATCATGTCCGGTATTGGCTGTATCTCGCTGGCCGGCGTGGCCGTAAACAACTGTATCGTTCTGGTCGACTATACGAATCTCCTGATTAAAAGCGGGACGCACTGGCGCGATGCCGTTATCGAGGCAGGCAAGACGCGCTTGCGACCGGTGCTGCTCACCGCCATTACTACGGTGCTGGGCTTGATACCCATGGCGCTGGGCGTCAGCTTCGACATACACAAATTTACCTTTCAGGTCGGTTCCGAATCGTCGGAGTTCTGGACGGCGTTTGCCTGGGCCATGATTTACGGACTCAGCTTTGCCACCGTGATGACCCTGGTTGTCGTTCCGTCGCTGCTGTCGCTGTATTACCGCTATACCGTGCGCCATTCAAATAACGGTTCAGCAATACATACCGGTATGAATTAATGCATGCGGGATGAAAATGTTGTAATTTCAGTCAGGTGGCAATGCCGACGTTTTCATTCGCAAGCGTGGAAATATGAAGATTCTCTTTGCATGTGTACTTCCGCTCGTACTCTCTTTGCACACATTTGCCGATGAAATCCTGACCTTGTCGCCGGAACATGTTTGCGAACTGGCTGCTCAACACAGTACTCACGCGCACCTTTCGAACCTGGCGGTGCAGCGCAATGAGAATGCCGCTCGCGGCGCCCGTGCTGCACTGGGGCCGGTGGTCTCCCTGAATTATTCGTACACCTATTTGAGCGAACGTCCCGAAATCGATGGCTTGGGAGGAGAATTTGCCCTCGATTCGCAGACGTTGATGGACACTTCTCTTTTGTCTGTAATTGACACCGGTGACATTGCCGTATTGGGCCTGCTCAACACTGTGTTTGGCGAGCTTTTCGGTTCCGAACCCTTACCGATCGGTCCGCAGGAGATGCAGAGCCTCGGCGTGCAGGTTGCGCAGCCGCTCTTTGCGGGATTCCGGCTGCTGAACGCCTATAAGATCGCTGCATATTCGCTGCAAATAAGTAAGCATAAGTACGACCGTATGCTTGCGGAGAACGGCCTGCTGGCATTGCAGCTTTTCTGGGGGCATGTTGCTGCACATAAGACCTATCTCTCTGCGGTGGAGAACCGGCAGTGGCTCGAACGGCTGGAGCGCGATCAGCAGGCGCTCTTCGAAAGCGGCGCAATCCTCGAGCTGGATGTCCTCAGGACCAGTAATGCTGTTGCACAGGCAAAGCTGGCCGAGATGAAAGCCATGCATGCTATTCGAAGCAGCGCCGAGGCTTTGCTGGTATTTTTAAACCTGCCGCCGGATACACAATTTGAAGTGGATACGTCCTCGCTTAAGTCAATCAAAACCGCGTTTCCCAAACCAACGGATGGCGAAATTAACCGCAGAATCGAGCAGCGCGATGATATTCTGGCGGCCTCATTGCAGCGATTGCAACTACAGACGAAGTACGATATCGAACGGGCGGGATATTACCCTTCACTGTCGGCATTCTGGAGCTACGACTACAGCAATCAATATACACAGTCAGATACCCGAAAGGAAGGATCGTGGCGGGTGGGTGCGTTGATGAACTGGACAATTTTCGACTGGGGTAAATCATGGCGGGAAATGCAGCAAACCCGAATTGAGCTCGAGGCGTTTGATGCACGATACTGCTTGCTTAAGGCGCACATAAAAACTCGCATCAATGAACTTGCCCGAACGGTGAAAGAAAATATGGCGGCACTTGAAATAGCGCGTGAAGCTGTCGCCAACGCCCGGCGCGCTCTGGAGATTTCCCGGTTGCGCTATGAAGAAAACATGATTACCAATACCGAGCTGCTTACCAGCCGCAAGGAGCTGACCGAAGCTCATATTCTGTTGTCGCAGATGAAAATCAAGGTGATTCTTTCGCAGGAAGAATTGTCCGTTGCGCCTGTGTCCCTGAACCTGCCGGGAAGTCGGCCATGAGCAGCGTAAGACTTCTTGTAACGGCAGGCTGCATTTTGCTGTCCGCATGCCAATTCAGCGCCCGGGAAGAAGCTCGACCGTCACGTTTACACATGCAGGTCACTGCCGCTCGGGCGCAAAAGCGCACCTTGCGCAAAGTCAAGCGGTTCTCGGGAGTTCTGGCAGCGCAAACCAAAACCGACCTTGCGCCGGCAACCGCCGGGCGCGTGCGCAAATTCACGTGCGAGATCGGTCAGCACGTGCGAAACGGGCAGGTGCTGGCCGTGATGGATGACGCCCAACTGGTCGGCGCAATCGCCAGATTCCAGCCGCTCAAGGCACAGTATAGCCGGGTGCGCTCATTGCTTGACAAAAACAGCATCACCCGGACCGAATTCGAACGAGTTGAAGCCGAGTATATTGCCGCTAAAAGAATGGTGGAGCAGTTGCAGGAAAATACAGCTATCAAAGCGCCCTTTGACGGAGTTGTCACGCATCGTGCAGTTGAAGAGGGAGAGCTCTATTCACCACAGATGATAGTGTCTGCCGGACGCAGCTTTGGCCTGCTGCAAGTGGCGCAACTCGAGCGGCTGATACTGGATATTGACGTCGACGATAAATCTGTTGTTCATGTCAAGAAAGGGCAGGCCGTTGATTTGTATGTGGATGTCGTTGCGGATACCGTGTTTGCCGGAAAAATACTCCGGGTCAATCCTCTGGGTAATGAACTCAGTCACACCTTTGGCGTCCGCATCATCATCGACAATCCGGGTCTGCGCCTCAAAGCGGGGTACTTTGCCGAAGCGCATATCATCACCGGTGAAAAAGACGAGGTCATTGCAGTGCCTGAACAAGCCGTGCTCGAAAACAAACTGTTTGTGATACGCGGCGGCAAAGCTCTGCGGCGAAACGTTGCGGTTGGCTGGGCAACGCAAGGGTGGGCTGAGATAATTGACGGCCTTTGCGCCGGCGATACCGTGGTAGTCTCCGGTAACAAAGCACTTCCCGACAGCAGTGAGGTAACCGTAGTCTCGACGCTCCCCTGAGCGCTCGATAAGAAAGCATATCCTATGTCCCGGCCACTCGGCATTGTAACTTTTTCTGTTGAAAAGCGCGTGACTATCACGATGCTGATCCTCATTGTGGTAGTCTTCGGGTTGCTGGCGCTTTCGAAGCTGGGATTGGACATGCTGCCCGACATCAAATACCCGATGGTAACCGTGGTCATCCAATACGGCGGCGTGGCCCCCGAAGAGATCGAACAGCTCATCACCGTCCCGCTTGAAGGTGTTATCGCAGGGGTCAATAAAGTCAAACGAATCGGCTCGAAATCTTCCGAAGGCATATCAACGATCATGGTCGAGTTCGAATGGGGCACCGACCTCGATTTTGCCGCACAGGATATCAAGGATAATATCGAATTCGTCAAAGACTTTCTCCCCGATGACATTACCGAACCCTTGCTTTTCAAATTCAATGTATCGCAGTTTCCGATTATGATCCTGGGTGTTACCGGGAACGCGGATACTTATTTGCTGCTGAGGCTGCTCAACGACAATGTCGTGGAGCGGTTGCAGCGCCTGGACGGGGTTGCCAATGCCGCTGCTGTCGGTGAGAAGAAGCGTGAGATTCATATTGCGCTGGACCCGGTACGACTCAAACACAAGGGGCTGGGAATCAGCGGGGTGATGCAGGCTTTGCAGATGCAGAATATGAATACACCGGCCGGCTACTTCGTGCGCAGCAATACCGATTTTCTCTTGCGGGCGATAGGAGAATTTCAGTCGCTTGACGAAATCGGAGACGCAATCATCGGCGCTGCACCCAACGGGGATCCGGTTTACTTGCGCGAAGTGGCATCCGTCCTCGATACCTATAAAGAAGCACGCAACAAAATACGCATGGACGGTAATGAAAGCGTATTCCTGATGGTCAACAAACGCAGCGGGGCCAATACGCTGCGCGTCTGCCAACGCGTCAATGCGGAGCTGAGGGAGATCATGCGTCTCTATCCCGAGCTGATTTTTCACGAAGTTTTCGATCAGGGCGAACCGGTTAAAAAATTTACGGGTGCAACGTCGATGAACGCCCTGGCGGGAGGTCTGCTGGCGATTGCTTTCATGTTTGTTTTTCTGATTAACATCCGCCCGACCATCGCGATTGCCGTGGCTATTCCACTGTCGATTATCACGACATTTATCGCTCTTTATCTGGCCGGATATACACTCAATCTGATGACGCTGGGCGGGTTGGCGCTGGGTGTGGGTATGCTGATTGACAACGCGATAGTCGTTATCGAAAACATCTACCGCCATCTCGAACTCAAAATCGACCGGCGGGAAGCGGCGAAACGGGGCGCTTCCGAAGTTGCGGCGGCAATCACGGCATCAACGTTCACGACGGTGGTCGTATTTTTGCCGATCCTGTTTTCGGAGGGTATGGCAAGTCAACTCTTTCGCGGTGTTGGGTTGACGATCATTTTCTCGCTGCTGGCCAGCCTGTTTGTTGCCCTGACGATCGTGCCGATGCTGGCGTCGGTGCTCTTCAAAGAGCAGCGCATGCAGGAGCGGCAATCGTGGTTCGATGCGGTGCGAAACTGGTATGTTGGCCGATTACAAGTCGCTCTCGCCCGTCCCCGGGTGACATTGATGATTTCGGCACTCATTTTCGGTGGCAGTATCGCACTGGGTTGGCTCAACCTGGGACGTGAATTCCTTCCTGCCCTTGACGGCAATCGCTTTGTTGTCAAGGTCGAATTACCCGTTGGCACGACTCTGGAAGAAACGGCAGCTCTAACGGGGCAAATCCGGGAGCTTCTCAAAACCATGCCCGAAGTCGTCACGGTTGCCGAGGTTATCGGGCGCAGCGAGACGCAGCGCGGGGGAGAGCAGGCCGAAATCACCGGTCCGCATGCCGCACAATTGTACATAAAGCTCGTGGAGGCCAAAAAAAGAGAGCTTGCGGAAATGCAGGTTCAGGATCAGGTGCGCAAGAGATTGCCGGCACTTGCCGACACGAAGATTACTTTCATGTCAATGGGGGTTATGAATGACGGCAGCAAACCGGTGCAGGTTTACGTGCAGGGCAAAGATCTCGAAACGCTGGAAGAAATCTGCCGGAAAGTAGCCGGTATTGCCGCTACGGTCGCCGGAGTCAAGGATGTCGAATCATCCTTTGATACGGGACGGCCCGAATATCACTTCACGATCAACCGTCGCAAGGCCGTTTCGTACGGACTTATGCCCGCCCACATCCAGGCTGCGCTCGAAACAGCAAATCTCGGCACTATTGTCACCCGCTATCGCACCGGTGAAGATGAAATTGACGTGCGCATCATACTTGACAAACAATTCCGTACTTCCCTCGATGCTCTGCGCAACTTGCCCCTCTCCTCGGCAACCGGTGCGATCATTCCCCTGGCTCAGGTGGTCGAGATAACCCGGACGTCAGGGCCGACCCTGATTAATCGCAACAATAAATTTCGCGTTGGTACGGTGGATGCGAATATTCACGAGCGCGCTTTGGGCAAAGTAATTGCCGACTTCAAATTGGCCCTCGAACCGCTCGAAAAATCGCTTCCCCGGGGCTATTCTTTGCGCTTTGGCGGTGCGTTCGAAGATATGCAGGAAACGTTCCGGCAACTGCTGCTGGGATTGTTGCTTGCCTTGCTGCTTGTCTATATGGTTATGGCCGCGCAATTCGAAAGCCTGCTGCAGCCGTTTATCATCATGGCTACGGTGCCGCTTTCGCTAATCGGCGTCTCGCTTCTGTTGACCATTACCGGCAAAACATTTTCGGTGGTCGCCTTCATCGGGGTTATTATTCTGGCCGGGATCGTGGTAAACAACGGTATCGTTCTGGTCGATTACGTAAACCAATTGCGCAGAGGCGGTATGTCCTGCGTCGATGCACTGCTCAAAAGCGGTGCAACACGTGTGCGTCCTATTCTCATCACTGCCGGCACGACCATTATGGGTATGATGCCGATGGCGCTGTCGCGCTCGGAGGGATCGGAACTGCGCGCGCCGATGTCGCTCACGGTAATCGGTGGATTGATCAGTGCTACCTTCCTGACGTTGTTCGTTGTTCCGGTTGTATACAAGCTAATCGATGGCCTGTCGGAGCGAATCAAAGTGAAGGCTAAGCGGGTTATCGGGTAGAGGGCAGAGTCTCAGAGGTTAGAATTCTGCCGGGGAAGAGAAATTTGTTTTCGAAGCATGTGTTTAGTACAGCAAACAAACTCGCACGATCGATCGACCGCTATTGATCCGTAGAAATCGAATCATCGACAACGAGTGCTCCGTTGGTAACCTCGACTGGCGCCGGGGAAGTGGTATCGAAAACGGTATTTGATGACGCGGTAACGGCAGAATCGGATTTTGCTTCGTCGTCCGTGGCCTCTGAGGCCGGCGCCGGGCTCCCGGTCATGTGCGTGTAAACCGAGTCCGATATCTGTTTGCGCTTGTGCATGTTTTCGGCAATCACCCTAACACGTTTCCCGATAAAAATTGATTTGGCGGCGTGCGGATTCAATCTGGCCGGCTTGGCCAGTATTGCCGCCATTCGGCCGGCTTCCCACAACGAGAGTCGGGAGGCCGGTTTGTGATAATAATTTTGTGCAGCGGCTTCGCAGCCGAAGATTGTTTTTCCCCACTGCGCATAATTCAGATAGAGCTCGAGAATGCGGTCTTTGTCCAGATATGCTTCCAGTAGCACCGCATAGAGCAACTCCTGATATTTGCGGGCAAAGGTTTTTTCGCCGGCCAGGAATAAATTTTTTGCCAGTTGCTGCGTAATCGTACTTCCACCATATTTGATTTTGTTGCGGGCGCGGTTGCGCTCGAATGCCGCCGCCATAGCCGAAATATCAAATCCGGGATGAACATAAAAACCGTCGTCTTCGGCAGCCAGAACCGCCTGAATCAGGTTTGGTGAAATCGAATCCAGAGGAACGAAACGATGTCTGATGCTATCCCCGCTGGATTTGGCTTTGAGGTCCCGCGCCATGCTTTGCATATATCTGCTGTGTGCCGGATTATTTTTTTGCAATCGCTTGACGGCCCTCACCGGCTTGTAAATGGTGCAGCCGGTCCATATGATACCCGCTGTGCCGGCAATCGAGAAAATTACTGAGTATGTCACCAAAACGGCAATGATACTTTTAAAAATGATCTTGATTGTCTTCACACAGATTGCCTTTAGGGTTCGAGTCAGGCGAAAAATTCTAAAATAACATATTTTTACAGGTTCTCCCAACCATTACGATTATTGAGTTTATGCCCGGTTTCCCACCACGCAGAGAGGAGCATAAAAGGTGAAACAAAAAGCTATCCTTTTCAGTAGTGCAGCGCTCGTTGCTGTTGCCGCAATACTGGCGATAAGCTGCAGCGAAGATGAAGATGCCCCGAACTGTCCGGTGTGTCCCGCAGACAGTCAAGACATCAGTATTGCCAAACCCGGCTCGTCAACGATCTGGCGAAATGCTACATTCGGTGACACTGTGCGCTGGAGCAATGCGGAAGGTGACAGTGTTCAATTGCGGCTGTATGAAGGGAGCAGGTTGCAGAAACTCTTCCCTTCCTCGACGCCAAACACCGGGCAGTACCTTCACACCAATCTGATATCCAAAGGATACAACGACAGCAATTACTCTATTCAAATCATTGACGAAAAGGGAAACGTCGGCTGGAGCGCCTCCTTTACCATCGCTTCCGATCCGCTTAATACCTACGATGTAATGCTGCCCGAATTGCATCCCGATTCGGCCCTGGTGCACGGAGCCGGCCAAACCAAAGTGCAATGGTCCGTTTCCAAAGCGGACAGCGTTGAACTGCTTCTTTACAAAGACAACAGCTCTATCGGCAAATATGCAGCGTTGCGGCCCAATACCGGGATTTACGAAGGCGGCGGAACCGTCGAGTATAGCTGGAGGCAGGGGAACGGCTATCGCATCAAAGTAGTTGACAAAAGCGGGCATTTCGGCTGGAGTCCGGTGTTCGAAATCGAACGCGCGCTTGGCGAGGCTATCAGCGTAGCCGCACCGGATGCCGGAACTGTGTGGAATCACAACACGTCGGGAATCAAAGTAGACTGGACGAGATCATTCGGAAGTGATGCAGCTCTGGTGTTGATGCAGGACAATGTTTTAATCGACTCCCTTGCTTCAGACATCAGCAATGATGGTTTATTCGAAGAAGATATGGTAATTAAATCTGCATGGGGAACGGGAAAGAATTTCCAGGTGAAGGTCGAGGATGACAAAGGCAATTTCGGGTACAGTGCAAAATTTCAAATAAAGGCTGATCCCCGGGAAATTATTAACGTGATCGAGCCCGGCTATGCCACCGCATGGCGCCACGGGCAGGAGCGTTTCGCCGTTGCCTGGGACAGTATCCGGGGAGTATCCCTTGTTGCAGAACTGTACCTGCAAGACTCGCTGCTGGATACCTTCTGCGTGACCGGCAGCGCACTCGATACATTCTGCATCCGGGATACGGCACTGCAAGTCGCATGGGGGAATGGAGACGGGTACCAAATCAAGGTTCGCGATGATAACGGCAATTTCGGCTTGAGTAGAACTTTCCGGATCGAAAGTGGTGGAACGATAAACGTCACTTCCCCCGATTCCGGCATGAGTTGGTATCATGGCGACTCCACCCGCACGATTACCTGGGAAGAGTCTTTCGGTGACTCGGCGCTGGTGCTGATTTACCGCGCAGACATCCTGATGGACACCCTCTGTAACTGGGACATCTCCCAGGGATTCTGTCCCGCGGGTGATTCTATCCCGTCAAGCTATGGCAAAGGTGTCGACTATCGCATCAAAGTACTTGACAATACCGGCAATTTCGGATGGGGTGGTCCGCTACGTATCGCCGCCGATACCCAGGCGGTCATTACGGTGCGTCAACCCGACTCGACTACGATCTGGTTTCACCATCAGACCAAACGCGTGATTACTGCTACCGGCCATGAAGATTCGCTGGTGCAGGCCGAGCTGTGGCGCAGCGGGGCTTTTCTCGTGAATCTTATCCCCCGGGATACTCTAGCACCGACGGATTCTGTGCTTTACTTTAACAATCCCGTACAGACAACCTGGACGCCCGGTGATACCTACCAGATAAGAGTTGTCGACGGAATCGGCAACCGGGGATGGAGCAGGAGATTTGCCATCAAATCCGACTCTCTGGAACAGTATAGCGTTACAACGCCCGATGCAGATGACGTCTGGTATCATGGACAGACAGATATTGCACTCGCATTTAACGGGCCGGAGAATATGAATTTAAGCGCGCTGCTCTATTATGCAAATACGCTGGTCGATACGTTTACCGACAGTATCGTTTCGGTAGCTTCTGCTTTGCGCGCAGCGGCAATTCCCTCAAACTGGGGCGCCGGAGATGCCTTTACGGTTAAAGTGATTGATTCGCTGGGCCGTTTCGGGGTCAGTGATACGTTCGAGATCCGGGCTGACTCCCTGAATGTAATTGACATTGTGGAACCGGACGCCGCAAGCGTCTGGAACACGTTCGATACCACTATCAGTGTTACCTTCATCGGCAATGTCGGGGACAGTGCCAAGGTTGAACTGTACCGGCAAAACGTCTACCTCGGTCTGTTCTGCGACTGGCAGAAAATTGATTCGGTTCTGGCCTGCACCCGCACAGATTCTATTCCGTCGAGCTGGGGTACGGGAGATGAGTTCAAAGTCAAACTGATCGATAACGCGGGATATTTCGGGTGGAGTGAGCGATTTAGTTTACTGAAGTAGCCCGGAGGGTAAAGCTCCGGGCATTTTTTAAGCGCATAGCTACCCGGCGTAAAACAACATCTCTGCCTTCTGTTATTTTTGTACCTAATTATTATAGCGTATCACCTTTGGTCGCAGGGAATGCTTGTGCCGGTTTATACTAATCCTGTGCTGCCTGGATTCTACCCCGATCCATCACTATGCCGCGTGGACGATGACTACTATCTCGTAACATCCAGTTTCGAATACTTCCCCGGAGTACCCGTCTTCCACAGCAAAGACCTCGTCAACTGGCGCCAAATCGGACACGTGCTGAATCGTCCGTCGCAACTTGATCTGGACATGTGCGAACCATCACGCGGCATTTGGGCGGCGACTATTCGATATCACGGTGGGACGTTCTACATCTGTACAACCAATGTGTGCAGAAAAATACGCGGCGAATCGATGGAAGGGGGCAATTTCATCGTTACCGCCGTCAATCCCGCCGGTCCCTGGTCGGAGCCGCACTGGCTGGACAACGCCTGTGGTATCGATCCATCGCTGTTTTTTGACGATGACGGCCGTGCCTGGTTTGCCGGCACCGGATATCCCCCGAACGGGCCGCGCTACAAAGGCAACAATGCAATCTGGCTGCAGGAGCTGGATATCGAAAAAATGGAAATGGCCGGCCCAAAGTACTATCTCTGGGAAGGCGCACTGGCCGATGCTGCACGTCATACCGAAGGACCGCACATCTACAAGACACGTGGTTATTACTATCTGATGGTCGCCGAGGGCGGAACCGGATACGCGCATGCTATCACCGTCGCACGCAGCAGGCAGATTACTGGACCGTACGAAAATAACCCGCGCAATCCGATTATCACCCACCGGCACATGGGAAATGACATTCCCATTACCAATGTCGGTCACGGCGATCTGGTGCAAACGCAGAACGGTGAATGGTGGCTGGTACTGCTTGGCTCGCGCCCCTACGGCGGTCTCTATCGAAATCTTGGCCGGGAAACCTTCCTGGCGCCGGTAAGCTGGCTGTATGACTGGCCGATTGTCAGTCCGGGATGCGGCCGGATCGAATTCGAATACCAGGCCCCTGATTTGCCGCAGCATGCCCCATACCGCATGCCGGATCGTGACGGCTTTGACGCACAGGAACTCGCACTTTGTTACAATTTCCTGCGCACGCCGCGTGAGCGGTTCTGGAACCTTGACGAACGGGTCGGGTTCCTGCGCCTGCGGTTGAGACCGGAGCGCATTGCCGAGCATGTCAACCCGTCGTTTGTCGGCAGGCGGCAGCAGCATATTGATTTCCATGCCTCCTGCAAAGTGGAATTCGAACCGGACTCGGCAACCGAAACCGCCGGCCTGGTGCTGCTGCAGAACAGCGGATTTCATTTCCGCGTGGAAATCTGCCAATCGAATGAGGGGCGATTGCTGCGCCTGACAAAGCGGTATCGAAACACTGAAGACGTTCTTGCATCTGTCCCAGCCCCTGCTGCAGGTCCGCTGGTGCTTGCAGCCAGTGCCCGCGGTCAGGAGCTTAGCTTTATGTTCGGCAGCAATGCCGATTGCCTGCAATCACTTGCCGAAAAAGTTGACTCACGCATACTCAGCACCGAAATTGCGGGCGGCTTTACCGGTACCTACATCGGGATGTACGCAAGCAGCAACGGTGCTCAAAGTGAAAATTGCGCAGATTTCGACTGGTTCGAGTATCGCCAGGGCTGATTTTCCGCACACGCTGTTACCCCGTATCCCATCGGTATTTGACCTCTTTTTCAGGTAAATCTATTTTTCGGTTTCACTGCTGAGATAAGGAGCTTATTATCAAAATAACGGACTTGGTCGGCACGACGCCGCTGGTTGACTTGAGTGAATTGCACGGCATAAGCGGGGTGCGCCTGTTCGGTAAACTGGAAGGGAATAATCCCGGAAGCTCGGTAAAAGACCGTGCTGCACTATCGATGATCGAGGGGGCCGAACGGCGCGGCCTCCTGCGACCCGGTATCAAGCTCATCGAACCAACCAGCGGGAATACAGGCATTGCACTGGCCATGATGGCCGGCTCCAAGGGCTATGACATCGACCTGGTCATGCCCGAAAATTCAACGCGGGAGCGTGTGCTCACCATGCAGGCCTTCGGAGCAAAAGTAATATTGACCTCTGCCGATCGCAGCATGGAGGGGGCGATCGATTATGCCCGTGACCAGGTGACGAAGGGCGGATACGTCATGCTTGACCAATTCGGTAATCCCGATAACTATCGCGCCCACTACCGCACTACGGGGCCCGAAGTCTGGCAGGCAACGCAGCAAAAGGTGACCCATTTCGTATCGTCGATGGGCACCACCGGTACTATCATGGGCGTATCTCGCTATCTCAAGGAACGCAACCATAACATACAGATCATCGGCGTACAGCCTCAAGAGGGCGCTCGAATTCCCGGCATCAGGCGATGGCCAAAAGAATACCTGCCGAAAATCTTCGAAGCAGACCGCGTGGATCGGATTATAGACGTTTCGCAAGAAGAAGCTGTTGAAATGACGCGGCGGCTGGCGCGGGAACTTGGCGTATTTGCCGGTATGAGCAGCGGCGGGGCGGTACACGCGGCCTGTGGGCTCTGCCGGGAGCTGCAAGAAGGGGTTGTCGTGACTATTATTTGCGATCGCGGCGATCGGTATCTTTCTTCACCCTTATTTGACGGATAGGAATATGCAACCACATCTGAAAAGTTTGCAGAAGGAACTCAACGACAATGCCGCCCAGCTTCTCGATGTTCGTGAACTGGATGAATGGGACGCAGGTCATCTGCGTGATGCACGCCTGGTTCCGCTGAGTCAACTGCGACGCGGCGATTATCCTGCCGATCTGGATAAATCGGCTAAAACGTATCTGCATTGCCGCAGTGGCAATCGCGTGCGCATTGCCGCACCTTTGCTGGAGAAACTGGGTTTTGAGCGGCTAATTCCTTTGAGCGAGGGCTATAAAGATCTGGTAGGAGCGGGATTTGAAAGCAGTGACAACGCTTCCTGAGCAGTTTTTGTCTCCATCAATTGCCCCCGCAAAGCAGCCGCACCTTTGAATCCGGTCAGGTATATTTTGAAAAAACGTTTCAGCATTTCGAATTTCTTTACTTCACCCCAGGTTTGATCGAAGAGCCGAATGTGTGAGCGGATGAGCGTAAGCTTTTCATCAAGCGATCGCTCTGAATCATGTTGCGCGAAAAACCAGGGGTTTTTAAAGACGCCCCTGCCGATCATCACGCCGTCAAGGCCGTAGCGTTTCGTGTAATCCACACCTTGTGCGTATGAGCCTACGTCTCCATTGCCCAGTATTTTTGTCTGCAGCCCCATGCTGGTGCGAATTGCAGCAGTTTTTGCAACTTCATTCCAGTCGGCACGTCCTTCCGACTGCATGCGCTGCGTTCTGCCGTGAACGATGAGCGCCGCCAATCCGGTTGACAAAAGGTTTTCGGACCACTCTTCGGTAACCACGCTGTTAAAGCCGATTCTTGTCTTGACGCTCACGGGTAGATCGGTGGCATTCTTTGTAGCGGCGATGATTTCCCGGGCCAGGGCAAAATCTTTGATCAGCGCCGAGCAGCCACCGCCTTTGACGATTTTTTTGACCGGGCACCCCATGTTAATATCGATGCCGTCAAACTCAAAATTATCGCAGATCCAGCGTGTAGCCCAGTGGAATTTGACCGGATTTGCGCCCCAGATCTGAGCAACCAGCCTTACCCCCATCTTCTGCAGCAGCTTGCGTTCCGAGTCATTCACCGCTAATCGACGCTTGACATTTGCACGTCCCTTTTCACTGTAGAGACCGTCGGTCGAGGTAAATTCGGTAAAGACTGCGTGCAGGCACTCCGGAGCAGAAGCCGAGAGAATCACCTCCCGAAACGAAGTGTCGGTGACATCTTCCATTGGCGCAAGGGTAAAAATCGGCGATTCCAGGCGTGACCAGAAGTTGTGCATGTGCTTGTTCGCGGATGAAAATACGACAACCTAAAAATAGGTGATTCGCAGACGGGCTACTGCCCGCAGTTGTCGCACTACCTGGTAAAAAAGTCGGAATAAGCATCCGACAATGCAAAGAATCTGCGCGGCGTCATGCCGGTTATCTCCTTGAAGTCGCGTATGAAGTGCGCCTGGTCGTAATAGCCGCAATTCATTGCGAGTCGTGTCAGGCTTATATGAGGCGCATGCTGCTTGACATGCAGGCTGTGCTGAAAACGAACGATCTTTAAGTATTGCTTAGGCGTCATCCCGATAAAACGTGTAAAAATTCTGCTGAGTTGCTTATATCCCAGGCATGCACGTGAAGCGAGGTCTTCAACGCTGGTCTCGGCACGCAGTGCCCGGATGGTTTCCTGGACTGCATCCATACGTCGCAAATCATCGGTCTTTTCGGGAATTCTTTTGAGCAGGAATGATTCGATACATTTTACCCGTTCGTCAATAGAATTTGCCGATACGACTTTGTTTTCCAATTCCAATGCTTCCCTGCCGGCCAAGTCTTCGAATGGAATGCTCCTGTCCGTCAATGCGCTCAATGGCAGGCGCAAGAAGGCGTGCGCACCGTGCGGTTTGAACAATACCGAAAACAGCCCGATGGATCCGGCGGCCTGAAGCTCAAACCAGGAGTGCTGCTGACCCGAAATGATGGAATACGGAAGAAGGGACAGCCTGTTTTCTGCGCTGTTTATGGCATAATATGGCTCTCGATAAAAGAACATGAGTTCAACACAGCCTTGTGGTATCACCCGGTACGGATGAATAACGTCCGGATTTGATACGTCAAGCGCCCAATAGTAGCGCACGTATGGTGCGAGTGATGGAGCCGGTTTTCTAATTTCGTAGTTCATATTGTTTTGGCATCCCGCTCAGCGCAGCGAAACGACGAAAAATCTACTACACGTTCGAGCTGAGAGCCTGGTATCCAGTTGTAACCAGGCGTGCGATCGAAAGCCAAATGGCCCGCTTGTGCACGCGGGCCATTCGTTTTGAGATTACGTATCGGAATATACGCCAATGGTATTGCCTTCGGAATCGGTGAAGAGCGCAAAAGAGCCTCTGCCTAGGGCTTCGATGACGGTCTTTTCGCGAACTACCGTACCGCCGGCTTTTTTAACACGCGCAAGAGTATTGTTCAGGTCGTCGCCTCCGTCAAAGGTAATCTGAACGCCGTCTGGTGAGGGGGTGAAGCCGGCAACCTGCGAGATTGAACCGGACATACCGTTCATCTCAGGAAAACAGGCCATTTTCTCACCACCGCAATCGGTAACCTTCAGCTCGAGATCAAAAACCTGATTATAAAATTGTACCGCCCGGTCGATGTTCCGGGCGGGTATTTCGAACCAGTTGATGAGGAATTTCATTGTGTACCTTTCGTTGGGATTAATGTTTTTTCCCGGCCGGGGATGATGGTATAAAAGATACACTAATCTGAGAGAGAATAATTGTAAAATCCGGACTTCTTGCAGGGGTTAGCCGGGTGCTGGTGAATCTATCAAAGCCCGCTAAAAAAGCTGTATTGACCAGCGATCTTAAATTCGAAAAGCACATCTTCGAGTTCTGCTCCATTGCCGATATTATGAACAAGGTAATACCGGTTGGCATCTGCGACCTGGACATTTACTACAATTCCTATATGATCCAGATCGCCAGGTATTTATCCCTTATTCTCGTGAATTCCTCCTTAAGTTTTCGGACGTTGGTTTTTCCAAGTAATTTCCCATTTAAATAAACATCTGCTATCTTTGCATTTTTCTTATTTTGACTTTTGATTTTCATCTTGATGCTGTCAACAGAACTAATAATCATTTCATTCTCATGCAATCCTTTATTTAAGAGGAGAATTTTGTATCCGGCCATAACCGCACAATAGATTCCTATCGAAATTGGATTATTGCATTCATAGACATTTTTCGTGCTCTTCTTAAGAATTTCACATAATGTGATTGTATCTGCATTGAATGAATCAAATCTAACATCGAGCGTAGTTTCTAATACAATACTATTGCTGATAGTAGTTTTTCCGCTTTTTAATAGATCTTCAGCTAATGCCAGTGAAAAGCAGACTAAGATTAATGATAAAAAAAAATGCATTCTGAATTCTGTATAAAATATCATGATCGTATCCCATTTTGATTTCATTCATGATGAGCGTCCTTGCCTTTTTATTTTTGACAAACGATAAGTATGCATCTCGAACACAAGTGCTCCAATTTTGATATTCTCTTTCTTTTATAGACTGAATTGTGCAACAAAATGTTGAGTATTGTAAAGAGAAGCTTAATGCTCTGATTCATAAAATATCCGGGAAAAAAAGGTAAAGCCCCATATAGATATGTGCTTGCTGCAATTGAAAACCCATTGTCGGTTGCGAGATCCCATAATCTGTTTGGCGTCGTGGGAAAGCTGTGCGTATAGTCAACATCATAAAACAAATACTTCCAATCTCGAAAATCCGGAGTGATGCAAATGAATACTCCACCTTTCTTGAGCACACGGTTTACCTCTTTGAATAATTACATGGCAACACCGACATTTTCCATGTGTTCTACGACGTGTGAGGCAATTATTGCGGTACTCGTATCACTTTCTTCCCGCAATGGGGGAGCAAACTCGTTGTGCACCTTTAAGCCGCCCTGCACCAGGGATTTATGAAGCGCTGGGCCGGGCTCGTATCCTATGTAAGAATATTTGCTGCTGAGTGCGGCTGCCAATGCTCCCTTGCCTGATCCAATTTCAATTATGGTATCGTTTTTTTGAGCATAAGCAGCAACGAGCCGCGATACTCTGCGGGTAAATCGTTCATTCAGCATTCTGCCGACAGGTGAAACATTTCTTTTTTGGTAGCTGTCGTAAAATCCCATGATTTACCTGGTTGATTTCCTTTCAAATCTGTGTCAGATAGCGTGTCTTCTGCACTAATACAGGAGCAGGAAATTAATTATGTTCAGGCAAGAGTTGGTCGTGGAAAAAGATAATCTGAATATAGGCTATTTTGACTCAGGATGTCAATCCAGCGCTCACTCATCCGGTCTGCCGAATACGCTGCTTACGCCGGATACAGTCATGCATATCGCACAGCAAGCATTGATAGTCGCGGTAGCGCACGTTTGTGCCGATACCGATAAAACCACTTACCGATTTGACCGGCTGCATCAGTGCGGACGGGGTCAGCGTTATGCCGCAAAAGCGATTTGGCAACAATGCAAACAGGGCATGCTGGTCGGAAACCGGCCACGAGCAGTATCCGGGACTGAATCGATTGGTGATGTTCATCTTTTCTGCTGCAGCGTGCTCGCTCAGATGCGACTGAACTCGGTCCATTGCCCGTTCGGCTATTTCAGATCCGATCGTGTCGAACAGGTAGCCATTTAGCGGATCTCCCGAGATTGCTATTTTTGACTTATGCGAAATCTCTTCCCCTGCCGTGCACGCAAATACGGCGATGTATTGTGGATTTTTCATTTCATGCGCTACGATTTTTCCGGTTGTAAAGCTTGAATTCCGGACAAAGATTTCGCCTGATTCGGGGTATACGGTAACGTTATCATAGAGCACACAGCCCCCTTCGATACGCAGATTATCCGGTACCGACTGCAGACAGGAGTTGACCTGTGCGATAATATGGCTGTCGTAATCTTCAGGGCCGTAGCCCATGGCCTGCATAATTTCCGCATCGGTGATACCGAGTTGTTCGAAGGCAAATGTGTGGATTATCGGAGTTTCAATTTGCATGACGTGTTTCCCGGGCGAGTGTTTGAGCGCTTTGAGAGCCAAGCATTTTCATGCACGGCAGACGAATGTATTCAGCAATTGGTTATTGCGTTTCATTTCGGAGGCAATTTATATTCCTTGGTGAATTACCTGGGTGCTTTAAAAATGTAGTGCATATCTTGCAAAGGAGTTTCGTACAAGGGAAATCCGGCCATCAAAGAATAGCGCTCGACATTAAAATATATTTGCGCCAAAATCGAGGTTGCCACAGGCACATACTTAATCTTTGAAGGGAAAGTGTATGAGCAACCGCTTGTTCCACGCATTGGCACTGGGTGCATCAGCCGTGCTGGTTTTGTCCGGTTGTGCATCGAACTCCAACTTTCATACGGCGCGTGCGTCAGGTAAGGGCCAGGCGCACGCATTTACTGCATTTTCGTTTGCACAGTTCTCGGGCGATACCCTGGTGCTTCTGGAAGATGAGGATATCGATACGGTCCAAACCTATGTGCCGCAGGGAATCTTTTTTGAGCTTGGCGGCATGTTCGGTTTGCTTGACAAGTTCGATGTTGGTTTCAAGTACACATTTCCAACCGCCGGGTGCGTCGAGGCAAAGTATACGTTTCTTGGCGGGAGTAAAGAAACGGGTATATTCAGCGCAGTTGGAGTGCGATTAGGGTACACGTCATTCGGCGATGCCGATGACGGCGAGGCGCTCGCCCGTGTGGAATACTCGCTTCCCCTGTATTTCAGCTATTACCCCGCAGAATGGTTCAGCGTCTCCCTGGTTCCTGCCTATAATGGACGCATCTATACGTTCGGTGATGTCCCGCTGCAAAATCTGGTTGGCGGGAATGCCAATCTTCATCTGGGGGCGAAATACGGCATTTTACTGGAGTATTCCTATTTTCGAAATTTAACCTCTGAGTGGAATGAAATTCAATTCGGGCTCGGTGTAACCTATGAATTCGAAAAGCTGCTCTTTAATTGAATCGGATGCCGGTTGCGCATACGTATCGTTGAGCAGGTCAATTAGCACCTTCATCACCCGGCAAAGGAGTTACAGTGAACTCACAAAAAGCGAGACTCTTCCTGAGTATCGCAGCAGGACTGCTGTTTGTTGTATCAACCGGCTGCCTTCCGCCGCCGCAATATGTCGATATCGACGAGCAGGGTGATATTGCCCTGATCAGTTTCGCACTTGATCGATCGATAGTCGGAACCGGCAATGAAAAAGATACCGGCCCGGGGCTGTTGCAAAGCAAAAAGCGCTACTATGCAGGCCATGATGAAACTCTCGATTCATTGTGGAAATACTTCAGGGAAAATATTCGCATAGCGTTTCTCAATGTTCCGTTTGTAGGTTGGGAAGAGATTGCCGCAAATAAAAAGTATCAGGAGCTTAGCCGGCATACGCCTAAAATTATTATGGGACAAGATATAGCGCCCGGCGCGAATATGCTGACGCCGGAGGGAATTAATTACATTTCCTCCTATAATGACGAAAAACTCGATTCGGTGGCAAAGCTTTTTAATGTGCAGACGCTTTTGCTGATTGAGAACAGGATGGGATACGATTCGAGCAGCGCCCTGTTCTCAATTAAGACATCTCACTTGAATCTTTTCACCGAGATCAAACTGTATCAGGCGGGCAAGGGGATTATCATGGAGCACACGTTTGCCGCCAAAAGCGATAACGCGATGAGCCTGGTTGCAGGTGAAGCAAATGCAAAACATTTTCCCGTGCATGCACCATCGGCGGCCATGAACGTTATCGAGCAAATCAGGCCGTACCTGGTTCGCCAGAAACAAAATGCCGCTATGCAGGCAGCCGAAGGAGAAGGTTAGGCGCCTTGATTCCCGAAGTCAGGTTGAATCATGGTCGTCTATCGTGTCGCTGTGGCATGGTTAGCGGTTTTCACCTTCCGGAAACTGCACGACACTACCTTTTCCTTTAGCCGGCCAGCCGGTATCGAGGTTAACGCCGTAGGGACCGATGACGATGCGGGATTTCTCCACTTCAGGGTTGTTGTCAAAGAAGGCGGGAATCTGTGCTTTTTGGGTAAATCCGTTCATGCTGACAAACAGAAGGGTCGGGCTGGTGATGTTGTGCGGGGTGGCGCAGGGAATAATGCGCTGGGTATAGCCGCGCGCACCGGTCTGTGCGCTCAGGCCGTCCTGATTCCACTGGGCAAAGGTATAATAGGTGCGCCCGGCGCCGGTGGCGCGATGGAAGCGCTGCAGCTCATGCTTGTCAAAGTTTTGCAGCAGATTCTCGACGGTTTGCGCAAAGGTGGCGGTGCGTGCCAGATTACGAATATAGCGTGCACTTAATCCCAGCGCCGAGGCAACGTCCCGGCAGGGATCGTCCATGCCATATCCGTACTTGCTGCGCACATAGTTTACCGCTGCGATGTGGTTGAGATACCCCCGATGCGCCATGGGAAGCCTGACATAGCGCGGGCACTGGCGGTGCAGCGGCTCCATGGTTCCATCGATGACAATGAGTATGCGATCGTGATTGAGCGTGCCGTAATTACTGGCCGTACTGAATGGATATGGCTTGACGGGGAAGAGGGCGTCGCGGCCGAGTTTGAATTCGCTGATATTCATATCGTCACAGTACCGCGAAGAGATGCCGGCAAGCGAGACATGTATTCCCTTTCTGACAATATTCATGACGATCGGCGCCAGGCAGAACAGCCCGTAGGTGATGTTGGGAATGATGCGTATGCGTATGCCGCGTGGATGGTATCGTTCGTAAACCTGTTCGATGAATGCGAATAAGTTTGCCGCCTCATCGATTTGTTGCTGATACCTGTTTTTCACCAGAGGGCCGATCGTGGCGCGCATTTGGGGGTGGGGCGGCAAGTCCGGCCAGGTGTTTGCCTGAACCTGGTTGATAAGCTGCGTGGATGCCAGCTCAAATTTCAGCCAGAGATAGGTGATTGACGGACGGTCGACCGATTCCTTGCCGTAGCGGTAACGATGTGCGAAGGTGGTGAATTGCAGATGGCGCTCGAAATCATTGTGCGGATCGTAAACCTTCTCCTCACGCGCGATTTCGGCCCGGCGGTGTGTCAAGTCTTTCCACACATGTCCGGGAATGGTTGGCCCGGGCCATTTTTTCAGGTAATCGAGCAGCCGGTCGGTCAGGTACACGCCTTGTTTAGTGCACTCGTAAAAAATGTGGAATATCTCCCGATGCCGGTTCGTAACGGCTTCTTGGCGAAATGCATCGGGGCTGAATTGCAGCTCTTCACCGCGGCGGATTGTTTCGATCACGGCCGAAATACCGTCATGCAGCAGAAACGGCGCTTTGCGGATAAACCACTCTTTGAAGAGGAAGTACTCCTGGATCATGATGAGCGAATTGGCGCTGCGCACGAGCAGATCATCGAGCACTTTCGCAGTCTCCTCGACGCCGATAACGACGGACGGCATACCGGTGAAGTCGGCCTGGTGCAACACCTTCTGGCGTGCAAATTGCGCGCTGGATTGGCCGAATACATCATCGGAATAGCGCGGATTGAAATACGGGGCAAAATCCAGGATTGCGCTCATCTCCGTGCTCAATGCAATGTTTCGAAAATGAGAGGTGCTCAGATTGAAGATTTTGTCAAGTACCGCCTGCAGCATCGGCGGGATGTGAACGTGATTGTGCGCAGCGCCGTGAGCATTTACTTCGGGGATAAAGGAGGCAACACCATATGCAATCGTACCGTTGCGGTTTGCGACTTCCCGAACTAATGTGCGGTTACTTTCGATCAGATCGCGAAACGCATGCAAAAAGCGATACAATGCATAAATGCGTATCCGAGCGGCTTCGAAATGCCTGAACAGGGAATAGCTTTTGAGTCGCGTCAGCAGCACCGGATTGGCCAGCAGCCTGCGATGGCAGAGGTCAATTGAGTGAAAGTAGATTACGGGATGGCCTTGTGCCAGTTTGCGAGGCAGGCGCCGGAGCGCATCAAAGCTGCCCGAGTCGGCAATAGTATCCAGCATCACCAGTTGCAATTGCGTATCCTGTTCGTGCAATAATGCATCAACCAGAAAAGCGCAGGCCCGTGAACAGCGCAGCTTGTCAATTGCCTGCAGAACGGCAATCTTGACCCGCGCATCATTGTCATCCCAGAGCGAAAGCAGCATATCCGAAACCATCCCGTCGGATTCCCCGGTTTCGGCCAGCAGGTTGATGAAGGATACTTTGTCAATAGCGGTGAGGAGCGATTCCGATTTGTTGCACAGCAAACGTGCTGTTGCCGCTTTGTCCAGTGCGCTCATTACTTCCAGAAACCAGCTCGTACGATAACGTTCGGGGTGCTCATCGAGTTGCCGCTCAAGAAACAGTCGGCATTCATTGCCCCCGCTGATAAGAATTGCACGCAGCAGGGGGAGCAGGGAATTGGGCAGCTTGCCCTGGAACCGGGCAAAGATATTCTCACCGAGGCGCTCGATTGCGGTTATGGAGACGGTGCTGCGACAGAAAAAGGAACGCAAAACCGAAGTACACAGTCGCGTTTCGTCAATCGTACCGGCAAGTCTTATCCTGTCAAGGATCTCGAGCAATATCTCTTCGGTCCAGTTGTACGGCGTCCAGCGCAAAAAGAGCATAAGTCTTCCCAGCCAGGCAAATGTGCGCTTTATATCGATATCATTGATGGACGTTGCCTCGGCGAGCGCGTCGAGAGGTCTTCGCATTTTATCGTGCAACAGACACATGAGCTGCCATTGACTCAGGTGACGAATCACCACCCGGGCGGCTATGCGGGGAATTTCCGGGTCGGACGCCCAGGATTGTCCGAGGCAATAGGTATCGAGCAAGCCGACAAGCTCGCCATAGGACGGAGCGGTTTGCACGACCATTCGGAGCAAATTGTATCTTCTGTCAAGAAACAGCACTTCCAAATCTCTGAGCAGGGCTTCAATCTGCGCGCGATGAGGAAGGGGAATGCGGGGGATTATCGTATTGAATTGCAGCACCAGCGGCGCGGGCTTTTGCAGGCCCGTAATAAATGCATCAACAAGCGAACCAATTTCATCCCGAAGGTGCTCATCGAGATGACGCCCGGCATAGGCGAGCAGATTGTGCACTGGATCATTGCTGTGCGATCCGGCAACAACCGTAACGCCGGGGCATGTCGCGGCGAATGAGTTTAATTGTGTATATGGCGAGGATTGCATACAATGAACTGTGGTTTACTTTCTATGCAAAACACAAACCGTCTCGACATGCGGAGTGTGCGGGAACATGTCAACCGGCTGAATAAGCTCGATGCTATAGGTATCCTGCAAATAGGCAAGATCCTGCGCCAATGCGTTGGGATTGCACGATATATAAACAAATTTACGTACCGGACATTCGATGAGCAGGCGTCTCATGTGCTTGTGTAAACCGGCGCGCGGCGGATCGAGCACGATCATGCTTGACGGATGGGACCAGGTTGCGTGGTGGGAAGTGTCTCGTGCAAAAAGGCCTGCATCGGCGTGGATGAACTCGGCGTGCAAAACGTTCTGCAATGCGGCATTTTCACGGGCGGCGATGACAGAATCTTCAACCGATTCAATGCCAATGATGCGGGAGACGCTGTCCGCACAGAACAGCCCGATGGATCCTGAGCCGCAGTAGATATCGAAAAGCGTTTCCACGCACTCATCAATTGCCTGCTTGATGATCGAGTAGACCACTTGCGCACCGTGCGTATTTGTCTGGAAGAAGGTCGTTGGTTTAATGATGAACGGTTTGCCGTCGAGTTCTTCGAAAATCAACCCGTTTCCCGTCAGAATGCGGGTCTGCTCGCCCGCAGCAACATCTGCAACGTTTGCGGTCTGGCTCCAGATAATCGTATCAATCGCTGCACCGGATCTATCCAGCGCCTGCACAAAGCTTGATTCGGGGAGCGTGCCCACAGCCGTGACCAGGTGCACCATGCGTTGCCCGGTATTTTTGCCTTCCCGCATGACAACATAGCGCAAAAAGCCTTTGTGTGCACGGTTGTGATAGGTCGGCAATTGTTCCGCAATGGCCCAGTGACGTATGGCGGCAATTAGCGTCACTGCTTCCGGCGACATCAAGCGGCATTCCTGCAAGTCAACGACAATATCAAAGCGTTTTTTGAGCTTCAGCCCAAGTTTCGGAGGATCCTGTTTGCGGCCGCCGAACGAGAATTCCATTTTGTTGCGGTAATAGTACACGTCGGGCGAGGGCAGTATATCCCGGAACGAATGCGGTTCGAAGGGTCTTAACATTTCACGCAGAAGATCGTGCTTGCGCTGAAGTTGCGTGTTATAGTCAACATCCAGATGCGCGCATCCGCCGCATTCGCCGAAGTGTCGGCAGATCGAAGTGTCAATCGTGTTTGCCTGCATCATAGTTATAAAATCATTTATTGACATCCGATCACGCGCACCACGGCACTGCATTCCTGCCGAAAGTGGTATTTTTATCATAGCTCACCAAGTCAGCGAGAAAGGTTGCGCCATGAAGGTCATAATCATACTCGGAAGCATCCGCCGGGGACGCCAATCGGAAAAAGTCGCTAGCTACCTTGCTGGCAGGTTGGATTTGCGGGATGAAATCGTGCATGAGACAGTTGACTTCCGGGAGCCGGCACTGCCGTTTATGGATGAGCGGCTCAAGTATCTCGACTCGCCGCCCGAACCTGTCGTGAAGTGGGGGGAATCCATTCGTACGGCGGATCGCATTATCGTTGTCTCTCCCGAATATAACGGCTCGTTTGCGGGGGTTCTGAAAAATGCGCTGGATTATCTGAATGATGAATACGAAGGTAAGATTGTCGGTATCGCAACGGTTTCGGGCGGTGCGCACGGCGGCGGCGGGTGCTTCGATGCGCTCTATAAATTCTTTTTCAAAATGGGTGCTCGGCCGCTGGACGTACATCTCAAAATTAACAAGGTAGCGTCAACGTTTGCAATCAAAGATCGCATGGTTGCAGCGTCTGAGTATGCCGATGAGGTTGAATCGTTTCTGGAAGCGGTACTCAGGCGGGACATTGATGAGTAATTGGTCTGGCGGGACTGCATAGAATATTTTTTGATGACGCTTATGATCGCGCGGCCACATTTTCAAATATATCCAGGTTGAGTGCGCTATTGTGATCAATCAGCACGCATAACAACATCATCATGTGCCGCAGAAGGTGAGTAGCACTTTCCTCTCAGGAGTACTTCATGTCAATCCACATCACTGTTGACGCAGGTAGTATCGCCAAGCCGTTTACACATTTCTACCGTGCCTTCGGATATGCCAATGCAGACTACACCAGCACCGCTCCCTCGCGGCGCATGTACGATTACCTGTCGTCATTTCACGGCCATGCCCGTTACATGCGCCTGCACAATATCCTGACGCTGCACGGCGATGGTGACAAATACCTCGTTGAAGAAGGCCAGTCGTATGGCAACCCCCGCAAAAAGGATTCGCATTATGACAAGGTCGTGCGTGTCGATGCAAACGGTAAATTGGTCTTCGATTTTTCGCTGGTGGATGAGGTGTATGACATTATCCTGTCGCACAATATGAAACCCATCGTCGAGACTGTCTGGATGCCGACCTGCCTCTGGCCGGACGGTGCGACTGACGTATTGACGCCGCCGCGTGATTTTGCGATGTGGGCGGATGTACTCACGCATTTTGTTACCCATCTCCAAGAGCGCTATGGAAAAGAGGAGGTTCGGCACTGGTACTTCGAGTTGTGGAACGAACCGGACGGCATTCGGGAGTACCGGGAAAGTCACGATCTCTTATGTAAGCTTTACGATTATTTCGAGCATGCAATACACGGCGTCGATTCAGAATATAAAACCGGTGGTCCGGCAACCATGCAGCGTGAGACATCGTTTGGGATGTTCGAATCATTCCTCGAGCACTGTGCCAACGGCTATCATTACCTCACCGGCGAGCAGGGTGCGCGGCTCGATTTCATTTCGGTACACTGCAAGGGCGGACGTCCCGATTCGTACTGTCCGTCAACCGAGACTCTGTTCAATTCACTCAAGCGTTATTGCGGCATTATCGGAAAATATCCGCAATTTCATACGACCCAATTTTTCAACGACGAATCCGATATTGTCTGGGACGGGAATCTGGGCGTCAAACATGAAAGCTGGCTTAACTTTCGCAATACTCATTATTTCCCCGGCTTTATCTGCAAAATGGTATCCACATACTGTACGCAAATTGAAGATTGCCATAACGTCAATTTGTCGATAGTTGACAGTGATAATTGTCATCTGCAATGGGAACGGGAGTATTTCGGCGGTTACCGTTCGCAACTGACGCCGCTGATGAGCTATCCGTCCACCGATCTCATCAAAAAACCGGCATTTAACGCATATGTTCTATTGAGCAAACTGCGTGATCAGCGTCTGCGGGGCGAGTGTGACGACGAAGGCTTCGGCCGTAAATTCGGTGTGCTGCCCACGCTGGATGACGATTCGCTTGCGGTTATGGTCTGGAACTTCGAAGACGGCATAAATGAGGATGTCAACGCACGCGATGTGCACCTTAGCGTATCCAATATTCCGTTTTTTGGCGAGTACCTCCTGCTGCACTACCGCATTGACTATGAGTACAGCAACGCACATGGCTGCTGGAGCTTTATCAGGTCAACCGAAAACGAGTTGACCGCCGGTGTCATCGAGGAAATCCGATCCAAGGAAGGATTGGAACTGTGCGATGAAGTGCAGTGCATTTCGCTCAAAGGTGCTTTTGAGTGTGGCGTGCACTTGCCCATGCATGCCGTATCGCTCTTCCTGCTTGTACCTGTCAACCAATCGCCTCCCGCCGCACCTCAGATTCTCAGAGCGGCGGCCGAGAAAGGTTATTGCGGCAACGACCAGGTTTTTCTGAAGTGGGGCTGCGCGCCGGAAAAAGATCTGCTCATGTACCGGGTCTTTCGCAGGGACGACCAGGGGCGGGAAGATGAGATATCGGATCAGACAATGCTGAATACGGCCACTTTTATTGACATGCACGCCCGGGCCGGGCAGACGTACGAGTATTTCGTTACGGCAGTCAATGCATCGAAGGTCGAAAGCAGTCGATCTGTGCCTGTTAAAGTAAAAGTATAAACAGGAGGTGGTGCAGTTTTCTTACGGGTTGAATATATACGCTGATACCGATTGCGGCCACGGATAGCTGCCCGGCTTGGTCGTGAAGTGCAGGAGTGGATTCGTCTCGATGCGCATGCGAACCGTACCCGGCGCAATCTCATTGACGGGCGCCAACGACGTCCAGTTCATGCGCTTGATAATGCCGGCGGCTGTTGCTCCGCCCTCGGCGAAAATTTCCGTAATGGCACGTTCCGCCAGCAAACGCTCGACGAGCAGGGCAAGGCATTGGGTCAGCGCTGCGGATATGGTCGTATCCGTTAATAGGGGTTTGTCAATTGCTGCCAAAACACATCTGCTTGACTGAAAGGCGTGAATCGTCGCTTCAACCCAGCGATCAAGCAGCGCTTCATAGTTATCAAAAAGTGCGTTCAGTTCTCCGGGAAAGGTGCAAACGGGAACTCCGGCGCTGCGGCATGTGGCGACGAACTTTCGTGACGCTGATGATGCACTGCCGTTGACAAAAAGCGTTCGGGCTTCAGCGGTGGGATGATAGTCAGGATGTGCGATCACTGAGTAGCCGCGATGGGTGAGGAGCGCAGCAAAAAATTCTGCAGCACCGGCAGCAAGCGTTTGCGATGTAACGCTGGGGCACCAGGCCAGCAGATCGTCGAAGTGGGAGGCTTCACCGATGACTATGCCCTCTTGCGGGATTGCGTCGGTTGCTTTGCAGACAGAAACCGGCAGATGCGAAGACGCGAGGTACTCGCGCACGCGTGAGCCGCGCACCGGAAAGTGCGGATCGTTGGCAAAATCAGTCAGGTGCAAGGGAGTGTTATGAATAAAGCAGGCGCCGTCTTTAATGATTCTCCCCGAAGATGGATTTGCCGGAATCAGCAGGGCGCGCCGGTAGGCGAGTTCCTGCATGAGTGTCGTTATTTCGAGCCCGATATGCCCCCGCCAAACTGAATCCGTTTTTTTGTAGAGCAGGTCCACCGGAATGGTTTCAATCGCTGCGGCGTATGCGGATAGTTTGCGGCTTGCCGTGTGTGCCTCCAGTGCGCGCGTGTCGCTGTCGATAGCGAGGAGGTCAACTGAGGTGTCGGTTGTGCAGCGTGTTTGCAGCTTGACATTAAGGCCATACCGCAGCCCGATTCCGGCAAGCTCGGCCGCACCGGTAAAGTCATCAGCAAGCACTACGATCATAGGTCAATGCAAGGTTGTCTACGCCCGTACCGTACGGGCCATCTTTGCGGCATATTCGATGGCATTCACCATCGCTTCTTCGCTGGCTACCCCCTGCCCGGCAATGTCGAATGCAGTACCGTGATCCACGGACGTGCGTATAATCGGCAAGCCCAGCGTGATGTTGACCCCGCTCACTCGTTTCATCGTCCGGGCGGCATGGTCCCATTCAAAACCGTTGTATTTGAAAGGAATATGCCCCTGGTCGTGGTACATGGCCACACAGCCGTCATAGAGACCGCCTTTTGCTTTACAAAAAAGAGTGTCCGGCGGTACCGGTCCGGCAGCGTCATAGCCGGAGTCGACTGCCTGCTCGATTGCCGGCGCAATGGCGACAGCTTCTTCATTGCCGAACAATCCACCGTCGCCGGCGTGTGGATTGAGGCCGGCAACGCCGATTCGGGGGCGTTTGATGCCGATCGAGTGACAAAAATTCGCCAGCATATCGATTGCGGCAAAGACGCGCTCCCGGGTAATCATGTCACAGACTTTGCGTAAAGGAACATGCGTCGTAACATGGATAATCCGCAATTCTCTGTCCGCCAGCAGCATGGCGTAGCTTTTCGTTTCGGTAACGTGTGCATATATTTCGGTGTGACCGGCAAACGCGTGGCCGGCTGCCCGCAGAGCCTGCTTGTTGATGGGGCCGGTGACGGTTGCATCCACCTCGCCGCTTTGTGCCAGTGATATCGCTGTCGTGATCGCTTCGTATGCCGCGTTACCCGCAATCGCGCTGACCTCACCGCAAGCAAACGAATCGGGCGCAGCATTGGCCAGGTCGTAAACCGAAATGACATCCTCGGCCTCCGGGGCCTGGTGGACATGTGCGATTGACCGGACTTTATGGGACGAATGCGTCAAAGCCACGGTCTGTCTGATGACGGCGGCATCTCCGATGAGTATCGGTCGGCACAGGGCGTGAACGTTTGAATGTGTCAAGGATTTCACGGCAATTTCAGGGCCGATTCCGGCGGGGTCACCCATCGTTATGGCGATCCTGGGGAGCGAGTCTTCGGGCTGTGCTGATTTCATAGGGTAATAATCCGACGCCTTTTTCAATAGGTAGCCCGGCCGCCGGTGAGATCGAAAATAAAGCCGGTTACAAAGCTGCATTCGGGCGAGACAATCCAGGCCGACAGTGCTGCTGCTTCTTCGATGGTACCGCATCGTTTCATCGGGATTTTGCTGAGCATATACTCGACCTGCTGCGGGGCTGTTGCTTCGACCATTTTCGTTTTAATCACCGCGGGTGCAATGCCATTGACCGTAATGCCGGTTTCGGCAAACTCTTTTCCGGTGCCCTTTACCAGTCCGATAACGGCCGCTTTGGTTGTTGAATAGCCGCAGGCATTGGGGTTGCCTTCTTTGCCGGCAACCGATGAATAGAGCAATATGCGTCCATAGTTACGTTTGCGCATGTGCATGATGCTGTATTTGGTTACCAGGAAGGCGCCCCTGAAATTGACTAAGCATAATTTGTCGAGCTCCTCAACCGGATAATCGCAAATGTTAATGCCTGTCGGTCCGACGACAGCCGCGCAGTTCACCACGACGTCGAGGCGGCCATGATCGCGCATAACGCCGTCAAGCGCTTCCTGCACCTGAGGCTCCTGCGATATATCGATACATTGTGTTTCAACCTGCAGATTAGCATTCGAAAACTCGCCGGCGGTGGCTTTGAGTGATGATTCGTTGATATCACAGAGAACGACGGTTGCACCTTCCTGTGCCAGGCGGTGTGCCACACCTTTTCCGATACCCTCTGCGGCTCCGGTGACGAATGCTGTCTGATTTTCAAAGCGTTTGCTGCTCATTGGCGCCTCTTTTGTGTTATGCGTTGCGGCATTGTTGCCGCTGAGAACCCAGGTGGTCGATTGTCAAGGAAACGACGTCTCCCTGCTGCAGAAATTGTGGCGGATCGAATCCCAGGCCGACACCTGCCGGAGTGCCGGTGGTAATGAGATCACCCGCTTCGAGCGTCATGAATTGCGAGAGGTAATAGACGAGATAATGCGGTCCGAAAACCATGTTTCGTGTGTTTCCCTTCTGGCGGGTTTCACCATTGACCGCAAGGTGCATGTCAAGATTAGCGATGTCTTCAATATCATCGGGGGTCACCAGCACGGGACCCAGCGGGTTGAAGGTGTCGCACGACTTGCCTTTGACCCACTGCCCGCCGTGTTCGAGCTGAAACTCGCGCTCAGAGACGTCGTGAGATATGCAATAGCCGGCAATATGGTCGGCCGCCTGTGTTTGAGAAGCCAGATAGCGCACATCCCTGGCGATGATAACGCCCAGCTCAATTTCCCAGTCGGTTTTGGTGCTGTTGCGCGGGATGAGGATATCGTCATACGGGCCGACCGTTGTATTGGGCGCCTTGAAAAAGATGACCGGCTCTTGCGGAACCGCCAGGTTTGATTCCGCTGCATGATCTCGGTAATTCAAGCCAATGGCAACAATTTTGCCCGGTCGTGCAACACATGATCCGTGACGCAGCCCGGGGGCAACATCCGGCAAGTTCTTGCCGCTGTCAAGTAATTTCCGCAACGCAGCAAGACCATTACTCTGAAAAAAGTCTCGATTCCAATCGGCAAAATGCGCCGACAAATCCTTGCGCTGTCCGGTTGCGAGTTCGATTCCCGGTTTTTCCCGGCCGAATTCGCCAAATCTGAGAAGCTTCATGCATGCCTTTCGAAAACGATATTTCAAAATACTAACGTTTTGCCCATTTACCAAGGCTGAGAACGCATCGAGCCGGCGAAAGCTTTTTTGCAGGATAGTGATTGGTAAAACGGAGCAACGTATTCAATTTGAGTACGAAAATTTTGATTTCGCGGCAATAAGCACGCATTATCCCTCAGTATTAGCTATTTTAATGATGAGCAGTGTATTCAGTTTATCTCATATTTTTGCGATAATTGATGAAAAGCATCTTTGATTATATCGATTACCGTCGGTTTTTAGCCGATTATTATGCGACGAGAAAGCAGGAAAGTGCCGCTTTCTCGTATCGTTTCTTTGCACAAAAGGCCGGTATCAAATCGCCGGTTTTCCTCAAGCAGGTAATCGAAGGTGATCGCAATCTGACCGATACCATGTGTGAGCGCTTCATGAGTGCGCTCAAGCTTTCCGATAAGCAGGCTCGCTATTTTTCCAGTCTTGTCAAATTTAATCAGGCCCGCACATCCCACCAGAAGCAGGAATGCTACGCTCTACTTCGTTCGATGATGAATCGCATCAACGAGCGGGTCCTCGCACCGGAATTATACGATTACTTTGACAAATGGTATAATCCGGTGCTGCGCGAGCTGTTCTGCATGGTGAAATTTGACGGTGATTTCAAGACGATTGCAAAGATGGTTGTTCCTGCGATCACACCTGCTCAGGCAAAGAAGTCACTGACCTTATTGCTGAATCTCGGTTTGGTGCAAGAAGTCGAACCGGGCCGATATATGCAGAATGACAAAGCGCTTGGTACCGGCAGTGAAGTTATCTCGCTGGCGGTACGCAGCTTTAATCGGGAAATGATCGCGCGTGCCGGTGAGGCCGTTGAGCGTTTCCCACTCGATCGGCGGCACGCCTCGGGCATTACTCTGACCTGCACACCGGAGTTGTACAAGGCAATCAATGCCGAAATAGACGCATTCAAAGACAGAATTGTCACGCTTGTTAATAATAGCGCCGAACCGCATACGCAGGTATGCCAACTGAACGTGCAGTTGTTTCCGGTGTCGGATGTAGCAAATGGCCACTCGCTTTTGCCGGGAGGGCGCACGTGAGGTTGACAGGACACATTCATCCGTTCGTTGGACTTGCAGCTCTTGTCGCTATGCTGTCTTGCAGCAGCAACGTTGATGATATTGCCGGAACCACCAACACCGGAAATGCGAGGGTATCCTGCAGCGTGATGAGACCGGATGGCACACCCGCCCGCGGGGCGCTGGTGCGGATACGTCCCGATTCGTACCTGGCTGATACGGCGGCAATCATGCTCAGCAAGTCAATGATGCAGAGGGTAAACGCTACCGTCGATGCACAAGGAATGTGTGCATTGGAAAATATTGAGCCGGGTAATTACTACATTGAGATCTGGGACTCAACCGGTCCGGCTGCCGTTTTTACATATGTCAATGAATTGATAATTTACCGCGGCACGGCACGTATCGATCTGGATACGATTTCGCTCACGCCGGCCGGTGCTCTTGTCGGGAAGCTCAACATGCGGTACGTCAACCGGCAGGTCCCTGGCTATGTTCGCATTCACGGTCTCGAGCGTACCGCCCGTATCGATTCGAATGGAATGTTTGCTTTTTCGCATGTGCCGCACACCGGCAATTTGAGCAGGCAATCTTTCAAGCTCAACATCGTTGCCTCGTATAACGATGTACCGGTTGTGGATTGCGTTCCCGCACGCATACGCGAAAATGCCGAAATGGATATTGGCGTTATTGAGCATCGGATCAACTTCGTTCATGATACTACGGCAATTCGGGCGCTGCTGGACTCGAATGGCTTGTCGGCCATGCCGGCGACGAAGATCGCAATCGTCGATTCGACAACGCAGCAGGTGACGACGCTGGCCGCCCGCGCGTTAGGTTTACATACGATACCTCCGGAAATTGGTGAGCTTGACAAATTGCAGCATGTGTATCTCGATACAAACCAGCTCACCTTCTTGCCGTTCGAGCTGGCGTCGTGCAGTAGCCTGACCGTGCTTTCGCTGACCGTCAATGCTTTCCAACGCGTTCCGGATGTTGTGTATTCGTGCGGTGCATTGAATGAACTGCATCTCGGCGGCAACAGTATCGACTCGATTTCGAGCGCAATTGACCAACTCTCTTCGCTGCAGCATTTCCTTGCTCAATCAAACAAGCTTACCCGGTTACCCGCAGAATTGTTTCAATTGCCCGGAATCAAGCGAATGAGCGTTGCGGCAAACCAGATCGACTACCTGCCCTCGACGCTTGGAGAGGCAGTGACGCTCGAAAAGCTCAGCTTAAGCGATAACCATCTTACCTGGTTACCGGAAGGTTTATGCAATCTGGTAATGTTGAGAGAACTGCAAATTGAAAAAAACGAACTGGATTCACTGCCGTCATGCATCGGCTACCGGAAACCGAAACTGGTTACCTTCGATGTCAGCGATAATAATCTTTCAGATTTGCCGCTTTCCATTAAGGAAATCAAATATCTGGGTCATTTCAGAATTAGCAACAACAAACTCTGCAATGTATCCGTCACGCTGGAAACCTGGCTCGAACAGCAGCAACCGGGGTGGGATACCCTGCAGATGTGCCCATGAAAAAAGGCCGGTACCCTTCGACAGCCAGTAGACCGGCAATTGAGCGATTCGGAGTGTGATGCGCCAACCGGGTCAATTTTTCACGTATAATCATTTTTTTGGAGCCCTGCCTATGTTTGGACGTTTGGCCTTATGCAGCACCGGAATAGTCTTCGCAACGCAATGCGTGTTGCAGCACCACCTGTGGATAATCCCGTTGCTTCGTATTATGATGACCAAACAGGCAGTCCTTCATGGACAGATGCGATAGCATGGGATCGGGTCGTCGACATGTCATATTACAAGGTCGGCGCTGACCATTTTGAAAAATTCGAAAATGCCCGCGATGAATTATACGCACAAGGCGGGGGTGTATTGTATTATCCACAGGGGACCTATTCATTTGACGTACCCGACGGGCCCAATGGGAGGGGGCTGATGCTCAAGGAAGGGGTAGTAATCAGAGGACAGGCCCCGGTGTCTGATGAGGCTGCGGTTATAAGCTATGACGCGGCCGGTCTGCGTGCATTGAAAACCGTGTTCAACTTTACTTCACGTAACTCTGGCGGACCCGGCCTGCATAATCATATCGGTTCGCAACCGGCAAATGCATCACGCATCGGCATCGCCTGGGTGGAGGTGCAAAACGGCTATGTACACTTTGGCTTTGACGCAACAGACTGGGCTGCAAGCTGGGCGGTAGCAGACTCCTGGCTTTCCGCCAATCATGTCAACGGCTGGGGCGAGCGCAACCCGGACGGTACGCATATCATGGATCCGTTCGCCGGTGACGGCACATCGGGCAAATATGACAGCGGCAGGCTTTCGTTTGGCAAACAGCGTTTCGTATTCGGGTGCAGGTTTACCGATGCGAAGATTCATAATTATGCGCTGAACAAGGCAAACTGCTCCACTTTCTCCTCAGACGATGAATCGTGGCGCTTTGGCGGAATCATCAGCGTGTACGGCGATCATATTTTGGTTGGCAATAATGTTATTCCCCAGACGGGATCATCGGCAGACAACCGCCTCTGCGTAGACGTCAACAAGCAGCTCATCGGCATGTACCGTAACCGCTGTGATGTTGTTGCGCACACCGGTTACTATGCCCTGGATGTTATCGTGCGTGACAACTGGGTTTACAACCGGGGCAACAAAAGCTTCGAAGTTTCGGGGACCTGGATGGTTGTCAAAGATAATGTTGCGCATAAAGAATTCCTCAACGGAACGCCCACCTATAATTCCTGTATTGACGGAGACGGGGCTTCAGATTACATGAATCGCGGCTACGATTTCGGCGGCATGAATGTCTGGGCGCATAACAACCAGGTCAAAGAAGCCGGTTCCGGTGGTAATGACGGCGAAGGTATGCTCGTACAGCGCCACAACGAGGTAGAGACCTTCTCTCACTCCTGGACAGACAATCGTTGCTTCGCGCATGCAAATCAGGCATCGGACAAGGGGTACATTGCCCCGTATGATGTCCATGTGCTGGGGCTCCTGCAATTGCGTAACAAGACTTCGGGAAACGTTGGCATTCGCAAACCGGCATCGAATGTATTTGCCGATATCGCCATTGTCAAGAATGAAGCTGATGACGGCATATCGGGAAGCGGTGTGCAGGATTTTCTGCACGACTGTCCCCCGGGCGTCCCCTCTGCCCCCGCCAATGCTTTGGTTGAAGCGGTTGATTTCGGTGCGAAGATTACCTGGCAGGATCAGGCGGATAATGAGATCGGCTTTCGCGTCGAACGCAGAATTGGATCGGGACCGGCGACTACAATTGCGTATCGACCCCGTCATTCAAACGGAAGCACAAACCTGGACTATGCCCCAACCGGCGCCGGGAACGGCGGGCCCTGCAATTGCGCAGCACCGGCAGGATATGATTTCAACCGGCAGGAGTGGATCGATTATTCTTTGCCAACCGGGGCTGCGGCCCAATACCGCGTTGTCGCTATCAATTGCGATGATAACGATGCCGGCGCTGGTGACTGGGTTGCTGTTGGTGGAGCGTTGTCGCATACCGTTCGGGATTTTGTTTCTGGGTATGACTTGACGGCGAACCTGCGCATTGGCAACCAGATTATGTACCTCGATAATCTTCCTGATAGAATGAACGGCCTGCGCATTCAGGTTTTCGATCATACCGGCAGGACGCTGGTAAACCTGAAAACCAGGATGCGAAACGGCAGCCTTGCGCTGCTGCCACTCAGGCAGGCTATGCAATCCGGCAGATTTATTGTTCTGGTGTCGGGAGATACAATGCCGAAGATAGTTCGGCAGGTTGTGTATGTCCGTTAAGAGCCGGACAGCGCTTTACTATAGAGCAAATCATAGATAAGCAGCTGGCAGCAGGCATGCAGGTAAAACTTTCCAAAGGACGCACTAATGATTAAAAAATTCGTACAAGTATTGGGAGCGGTATTCGCTGTCTCGGCTACTCTTTTTGCCGGCAGCAATGAATACGGCATTGACGTTTCCACCTATTTCGGCGGTAGCGGCGATGGTGAAGCACTCTATGGAGCCGCAATTCAATCAGACGGCGTACTGGTTTTAGCAGGCATAATTGGCGACAAAAAGATTAGCGGCATAGCCGAAACGCATCTCAATGGCGCAACCGGATCCAGCTCCGGTGCGATTATCCGGATTGCAGCCGACGGTTCAACAGTTATATCGATGACACGTGTTGCGGACAAAATTGTTGACGTGTGCATTGATGCAAATGACAATATCTATTGCGCGGCAATGGACGGCGGGGTAATCATTCTGGGTGCTCAGGCAAAAAACCTGGTCTGGTCCAAATCATTTGACGGCAATGCGCATCGCGTCGATGCCGGGCCTTCAGGCTATTTTGCCGTTCTTACGTCTGCGGCTGGAGATCATCTCTCGCAAAAGATAAACAGCGCTACCATTACGGTCTTTTCTCCACAAGGAGCGGTGGTGGGATCATTCGGCGGAAACTCGCACTACACGCGTGATGTGTGCGTTGACGAAAACAATCAAACCATCGTTACAACCGGATTCAAAAATTACGGCGCAATGACCAGCAACGGCAAGAAGTATCCGGTTGATGTTCCGGCGTATCAGGGACGCAGCTTTGACGGAACCACCATATTCGAAGGCTACAATTACGCGTCAAGTGAATTGAACGCAAACGGTTCTAACATGGCGGATGCCCGCGGTCATCGTTGCATTATCGGCAAAGACGGGTATCTCTATCTGGTTTTCGAGGTTGACGGAGGAAATTTCGTGTTCGACAACGATCCCAAGGATGTCATGCAAAATGTTGCCTGGACGACCGGTGATGTCTACAATCAGAGCTATAATACCGGTACCGACCCAAGCCTTTTTTACGGACGCTATAATCCCGAAAATGGCGATTATATCAACGGTCAGTTTTTTACCAACCGGCTTGACAATAACAAGTCGAACACCATACGCATCAAAAACGGCGCGCTGGCGGTTGATGAAGACGGAACGATGTATCTGGCGGGCGCTTCGGCGTCGGGTTTGCCGTTGACTTTTGATCCGAACGGAGGTTATACCGGGGGCGCGTATCTGCTCATCGTCAAATCGGATTTTTCGCAACGCCTGCTGTGCAGTCGCATCGGCAAAGGGGGAACGCATGGACTCGCCGTGCGCAAAAATGCCGACGGAACGCAAAAAATAGTGTGGTGTGGCAGCGCGCAGAATTCGAGCGGCCATTCACTTTACTTGCGTAATCCATTGCAGTCGACACTTGACGGAAAACATGATGGTTTTTTTGCCTTCATTGAACACAGCAAAGGCATGACCACAAATACACCCCCCGTCGCGGCTTTCAGTGCGCGACAGGTATCCGGAACGAAACTTGAATTCAATGCATCTGCTTCTTCTGATGCAGACGGTGACGCACTTGAATATATCTGGAGTTTCAATGATTCGCTGCACTGGGGCAACGGCACCGTCGTGCAGCACACCTATCCATCTCCATTGTCAAATAACTATCGTGTTTCCCTGACGTTGATCGATGCAACCGGTGGGTGGGATCAGCGCGACTTTTTCTTCGGGCCGCCGCAGGCAGCCTTTAACATGTCAACCAGAGCAGGGCAGGCGCCGCTCGAGATCACCTTCAATGGAGCAAAAACCACCGATCCCAATGACGACCTGGCCGATCTTGGATTCGACTGGCGATTTGACGACAGCCGGAGAGCTTCCGGACAGCAGCCGGCCTTTACGTTCAACACTCCCGGCATCTACCTGCCGACCCTTAGCGTCTCAGACAACATGGGCGGCGTCGGTCAGCACCTCGAATACATTCTGGTGGCGCTGGATATCGCGCATCGAAAATACCGGACGCCGGTCGAGCTGCACGGTGCAAAACCGTTCTATCAGGGCGACTACGAGGATTATGCGCACTGGAAGGGCGATCACCGCCTCAGCCGCCGGTTCGATTTCGAAACGCTTTACCTGGAAAAAAACTATACCCTTGCGAGCGTTGCGACGAACTATCCCGAAGGTATCGACTGTTTCTGGGAGCAGAGCGTCTGGAAAATGGCCGTCAAAGGCAGCAGCAACGGCGCTGTCCAGATATTCGGCAATGCAAGCGGATTTGCAAATTCGGAATTGAGCTGCGGCCGCTCACCGTACGAGCAGGTGGGGCAGTATCGTAATTGCATGATGCGAATCATTAACGGCGCCGATGAATTGTGGGTCGGTATTCCGGCGTCGAAAGCTGTCGAGTATGACAACAAAACGGCATTCGCCGATCTGGGCAATGGCGTATATATCGCATTGATTCCCTATCAGGCAACAGCTACCGCCCACGAAACTTATTCCAAAGACGGAGCCTACGAAAAATATTCCTGGAAGTTTGCACCATCCACTTTGGGAGCGTTAGTGCTCGAAGCGGGCACAAAGGCAGAACACGGCTCCTTTGGCGGATTCAAATCCGCAATACAAACAAATACTTCTCTGACAGCGGCAGGTGCGAATCGGGTCGAATATATCGGATCAAGCGCCCGTAAACTCAGGATGGAGTTCATGCCGCTCAGGGACCATTACCCCTATTGGCATGGTGAAGCTAATAAAAGTGCTGTTCTCAAAACAATATCCCCAGCCGGCGTGACGCCGAAAGTCTGGTGCGACGGCAAGTTGCTTGACTTTTCGAAATGGCAGAGCTGGCATGTGACGCATGGCGAAAAAATAGTCGAGCAAAACTGGGGCAGCGGCGCCCTGACGGCTTCTGTCGGGGGCAAGGGCCTGCAGATTATCGTAGATCCGGCAACGGCTGAGGTTGAGTATCGCAAGGTGGACGGACTGGTATCGCTCAAGAGTGACGTGCAACCTGAATACGGGCGCAAATCTCATGCTATGGAATCACAATCCTCATCCGCCATGTATTCTCTCAATGGAAGAAAACTACGGCACCGTGATGTTCGCAAAAAATCGATGCAGGCAGGTGTCTACATCTCACGTGTCGGGCGCAAACCGGTGTTGAAAGTTATTGGAGGACGGCACGATATCGATTAGGTCGAGTATGCATTGAGTTTTTCAGGCAGAAACGCAGGTATTGGCACATTCTGCGTTATCGAGTACCCGGATCATGACAATAAGCGACTCTTATCTTCTCGAAAAAGAGCGTTAACTAAATGCACAGTACAGTAGTATGAAATACTAAAAATCATAAATCATAAATATGTGCGTACAAACACAACTATTCTTTCAGGGAGATACTATGCGAAATGCACTGTTTGCCGATAACGCCTTTATTAACTTATGCAACTCGATGCGAGTCATGTGCTCCGTCATCATCATTACCTCGATTGTGGCTTCTGCGGCGCAATATCCGGTTATCACTCCGGGCGACAATATCGTTGCGTTTAGTGGCGCACAGGGAGAGGATGTTTATACCGATGTGTTGCAGTTGTCGGACGGTACGATTCTTATTGCCGGTCAGACGGCCGATCTGGGGTGGATACCTTCGTCGGCCACCAAGAAGAAGCTGCCCGCGACGGGAATCGATTCACGCGCCGATGGGTGCATTGGTTTCATAATGCAGTTGAGCGCTGATATGGAGCAGGTGCTGTCGGTTATTTACTTTCCCGAAGGAACCTTGCAGGATATCAGGCGCATGCGCACGACGAATATTCCCGGAGAGGCAACCGGCGGCCTTTATATCTCCGGAACGCGCATCAATGCCACCGGGGTAAATAACAGGGGGCAGACATTGAACGGATATGTCATTGCGCGGTTGAACAATAATTTCGTCAACGGCGTTCCGGATGATCTTGACTGGAGCTATGATGCTGAATGCCCGGCAAGACGCGCCGGCGGCACTATGAATGGTCTGTCTTCCTATGGTGAGATTCAGCCCTGGGATGTCGGTAATGACGGCAGTGTTGTATTCGGACGGGGCGCAGAGTTTGATTTTGACTGGGCGATTATCGAAAAACTTGACGCCCAGGGCAGCCTGACGACGGTTACGCACTGGCGCACGCACTGGACCGATCAACCGACCGAGATCGCAACAACCCTCGATATCTACAACAACAGCAACGGTACCCCAAAATGGAGCGGTATCGTCATGAAAACAGGAAGGGGAAGCTTGCGTTCGTGGACTATCGACGATTACAACCTCTGGCAAAATGATGGCAACGGCGGACGCAAAAAAGGAAAATGGCCCAATGACTACTATTTTTCCGGACCGAAGGGATATTCATCCAAAGGCGGCTATACCGGCTACCGCCTGTCGGGTAAGCCGACGAATCGCGTGGGTGGGATTGCTATCGACCGGCGCAACAACCATCTGTATTTCGGCTATAACAACCAATCAGTTCTGCCGGGCGGTAATCCCGACTATGAACCGGCGGTGGTTGCTATGGACAACGAAGGGCGTTTGAAGTGGTGGAGCCGCTTGTATGCGGAGTTTATTGATAAGGATAGCAGCGGCGATGTAACGTCGGGAGATGTGACGACCTCCAGCCCCGATCAGTACGTTGACGGACTTGCAATCGATTACAGTGCACCCGGCGGCGGAGCTTTGGTGGTGGTAGCCCGGTGTCATGGTAACAATGTGATCAATTTCTGGAATGGAAACAGTATTCAGTACAGTGCCAATCCCGGAGGATCATTTCAGAACCGGTTTACCGGCACCAATGGCAATATCCATATATCGTGGATCGGTCGTTTCACTCTCGATACGGAAGAGATCCGACACAGCACCTATGTTGCCGAGATGAATGAAGGTGCAAATACGCAAGGGTCGTTGAATGACCCACTACTTATCGGCTGGTATAATCCCAATGGAGGATGGCCGGATGTCAATACCACGAAAACAGAGCCGAATAGTGTGCGAGTTGATGGCAATGGCAATGTGTACCTGCTCGGAACCGGCCGACGAACGATCACCACCTCAAACGCTTATATGCAAATGCCAAAGCCGGCCGAAGGGCATTCGGTCTGGAACGAATTTGCACGCGTCTACTCACGAGATCTTAGGACATTACGTTATAGTACCATCGTTGCTGCGCCCTGGGACATTTCCACCCAAGCAGGCGGTGCGCACCAGCAACTGAGCGGCATATGGCCAACATCGCATGGGGTATTTGCCGTGGGGGCACATGCCAAAGATGAAGATGACGCTACTTCGATGCCGTCGGCACATGTACCCTCATGGGGCAGCAGCGAACCGATGGAGCAAAAGACGGCAGCTCAAGACAACTGGGACGGCTTATTTGCGTATTTTGCATTTGACAACCAAAATGCCGTGCACGCCTTGCAGATATGTTCACGCGCAACGAGCATTGCGCATTGCGCGTCCGGTTGACGGAGCACAATGTCTTGTATTTAAATGTGCCTTTGGTCAATCATCGAGATATTGCCGTGAAAGCTATTGATGTCCGCGGGAAGGTTGTTGAGCGCCTGGCGGGAACCATATCGGACGGGTGGGCAGCTCTGTCGCTCGAAAACCTTCCCAACGGCGCCTATGTTCTCGATATTCGCACCGCGTCGCTGCAAATGCGCCGAACTGTTTTGCTTGCCTGGTGAAAGAAGGCATCGAGCAGTTTCTTGAATATCGCTTCGATCATTTCGGCAGGTATTCATAACAGGCTAGCAGCCCGCCCGTGTGATTTTCGTTCGAAATATGGCTAGATTCACCGTTTTCGTCAATGACAAGGCAACTTGTTTTTCTGATCTCGAATGGAGCGATTGGCAGCGGTCCACCGGAAGAAGCTCCCGGAGGCGGAAAAAAGGTTATGAAGTTGCCATCCTGCGACCATGCCGGCTTGAAGTCTTTATTTCCATATGTCAATATTGCTTTATGCGAATTAAACTGATTGACGGCAATTTGCCTGGTTCTGTCCGCACGAGTGGCGCATGAACATATCGGTCGAGCTCGCGTTTCTTTCGGGCAGGAAAAGCATGAGCTGTGATGGTAACAAGTATGCCTGGATTTATGCCGGGGGAGGCCATTGCAGATGGCTTTGCGCTGAATGCGACCTTCAGAAAAAATTTGCACAATTCTAATTGTCATTATCTTTCCCAAATGTTACAATTTCGCTGAAACAATATTGCGTGTCGCAGTACCTGCATAAATGTGTATGCAGCTCTTTTCAATACTAGTCCAGGAGCCTGCAATGCAAGACCAGGAAATGCTCAATGATTTGATTGTGGAAAGCCGGGAGCATCTAGAAAATATCGAACCCGACCTGCTTGAGCTGGAGCAAAAGGGCAATGATGTTCCGGATGATTTGATCAACCGCCTGTTTCGGGCAGTTCACAGCATCAAGGGCGGATTTGGTTTTTTCGGCTTGAAGCAAATTGTATCGTTGTCCCACGTGATGGAAAATGTCATGTCGCGCATTCGTGATAAAGAATTGGCTGTTACTTCCGAGATGACGGACTGCTTTTTTCAGGGCGTTGACAAGCTGCGGGCAATGCTGGATGATGTAAATAATTCCGATTCGATTGACATTAACGAAGAGTTGCGCCTGCTCGAACCGTTCCTCTCCGAAAAGGTGCGCTCGGATACCCGGCGGGAAGCGAATGGAAGCCGGGATGATAGTGTGCAGGAAATTAAACTTCGTCATCCCTCGTTTAATGAAGTGCATATCAAAGATGCCGTCAAAGAGGGCAAACTGATATATCAGGTCAGTCTCAATCCGGATGTAGACCTTGCCCGGCAGAAGCTGACCTATGATTTGCTGTTTGAGCGCTGGGAGAAATTCGGCAATATTATCGATACCGACCCGAAACGTGAACAACTGACCGGGGAACCATCACCCCAATCGGAGGCATCGATACTGATTGCATCGGTACTTGAGCCTGATCTTATAAGTGAAGCACTCGGTGTGCCTGACGAACGGATTTATACGCTTGATTTGGAAGAGCAAAAACGCAAGTACCTGCGGCAGCAGGAAGCTCAGGAAGCAAAATCAGCAAGTAGCCGGGATACGGCAAGGCAGGAATCGAAACACGAAACGCGCATAGAAGAGGCATTGCGGGTCAAGGTCAGCCTGCTCAACAATCTCATGAACTACGCATCGGAGCTGGTGCTGGCGCGCAATCAGCTCATGCAAATGCTGTCGCGCAAGATAGGCGATTCTTCGGAGGCCGAAAAGGTCGTTCGGCTGACGTTGGAAACGATCAGAGCAGCATTGAACCGGCTTATGGAAAGCAAACAAAATTTCGGAAACGACAAACAGGCCGTTGAAACAGAGCTTGGTCAGATTGAAAAAAGCCTGCGCGAGGCGCTGGGATTTGAGATTTCCGACATACAGGGAATCAACGGCATTGTGCAAAATATCGACATGGTGACTTCTGTGTTGCAGGAAGGAATCATGCAGACACGTATGCAGCCGATATCGGTTGTGTTCAGCAAGTTCCCGCGTGTGATCCGTGATCTGGCAAAAAAGCTGAATAAAGAGATGTCGCTAACCCAGATCGGACAGGAAGTCGAACTTGACAAATCAATCATCGAATTGCTGTCGGATCCATTGACGCATCTGGTGCGCAACTGCGCCGATCATGGTATCGAGCTGCCTGCCGAGCGTCGCGCGGCGGGCAAGGAAGCGGCCGGAGAGGTCATTTTGCGCGCCTATCAGGAAGGCGGCAAAGTCATTATCGAGATCGGTGACGACGGTGCGGGAATCGATCACGAAAAAGTCAAGTCGAAGGCTGTCGAAAAAGGCATTGTAACCCCGGAACAGGCCGCCGACATGAATTCACGTGAGTCGCAGATGCTCATATTTGCGCCCGGCTTTTCAACAGCTACTACGGTCAGTGACGTCTCCGGACGCGGCGTGGGTATGGATGTTGTCAAGACAAATATCGAACGTCTCGGCGGTACGGTGGAAGTCGATTCGCAATTGGGGGCAGGCACAAAAATCACTTTAAAGCTGCCCTTGACACTCGCTATTATTCCATCGCTGATCGTCAAGTCGGAAAATCGCCGCTTTGCCGTGCCGCAAGTCGGCCTTGAAGAAGTAGTGCGCATACGCGCTAAAGATGTGACCCGCCAAATCGAGTGCATTCACAATTCGGAAGTGTTGCGTCTGCGCGGCAAGTTGCTGCCTCTGGTACGGTTGGCGCAAACGCTGGGAATGTCACCGAGCTTTGAGCATCCCGAAACCGGAGATATGCTGCCCGATCACCGGCGCCGGTGGTCAGATCGCAGGGGCAAACCCGGCGACGACGGAGCGTCACCCCCGGCCGAGCCTGAGATTGAGGAGCGGCGCACCGGCAAAGGCGACCGTCGCCAAAGCGTAGGCAATGCCGTTAAGATTGTTGTTTTGCGTATGGAACGCCATTTATATGGTCTGGTGGTAGATGATGTTCTTGACAGTGAAGAGATTGTCGTCAAAGCCCTGCCCGAGACGCTCAAGGCATCACAATGCTTTGCCGGATCAACCATCATGGGCGATGGACGTGTGGCGATGATTCTGGATCCCAACGGTATAGCCGCCATGGCAGACTTGAAATTCGAAGATCTGGAAAAAGATATTACAGCCGAGAAGAAGAAGGCGGAAAATGAAGCCAATCAACAGATGCAGGACATGCTGCTGTTTACGATCGGCGGTAAAGAACACCTGGCGATGTCATTGGCCGAAGTCGCCCGTATCGAGAAACGCAAGACGCACGAAATAGAGGCGGTGGGTGATAAGGAATTTCTCAAATATGATGATTCCACCCTGCGCATTATTCGTCTGGAACATTTCATGCCGATATCAGCCTCGATGGAACAGGCAGACACCACCTTTGTAATAGTGCCCCGCTCGGCTACCGGACAGATCGGCCTTATTGCCCACAAGGTGGAAGACACCGTGCAAACCGCACTCGAGCTCGATATCAATTCGATACACGGAACCGGCGTGAAGGGATCGACCATCATCAATAAAAATCTGACGGTAGTACTTGACATTCCAGCCATAGTGGAAGCAGCAGGATAGGAGCATATCGATGATCAGACAATTCGCTACATTTTATCTTGGAGAAGGTCTGTTCGGCATAGACGTATTGTTGGTACGGGAAATAAATCGCAACCTGGAAATAACCGATGTTGATCCGTCTCCCGATTTTGTTGTCGGCTTAATGAACCTGCGCGGCCAGATAGTCTCGGTTGCCGACCTGGGGGTCCGCCTGGGACTTGAAAGGCGCATCATCGGCAAAGCCACCTGCTGTATTGTACTTAAAACCGATGAAGAGCTGCAACGGCTTCGGGACGAAGGTCTGCTGAGCGAAAACACCTCCAAGGACATCGTGGGATTGGTCGTTGACAAAATCGGTGATATGATAACTGTTGACGATAGAAACATCGAGCCGCCGCCTGCCAATATGAATGGTGTTGACGGAAAGTTTCTGGGTGGTGTTGTCAAGCTGGATGCGGAGCTTATGGCCACATTAAAAGTTGCCGAAATTCTGGCAATGTAGCATTAGCAACTTGTACGGTAAGGATCCTGTTTGTGAAGTTCAAGTCCGCCCTTCCCGCACCGTGCGAAGAAGCTGGTTTAGCAATGATATTAAAGGCTATCATGATTTTTCTCACGGAATGGCTGGTTGCCCACACTATGAGAACCGACAAAAAGTATTCTTCGGCATTCAATGCCGGGGGCGTAACATGATCAGGTATACGGGTCGGATATGCCAATTAAGATTCTAGTTGTAGACGATTCGGTACTCTATCGCAGGTTGGCGTTCGAGGTTGCTGCCTCGCTTCCAGATATTGAGGTGGTTGGTACCGCGCCCAACGGTGATCTGGCATTGCGCAAACTCAGGCAGAATCCGGTTGATCTGGTATTGTGCGATGTGCATATGCCGGAAAAGGACGGGGTGGAAACCCTGGCCGAAATTCAGCGGGAATTTAGCGATACCCTGGTCGTCATGATGAGCGGCATCAGTACTCGAAGCGCATCAATAACAATCAAGGCCCTTCAAATGGGGGCGCTTGATTTTATCCGCAAACCCGACGGCGCTACGCCTGAAGAAAACCGCAGACAATTGCACGATGACCTGAATAATGTTTTACGGCATGTGCGTACAAAAATGAATACGCGTCGGATTTTGCGCCGTGACGAAGGCGAATCGAAAGCGGCTGCGCCGCCACCGTCGCGGCCGGAAAGAATTGAGCCGGTCGTAGCAATTGCGCCCATCCCGCGATCATTCGGTGTGCTGACCATAGGAGTTTCCACGGGCGGCCCCGAAGCACTGAACAAGCTCATTCCGCAATTACCGGCCGGCTTGCCGGTCCCGGTGCTGCTGGTGCAGCATATGCCGGCGCACTTTACAAAGTCGCTTGCAGAAAGCTTGGATAAAAAATCGGCGCTGAAGGTGGTTGAAGGTGAAGACGGTCAATCCGTACAGCACGGCATAGTATATATCGCACCGGGTGGACGGCATATGACGGTTGTGCATAAACAGGGTCGCGTGCGTATTGCACTGAATGACGGTCCGCCCGAAAACAGTTGCCGCCCGGCTGTTGACGTGCTGTTCCGATCTGTTGCAAATGTCTACGGTTCTGCGGGCATTATGAGCTGTGTGCTGACCGGCATGGGCAGCGACGGCGCCAAAGGTATGCGCGTGCTGAAACGTAGGGGATGTTATTGCGTAACTCAATCAGACAGTTCATGCGTCGTCTATGGCATGCCCAGAGCGGTTGACGAAGCCGGCTTATCGGATAAATCACTGCCCATAGAAAGCATCGCAGCTGAAATAGGTATGAAATTGCATTGCAGATAAGGAAAGCGAGGAAGCGCTATGAGGATTCTCTGTGTTGACGACGATCAGTTATTCTTGACAATGTATAAAAAAATACTCGAGAAAATTCTGCATCCCGATGATGAGCTACTGTTTGCCGGGGACGGGGAAAAGGCAATTGACACGGTGCATAACACTGCCGTTGACGTAATTGTCACCGATCTGGTCATGCCGGGAAAGTCGGGGCTTGACGTTTTGGAACAGGCAAAAGCCGTCCGATCATCCATTGAGGTCATTGTGGTAACTGGCCAGGCATCAATAGATTCTGCGGTCGAAGCAATGCGTCTGGGTGCACGCGATTATCTGACGAAGCCTCTTAATCAGGGATTGTTGATTGAAAAAATCGAAAACCTGCGCGAATTCATCGATCGGGCGCATGAAGCGGAAGACTACCGCTTTGCAAAAGAGACAATCGAAGTGAACGCACAGCGAACCATTGCGGATCTGGAGATTTCCCTCGATAATTACCTGCGCATCGTCGATGATATCAAAGCAGTCAAAGAGCGAAACGCTTCGGATTCAGAGAAAATGAAAGCTATTACAATGATACTGGATAAGATTGTCAACGCTGCTTGATTGCGTGCGTGACCATTAAGTATAAAGGATCATCTATGCCCCCGGCAAATCGCATTGATCAAAATGAATTTCGCATGATGCGGGATTATATAGAAAAAAGCTGCGGCATTCATATAACCGAAGATAAAATGTACCTGGTTGAGACGCGCCTGACGACCCTGATGGTAGAAAATGGCTGTTCAACCTTTATGCAGTTTTATCAAAAGGCGACCGCAGACAAAACCAACGGTCTGCGTGATAAAATTGTAGATGCCATGACCACCAATGAAACCCTGTGGTTTCGTGATAAATCTCCTTTCGAAATACTTGATTCGGTTCTGCTTGACAGATATGTTGCGGAAATAAAAAGCGGTAAGCGCAGCAAAGTGCGTATCTGGAGCGCAGCAAGCTCAACGGGACAAGAGCCGTATTCGATTGCCATGGTTATTCTTGATTATATTCGCCGTCATCCCGGATTGCGGTCCGATCAGTTCGACATCCTGGCAACCGACATTTCACCATCCGTACTCTTCCTCGCCATGGCGGGACGCTACGACAATCTGGCAATATCGCGCGGTATGGATGACTCTCTCAAGTCGAAATACTTTACGCAGAACGGCAAAGTCTGGGCTGTGCGCGATGAGGTTAAGAATATGGTGACCTTCAAAAAGCTCAATTTGCAGGAGCCGCTTGCGGTAGTAGGTAAGCGTGATATTGTATTCTGCCGGAATGTACTTATTTACTTTGCAGACACATTTAAGCGTGATATTCTCAAACGAATTGCACAGCTTTTGCGACCCGACGGATTTTTGTTTCTTGGTGCTTCTGAATCGATCATCAATTATACGAGCGATTTCCAGATGCAGCGCTATACCCGCGGGCTCTACTACCAGGCAAAAGCTTCAGGAGCAGTGTATGCGAATACTATCCGTTGACGATTCACAAACGACCAGGCAGTTCATAAAAAATGCGGTTGACGTTCTGGGTTTTGAATTTTTGGAAGCTGGTGACGGCAGGGAGGGAATTGACCTGCTGGAACGTGAAAACGGTAAGGTGAATCTTATACTGCTCGATTGGAATATGCCCAATATGAACGGGCTCGAAATGCTCAAGTCAATCAAAGCCGACGCGCGTTTTCAGACCATCCCGGTTACGATGGTCACCACCGAAATCGAGCGTCACAAAGTAGTAGAAGCGGTGGGGGCGGGCGCAAAGAATTATGTTATGAAGCCTTTCTCACAAGAAGACCTCATCGCCAAGATTATGGAAAGCCTTAGTATGGGAATTTAGCGACTTTCGTCCGAAGCATCTGTATGAAAAAAAGCAATGCAACGCATTTCAATGTACTTACCGATACCAAATTTTCCAATGTGCCCCAGTCACGCTATTATCTGGTTTTGATCACGACGATCATTGGAGCACTTTTTGGGTTGACCTTTGGTATTACGGCGCTGATTGACGAAAATTACGCCCTGTCAATTATCGATTTTCTGGCTTTCATTGGAATGGCTGTGGCTTTTGCCTACTTGCTTCAAACCGGCAACTCCAAAGTGGCTTCCTATATTTCCCTGGGAGTTATTGCACCTTTTTTCTTATATCTGATCATGTCGCAGAGTGTGGATTATACCGGCGCGTTGTGGTGTTTTATCTTTCCGGTAGGTACGTTTTTTCTGCTGGGCTTGTTGCATGGCGCCATTGCCAGCGGCACTTTCTTTGTTTTAATATTTCTCATCTTTTTTTTGCCGCCGCTTTATGAGGTTTCGGCAAAATATTCTCTGGAATTCAAAGTAAGGTTTACCGGTGCATTTGCCATAACCTCGATTATTGCCTTTTTCTATGAGTACACGCAAATAAAAATTGTAAGCCAGTTGCAGGAGCAGATGAAGTTACGCGGAATCGTCGAAAGCGACTTGCTTAAAGCCAAGGAGAGCGCCGAACGTTTGAATGATATTGCTCCCTGCGCTATTTACACAGTAGATAAGCATGGGACTATCCTCAGTTTTAACAAGTGGGCCGAGCAGATTACCGGATATCGCATAGAAGATGTGCTCATGAAGAACTGCCGGGAACTGTATAGTGCTTCGGACATATGCTGTGCTCATCAGGACACATCGGTCATCGCCTCTGCCAATAAGGTAAAGTGTATCATTAAATGCAAAGATGGTTCGGAGAGAACCATACAGAAAAATTCCAGCATTATTAAAAATGATCAAGGTGAAATAATTGGCGGTATCGAAACATTTGTTGATATTACCGAGCAGGAACGTACGTATCAGGAGCTGGTTAAGGCGCGTGTTCGCGCCGAAGCGGCCAACAATTCAAAGAGCGCATTTCTGGCTAACATGTCGCATGAAATACGCACTCCGCTGAACGGCATACTGGGGATGAACAGCTTGTTGCGCGAGACCGAACTCATTCTCGAGCAAAAGGAATATGCCGAGAGCATACAGAGTTCGGCCGAATTATTGCTCAGCCTGATCAATGATATACTGGATTTTTCGAAAATCGAAGCAGGCAAAATCGAAACAGAGGAGATTGAATTTGATATACGCACGGCAATAGAAAATGCAATGGAGCTGGCGGCTTTCAAGGCCCATGAGAAGGAACTCGAGATTGCTTCGATTATCAGCTCCAGAATTCCTTCACGGGTCATCGGCGATCCCGGGCGCTTCCGTCAGGTGATTGTCAATCTGGCCGGCAATGCCGTCAAATTTACCGACAAAGGCGAAGTCGTGCTCTCTGCCGGAGTGCATGAAGAAAGCAAACACTTCATCAAACTGCATTTTGAAATACGCGATACCGGCATCGGTATTCCGCAAAGCAAAGTGAAAAATCTGTTTAAACCGTTTGAGCAGGTCGATGCTTCGACTACCCGCAAATTCGGGGGCACCGGGTTGGGGCTGGCAATTTCGAAAAAATTGAGCGAGCTTATGGAAGGCGCGATCGGGGTTACCAGCCGTGAAGGCGACGGCTCGACGTTCTGGTTTCGAATCCGGTTTAAAAAAGCTCCCGAGGACGCTCCGGCAACTCTGCGACCCAGGGGCGAGGTCAAAGGCAAGTGCATTCTGCTTGTTGATCCCAATAGCGCCGGCCGTACATCCTTGCTCAACTATCTTGCACTTTGGGATACACATTCCAGTGAATGTGGAGACGCCCACGGGGCTTTGGATGTTTTGCGCCAGGGAATTGACAACGGCAAGCCCTTTGATGTGGCTATTATCAACATGCAACTGCCCGGCATGAACGGGGTGCAACTTGCCAGGCTCATAAAAGCGGATCCAAAGCTGGCGCGTACGCACATTGTGATTACTACCGCGATCGGCAATCGGGGAGATGCTTCGCTCATGAAATCAGTAGGGGTGGAGGCATATCTGACCAAACCTGTCAAGCACGCTAACCTTGCCGATTGCCTGAGCCTGGTTGTGGCAAGGAGCAGTGAATCAGAGAGTGCAGGTAGCTCGTACGACTCAGCGCTGGTTACCCGGCACACCCTTGCCGAGGAGGTGAATAAAGCCAAAATCCGTATTCTCCTTGCGGAAGATAATCCCGTCAACGAAAAAGTGGCAATAAAGATGCTGGAAAAGGCGGGATTCATATGTGATGTCGCCCATAACGGCATGGAGGCGCTTGAGGAACAGGGAAAAAAGATATACAATTTAATTCTGATGGACTGTCAGATGCCCGTATTAAGCGGCTATGATGCTACACGTGCCATCCGTGAGGGTGAAGCAAGGGTCGAAGGCGGTGCCCACGTTCCCATTGTTGCGATGACCGCCAACGCCATGAAGGGCGATAAGCAGAAGTGCATTGATGCGGGAATGGATGATTACCTAAGCAAACCGATAAATAAAAAAGAGCTCATCGAAAAAGTGACTCACTGGACCGCAGAGAGCCCAGCAGTCAGCAGAGGCAAGGTTGAGCATACCTGAAGGATAGTGCATATGCGGGAAGAAGCTTTGATCGACAAGCAGAGGGCCTTGGGGGAAATGGGGGGGGACCTGGAGATATACGACGAAGTTGCAGCCGCTTATTTGGAAGAAACCCCGCGTTTGCTGCAGGAGCTTTCGGCTGATATTGCCAACGGGGATGCAACTTCACTCGAACGCCATGCCCATTCACTGAAAAGCACCAGCCGGACAGTTGGTGCGATGCTGCTGGGCAGTCATGCAGAAAAACTGGAATTCGGCGCACGCCGAGCAAATTTGGAGAATCCCGCAAGTATGCTCGCAGAAATTCAACGCGTTTACCAACATGTCCAAGCTCAGTTAACTCAGCAAGATGCTGGCAATTAAAAGGATTGTTGTCATGACGGACAATTTTGAAGACAACCGCAAAGCGATTATGAAACAATTGTCGCAGATCAAACGCGATAAGGCCATGCAAAAAAAGGCACGGGGCACGCGTAGCCCAGCCCCTGAAGTTTCGGAATCTCGCACGACTCCGCTGGAAAAACAAAAAGTGATTGTCTACGGCAAGCAGTCACATTTTATGCGCAATTTTCTCTATGGCATCCGGGGTATCTTTGAAGAGACCTGGTTTGACGATTCGGAAAAAGCCGTCAATCATTGTCTTGATAACACAATTACCAGCATTATACTTGACATGGATGAGCCGACAGACTGGAAAATGGCAACAGATGTATTCACCAATGTGAAAACCATCAATCCCGCTGCACGTATCGTGCTCTGCACCCGGGATAAAGCAGCATTGCCGGTCGAGACGCTGGCGGCGCAGGGCGGACTGATCTTTGAGAAACCGGTAGACCTGGAGATGCTGCGGGAGCTGCTCTCCTGATCAAGGGGTATTCACCTGTCTCAATTGCAGTAAGCTCTGAGCACATAGCACGCGATCCGGCATTTTCGAGTAGAGAACACATGGTCATGGAATGATGGGCCGCTTGTCAATTGCATTTTACTTGCATCTTATGTGTGAAGTATATAAACTATGAAATATGTTCACATTTTTATTGTCTGAAACCCGGCAGTTTTTTTTCTTCAGGGCACTCGAGAAATCTTTATGTCTGCTGACTATCATCAGCTTTGCCGTATTGGCCGGGGAGCGGATGCTCATTGTCAGATGCGAAGGTAAAAGCTTTGTCGATGCGGCCCGGGGCATAAAAGAAGAATTAGAAGACGGCTATTCTTTCAGCGAACTTATTGTTGACAAAGGCACTGATCGGGCAAAGTTTGCCAATGCTATTGCTTCACTCCATCCCGGAGCAATTTTCCTGATGGACAATCAGTCCTTTAGGCTGTATCGCAAATTTCAAAGTGACTTAGCCGACTCACTTGAAAGAATCCCTGCCGTTCTGCTAATGGGTGTATTTATCGAAAAGGCGGTTGGTCGGATTGACAATGCTGCCGGAGTAGCATACGAAGTACCGCTGGTAACGTCTGCAATCAGTCTGCGTTCTCTGCAAGGGGGTGCATTGACCAGAATTGGAGTTGTGTACCGGGCGTTCATGCGTGATTATGTCAAACGGCAGCAAGGCTACTGCACCAGGGAGGGCATCGAGATCATCGCACGGGAAATTAAGAATGAACCTCGTAATATGGCGCGGGAGTTAGCCGGGATACTCACCGGTTTTTCGCGCACTACCTCCGTCGACGCATTGTGGATTCCCAATGACAATGGATTGCTCAACAGCGACCTATTGCAGAATGTCTGGCTTGCAAAAAAACAATCATTGAAATTTCCTCTCCTGGTCGGTGTAGATGTACTTGTCAAACCGCCGGTCAGCCTGGGAACTCTTGCCGTATTGCCGGACAATCGCAATATCGGCATGCAGGCTGCACAGCTAATGCGCGAAGCGCTTGACAATGATCACGTTTTTGCCGAAGCGGTCGTGCAGGAGCCGCTCTCGGTACTCAAAATACTCAACTTTGCAAATGCAAAAGATATGCTTCAGTTACATGAAAGTGCATTGGAAAAAATAGACCGCATTATCAAATAATTCAGCCGAGGGCAGAGTTATGTCTCCACGAACAATGATTTTACCGGTTCTTGCTGTTGTTGCAATTTGCGCCGGAGAAAACAGCGATGTCATTGACGACTTGTCGCTTAGCGGTTTGATGAATATCGAAATTACAACGGCATCGAAGAGAAAGGAAACGGTCTTTGAAGCCCCATCGAATGTAACGGTTGTGACGGCCCGGCAAATCAGCGAATGGGGCAGTCGCGACATTAAGGACGTACTCAGAAGAGGCGTTGGCTATCCGTTAATAGCCGATCGGGATGAATGGGTATTTGCCGCGCGGGGAAATGTCAGTGATAATAATCAAAAGTACCTCATACTGATTGACGGCCACCGCATGAATTCAATTGAAAATTTCGGTCCCGGCCAAATCATCGAATTGCCGAATAATCTCAGTAATGTAAGCCGGATCGAAATAATTCGCGGGCCCGGCTCGGCCGTCTGGGGTCCGGATGCGCTGGCCGGGGTGATCAACATAATAACCTGTACGGCCGAAGACCTGGGTGAACGGATGGTCAGAGGGCAGGTGCGCATTGGTCAGGATGACTATTATGTCGCAGATGTACAGGTGGGTCAGCGATTGAACAAGGATGTTGACTTTATGCTGATGGGCTCGTTTGCCAAGCAGGGGGGCAGAAAGATAACCGAGTCCGCAGCCACCACGCTGCCGATTCTGGAAACTGCAACCGGGTATGGTGATCATCCGCATGGGGCCTATACGACGATGCTCGATAAGCACCGGCCGGGATATATGCTCCAATTCAAAGGGAACGCAGGAGAATTGGGAATCAATGCCTATGCGTTTTCTACCGAGGTATTTAATAGGCACTTTGAATGGGGACGCGGTCGGGAAAATTATTTGACGACGCACAAAACATTTGTTGAGGGTATATACGAGAAAAACTGGTTCAGCGATTTGGTAACGACGGCAAAGGTATCGTCCGATTTCAATCGGGCCGAATATTTTCCGATGGTGCAGGGAGAACCGCAGAAGCTTCCTTTCAATATTGTCTGGATGGATCGACGATTTGGCACTTCGCTTGACGTGCAAAAATCATTCTGGAGCGAACGGATAGAGCTTAACGGTGGAATGGATTACGCATTTACCAAAATCGGACCAAATCAGAGCGTAAATGATATCAATCCGGACGATCCCAAAAATCGCGATGATACTTTATCGATAGGTTTGACAGATTCAATGCGGGCGTTGGATTCCCTTGAGCTGGGCTATCTGAAAAACGGTTATTGGACCGATCCATATCTTGAAGACGATCAGTTAGGTGGATATGCTATGCTCAACATACAGCCGATTACCTATCTTGCTTTCGTGCTGGGCATACGCGGTGATTACAATCCCGACCGGGGCGACGACAGCTATAACTTCAATCCCCGCGTCGCACTCATGGCATACCCATTTGAACAGACGGCACTCAAAATTATATACAACAAAGGTTTCCTTCGCCCGGCAAATTTCCAGAGTGCCGGCGCCAGAGTTGAATCTGAGGAAATGAATCAAATTGACATTCAGTGGTTGCAGAAATTGGGCCTGGTGTCATTCGCCGCCACCTATTATTGGCAGGAATTGAAAGGGTTTATCAATATCCTTTCTGGCATCAGCTATAAGGGTTTTGCCAATTCCGGTGATTATCAGTCTCAGGGAGTGGAAGTGGATGCTACTTTGCGGCTGCTTGAACGCCACGAAATCTGGACGAACGGGTATTATTCGATAGCAACGGGCACCAACTTTCCGAAGGACCTGGCTTATAATTCCGTGCGCGTCGATCTGGACGGATATCTTCTCAGCTATCCCCGCTATATCGCCAATCTGGGCGCAACGGCCCGCTTTTTCAAAGAAAAGGTATTCTGTACTCCTGCATTGCGGGTTGTCGCTCCGGTCAAGTACCGCACCGCACCCGCCGGTTCCGCAGAAGTAGACTCTGAAGCAAACTATGCCACGACAAATCGTTTCTACTATCTCGATTTGAATATCGGCTACAGCCCATATGATTTTATGGATATTTATCTTTACCTTGACAACATTACCGATATTACCGATCAGAATCATTTAACGGTATGGAACGGCACGCTCGGTCAATACGGTCGACATGTTTCACTGGGAATGCGTTTTCGGTTCTGAAGACGAATTCGGAAAAGCCGATTGCATTTTATCAGCTATTGCACTACAATTTAATAGTGGCAGCAACGCATATCGAATAGAGCAGGTATGAAGCGGCGCATTTTAGTTGTAGACGACAACAAGTCGATTCACGATGATATTAAAAATGTTATAGGCCTGTCGAGGCGGGAAACCGACCGCGAAATTAACCAACTGGCCGATGAACTGTTTGGCGATGAAGCAGGCATTGAGCAGGCGCCCGTGTCGGAACGCATCGAATACCAGATAGATGACGCATATCAGGGCGAGCAGGCAGTGGAAATGGTGCGCAGGGCCGAAGAGATCAATGATCCCTATGCACTCATCTTCATGGATGTGCGCATGCCTCCCGGCATGGACGGGATAAAAGCCATAAAAGAAATCTGGTCGGGACACCCTGATATCGAGATAGTCATATGTACTGCGTATTCGGATTATTCCTGGAATGATATTCTCAACGAGCTGGGAACCAGTGACAAGCTGTTGTTCCTGCGCAAGCCCTTTGATGCCGTTGCACTTAAGCAGACGGCTCTGGCGCTCACCAAAAAGTGGCACCTTGCCCTTGAAAACAGGCACTATATTAACAATCTCGAAGATAAAATCAAGGAGCGCACCCAAAAGCTGAACGATACCCTGAGTGAACGGGAGTTTTACATTCAGCAGATCCAGAACGAACTCGATCTTGCCGAGCGGGTGCAGCATCAGTTTCTGCCTGAGTCGATACCCGAATTCGAACTGTTGCTACTTGCAGCGAAATATATCCCCTGCGCAAAAGTCGGGGGAGATTTATACGATATAGTGCAACTGGATGCCAAAACGGTTGCCATATATATCTTTGATGTTTCCGGGCACGGCATTGCCGCCTCCCTGATTACTGCTATCGGAAAGGCTTCCTTTAGGAGCCATTTACAGAAATCGCATTCACCTGGCGAGATTCTCGAGCGCGTCAACAAAGATATAACTGCCTGCACGACACCGGAAATGTATGTTACCGCTTTTATCATGATACTTGATCTGGAACATCGCACGGCAACTTATTCCAGCGCGGGACATGTGCCGCCGCAGTACTTCAAGAAGAGACAAAATTGCCTGCATTCGCTCAAAAGCACGGGATTCTACCTTGGTTTGTTTGACGACGCCGAATACCCCGTTGTTTCTGTGCAATTTGAAGAGGGCGATAAAATTATCATGTACACCGACGGCTTTACCGAAGTTTTTGACGACAACCGCAAAATGTTCGGCAAAAAAGGATTGCATGATGTGGTTCAGAAGTATGCCGCTCAAATGAACTGCAAAATGTTTCTTGATACAATCCTGAAAGTCAATACAGAATACATGCAGCACCAGGAACGGTCCGATGACGTATGCGTCGTTGTCGTTGAAATTGCCCAGAGTCAATTCGTCGCCGGCCTTGCTCGGGTGCTTCCCGGGAATGAATCGGTTTACCAGTTGAATTACACTCGAATAAACCGAGAAGCGGATATTGACGGATGCTGCAATGTGATCCTGAAAGAACTTGACAGAAACGGTTTTGACGATCGCACCATCAAACAGATGCGAGTGGTCATCATCGAGATTTTGCTCAAGGCCGTCAAACAGGGCAACAACGACAACCGTGATCTGTGGGTTCATATCGCCTATCATGTGAATACCGAGCGTATACTTATCGGGGTTGCCGATGAGGGCAAACGATTTAATTATCAGCATGCGCTCGAAGCCGATGCCAATCTTCAGCCGTTAGAGGATGCGGCCAATATCGGTTTGCACCTTGTAAAGAGTTTTGTCGATTCGCTGAAGTTTATCGACGGCGGAAAAAGCCCGGTAGTCATAACCTACCGCAAAAAGGATACGCCGGAATGAAAGTTGCCCTCGATACAACTCATACGACTCTCGTTATTAAGCTGATCGGATCGATATCTGCATTTCGGGATGCCGAGACGTTTTATAAGCAGGTGAGCGAAAAGGTCACCGATGAGCTTGAAAATATCATACTCGATTTTAACGAGTGTTCACTACCCGACAGCAGGTTTATCAGCAAGATTCTGGAGTTGTATCACGTGTCCAGAAAAAAAGAAATAACCGTCAATCTTATGTGTGACAACAATCCCGACGTATTCGATATTGTCAAGCTGGCTTATCTGGATAAAATCATGCCGCTCATATCCTCCAGGGAGGAAGTTACCGGCAGTTGAGATGGGCTGTCGGCATCTGTTATGAACTTTGTAAGCATTCGCGATAAGCTGCTGCGGCTGATTTTTCAGCTATTGTTCGGTTCGACCGGGGCCCTCCTTGTCATCGGCGCGATACTGGGTGTCATTAGCATACGCGAATCATTCCAAGAAATTGAGTCTCGTATCGAAAACAATCTGATCAGCAAAGGAAATCTCTTGGTCGCCAACAACCGCATTGCGCTGCGCGGCATGGTCGAGGATAACTCATTTTCCGGTATACAGGAGCTGGTAGCCGCTACGGTTGAAAAAGATCCTGACGTCATTTACGGTATCTACATGGATGCCGAACGGCGGCCCTGGGCATTGGCTGATGCCGGCAATCCGTATGGGGTTGTCAGAGATGTGCGCGTGCTGGAAGATTCGCTTGCGTTGTGGGCGCATGCCATTGATAATATCGAATACAAAAAGTCTCGCGTTGATGATGACCACGTAATCGAATTTGCGGCGCCGATCGGCATAGAAGAAGTTCGACAGGGAACTATTCGCTACGGGATCACGACCATGTCAATGGGTCTGGCTATTGCCCGCGCCAAGGGAGATTTACAAAAGACAATCTATACCTTTGCCCTGATCATGTTTGGAGTGGCGCTGCTGATATTCTACTTTGGCTCGCTGGCCGCCCGGCGTCAGGCAAATGCCATTACCCGTCCGCTCGATCAACTCAAGAGCGCGGCCGATACTATTTCGCAGGGCGATTATTCCGTACACATAAAGGCCATGTCGGATGACGAGGTTGGCATTCTGGCTGAAAACTTCGAGGAGATGCGCAAGACGATTCAAAAATATACCAACAACCTGGAGTCACTGGTAAAGGAGCGTACGCAACAGTTGGAGGCGGCTCAGCAGGAGATTGTGGAAAAAGCGCATAAAGCAGGCATGGCCGACATCGCCACCGGTACATTGCATAATGTAGGCAATATCCTTAATAGCGTATCGACTTCTGTACACGTAATTGATGAGATCCTGGAAAATTCTCATACCGAAGACTTGAGCAAGGCAAATCGGTTGCTGCGCCAAAATCTGGATTCGCTTGAAGATTTTATCGCCCGAAATCCAAAGGGCAAAAAGCTGATGCACTATTACCTCAAGCTGGAAGAAGCTTTTAAAGAAGAGCACGAAGAAACACTTTCTCACTTGCGACGGTTGACCGACAAGGTAAATGCAATATGTGAGGTAATCGCAGCGCAACAAAGCTATGCCGGAGCAGGTTCTCTGAGGGAGGAAGTTGCCCTGGGTGATGTAGTGGAAGATGCCTTGACCATGCAAAGCGGCTCGATTGAAAAATTCAACATTGTTGTCACGCGCGACTATCATCCCACACCACCCGTTCATGTCCAGAAAACCAAACTGGTCCACGTGCTTATCAATTTGCTCAAAAACGCAAAAGAAGCGATGACGCAGGTGGGCGACCGGAGGCGGGAGCTCAAGGTAACTATTGACAAAAGCCAGACGCATGCCTTCATCAAAGTCAGAGACAGCGGTGCGGGAATCGCGCAGGATGATATCAAAAAGATATTCGCTCACGGATTTACCACCAAACAGGACGGACATGGTTTTGGTTTGCACAGCAGCGCCAATTACATGAAAGAGATGGGCGGCAGACTCTGTGCGCAAAGCGATGGTGAAGGTCTGGGGGCGACATTCGTCATTTCGTTTCCGCTTGAAGAGCAGGCTGAGAAAGAGGCTGCGTGATGATTGTCCCTTTTTAAAGCGGGGAGTGGATACCGACATGTCACTATCTGAAAAAAGAATTCTTCTGGTTGACGACAATGCCGCCATTCATGAAGATTTCAAGCATATCCTCAGCCCGGCGGCGAAAGACAAAGATACCGAGACGCGATTCCTGGAAGAAGAATTGTTTGGGGAAAAGAGCATTCCCCAAGGAATTGACGCTTCTGATGATGCCGTGAAGTACATCATCGACGATGCCCATCAGGGTGAAGAAGCTGTAGCAATGGTGGATGAAGCCGTCCGGGAGGGCAGACCGTATGCGCTGGCCTTTATGGATGTGCGAATGCCGCCCGGTATCGACGGCATACAAACCATCCAGCAAATCTGGCAAAAGCATGCGCATATCGAAATGGTCATCTGTACTGCATATTCCGACTATTCCTGGGATCAGATAATGGAGAAGTTCGGGCGGACAGATCACTTGATGTTTATAAAAAAGCCCTTTGACGCTATTGCCGTCAAGCAAATTGCACTTTCATTGACAACCAAGTGGGATCTTGACAAAAAGAATCGGGAGCATCAGATCGAGCTGGAGAAAGAGGTCGAGTACCGTACCGATGAGCTCAAAAAAATGGTCGAGCACCTGAGCGAACTCAAAGCCAGAGCGGAAGCGGATACCCTGGCCAAAAGCATGTTCCTTTCCAATGTCAGTCACGAAATCCGCACGCCGCTGAACGGTATCATGGGCATGACGGAGCTGCTGCTGGACACTGAGCTTGACGAAGACCAGAAGAATTATACCGATGCGATCAAGAAATCAGGCGATTCGCTTGCGGCCATGGTAAATGATGTGCTTGACTACCCAAAACTTGAAGCCGATAAAACCCCGATTTCTCACATTGATTTTGACATCCGAACGGCGGTTGAAGATGTGGCCGAATTGATGTCGATTCGAGCGCAGGAAAAAGGCCTGGAGCTGGCGGCTCTTTTTCACGCCGGTGTACCGGAGATACTGGTTGGCGATCCGGAACGGATACGGCAAATACTCCTCAATTTGACCGGCAATGCCATTAAGTTCACCGAAAAAGGGGAAGTGTTTATTCAGGTCAGCCTCGATCCTCACGGTACTGCTGCAGGTGATAAACAGATCAAGCTCCTTTTCGAGGTCAGTGATACCGGAATAGGTATTGCCCCCCAAGTGAAGGCAAAAATATTCCAATCCTTTGAGCAGGCTGATGAATTGATTTCGCGTCAATTCGGTGGAACCGGGCTGGGCTTGGCAATTTCAAAAAAGCTGGTGGAACTCATGGGTGGCGAAATCGACGTGGAAAGCGAGCCGGAATCCGGCAGTACCTTTCGGTTCACTGCACTTTTGGATCGAGCGGATGAAATTGAACCTCGCAAAATCAGTCCCGAAAAAAATCTGTATGGTGCACGCATACTCGTTTTAAGCGATAATCCAACGAGTCGCAAAGTGCTGTCCCTTTATACAACCCACTGGGGAGGAAACTGCTTTGAGGCCGAAACGCTTGAGCAGGCTATCGAAGTATTGCACACCTCGGCAGACAGCGGTGCAAGCTATGATGTTACCATTGTCGATTATAAAGGGGGGGATCTGGAACGCTATGTAGCTACTGCGCAGGAAATTCACACGTATCAAAAGCTCATAAATATTCCTCTGGTGTGTTTGACCGCCAAAGCGCGCCGGGGTGATGCGCAGTTTTTGCAGAACCACGGTTATCGTGGCTATCTAACCAAGCCAATCAAGCAATCTCATTTATATAATGCACTGGCGCTGCTCAAGGGTTTATTGAAAAATCCACAGCCCACCTCTGAGAAAAGTCTGATAACCAAGCATCTGGCCGAGGAGTTGTGCAACAATCGACTATATGCATTGATAGTGGATGATAATATCGTAAATCGCAAGATACTGACGCTGGTGCTCGAAAAGCAGGGGATACGCTGTGATGTTGCCCACAATGGTCGCGAGGCTGTGGATGCCGCTGCAGAAAAACAATATGACATCTTATTTATGGACTGTCGCATGCCGGTTATGGACGGCTATGAAGCGACGCAACTCATCAGGCAATCGGAAAAAGGCACGGCAGTGCCGATCATTGCCGTTACTGCTGCGAAGAGTCGGGAGGAGAGGGAAAAATGTATCGTGGCAGGGATGAATGAATTTATTTCCAAGCCATTCAAAGCAAGTGAGATAGTGAAAATCATTGCACATCTTGTTGAAAAGCAAAGCTGACAGTATCTTCTTTGCAGGTATTGACTAAATGCAAATTCGGAGATACAATTACAAAGATCATCGTAACAAAAATGCGTGTACGCGCTGCATTTTTGCCTTAACGCTGAATCCCTAAAAGAGCCCGAATGAACATTAATGCCGCAGATTTTGGTGATACCGAAATCATCTATGTTGAAGGTGAAATCGCCGGAGCTAATATTGTAGAATTGCAGCGCGCGGTCGAGAGCTTGAAAAACAGCTCCTACCGGAGGATATGCATTGAGCTCAGCAAGGCAACGTATATTAACAGCCAGGGGCTCGGCGGCTTAATATATCTGCATAAAGTCATTTCCAAACACGGCAAAGAATTGATCATCCTTTCCCCGAGCAATGTGGTCAGATCGCTGATAAGAACCTGTTGTTTTGATACATTGTTTACCGTTGGCGAAACAGCCTGCATTACCAAATCAATTGCAAAATCATAAGCGCCTGCTATTTCACAAATGTATTGATTTGTAGTTGGTATTGGGATATAATGGATGCATGATACGAGCTTTAGCTCAATTCGTGCATCAACCAGGTCGACCTGCTGTCACGAATGCACCTTGAATCATTTACAATCAGATCCGGGAGAATGTGAACAATGGACGTTTCATTTGTTAATCCTTTTCTCAAAGCAACCGACGATACGTTTAAAACAATGCTCAACGTCGAGCTGGCCATCGGCGCCCCCACTCTGAAAAAGGACGCCAAACATGCCTTCGACGTATCGGGCGTAATAGGTCTGTCCGGGGAAGCGCAAGGACTGATTTCGGTCAGTTTTCCACGCGATATTGCGTTCAAGGTCGTCTCCACGCTTATCGGCGCGGAAGTTAAAGAAGTCGGTGCCGAATTGATTGACGGCATTGGCGAAATTGCCAATATTATTGCCGGCAATGCAAAACAATATTTAACCGAATATAATTTGTCAATTTCACTTCCGAATGTAGTCGTCGGCGCCGATCATCGCATCGAGGTGCAAAGCGGAATTCCTACCATTATTGTTCCGCTCAGCTCTCCGATCGGGGATTTTGCCATGGAAGTGGCGCTCAAGACGAAATAGGGAGGTAGCACAATGCGTGTTTTGCTGGTTGATGATTCGAACACCATGCATAAAATACAGCGGAACCAGTTGGGCGGCATCGGTATCACCGATATCATCGATGCCGCAAACGGTCAGGAAGGAATGGAGAAACTGGCCGAGAACATGCCCGTGGACATAGTTTTGCTCGATATTAATATGCCGATTATGGACGGCATGGCCATGCTCAGGAATGTGCGCCAGAATCCTGCTTACAAGGATGTTAAAATTATTATGGTCACTTCCGAGTCCGAAAAATCCAAGGTTATCGAAGCCGTCGGCGCCGGAGCTAATGGGTATATCGTCAAGCCCTTCACTCCCGAAGTGTTCAAAGAAAAACTCGGCCTCTGACGCGTTTTCCGGATTACCGTCCGGAAAACCGGATGCGTTGATTTCAGGTACGATCCAGTTTTGACTTGCTGCACCACCGGACGCATTTTCCTTAAGCTGGAACAATCCGGATCCAAAAGCAGTAAAGGCCTGAAATGTGTTCGATTATTTTCGCAGCACAACTCCGCAACAGGCCCAATTAATTGAAAAAACGTTATCCTTGCGAATTCTCTCTGCGCGGAAATGAATTTGACCTATGCGGTAGGCAATTCGATCATTAATCAGGTGCTTTCGCTACGCCGTGGCAGTAAGCTGTTGCGCTGCGAAACCCTTTTCGACTGGCGGGAAGGGGAAGAAGTAGAGATTTCATTCGCGCCTTTTGAGGTAAAAACACTTTATCTCAGGCCTTGATCACTCATGACGTGCCGGGTGCATGCATCCCGATTTACGTAATTTAAGCGCTCAATTTTTTTTTCTGTGCATAAAGTGATGATTTGAATTAATTTATCATAGATCGTGCAATCGACGCGTCTGCCGCACTAAATGCCTGCACTGGCGTTTAATGAAAACGTAACGCTTTGAATTTGTTAACTATGCTTGAATTCATTAAAGTTTAATGCAGCATGGGTGAGCCAGAAAAAATAGTTCCCATAACCCCTGAGAATTACACAAATTCCCAATCGCTTACAGTGCTTCCCGACGGCTCGCAGCCGGTTGCGCTGGCGTCTGGAGTCATATCCTCGATTCTGGGTGAGGGAGGCGCCGCAATTGTCTATGACATCTGGGTTGAGAAACTCGGGGTTCATCGCGCCGTAAAATTGCTTAAGCCGAATAACAGCAGGGAAACCATCAGCCGCTTCGAAACCGAGATGAAAGTCACGGCGCAACTGCGTCATCCTCATATCATTGAAATTCATTCGGTGGGGATGTGGAATAATCTTCCCTTTATCGAGATGGAGAAGATTGAGGGAGTATCCCTGGAGAAGATTGTCGAACAACGCGGGGCTTTGCCGCTTGAAGTGTGCACGGGCATCGGCATAATGTTGTTGCGCGCGCTGAAATTTACGCATAATCACACATATGTTTTCGGTGAGGAGTCTTACAAGGGCATTTTGCATCGCGATCTCAAGCCGGCCAATGTAATGGTTCCCGGCAATGGCGTCGTCAAGATAATGGATTTTGGCATCGCCACCCCGACAAGCGTATCAATGCACACCCTGCAGGGCACTATTGTGGGTTCTCTGCAGTATCTGGCTCCTGAGCAACTCGACGGAAAAAAGCTGGATGCACGTTCGGATATCTACTCATTCGGCTGCGTGATATATGAAATGCTTACCGGCGCCGGAGCTTTCCCGGAAGTCAATGTTACCAAACTGGTACCGGCCCGCATGAAGAATGAATTCGAACCGTTAAAGAACTTTCGCCGCAAGCTCCCGGGCAAGCTAATCAACCTGGTCAATAAGTGTCTGGCCTATGATGCGGATAAGCGCTATGAGTTTGCAACGGAAGTGTTGGAGGATCTCGAAAAAATACACGGCAAGATTACGGTGCTCAATCCGGAAGAGACGGTTGAATTTTTCATACAAAATGACGAATTCAAGCGCATCGTCGATTACCGCAGGCGATTCCCCTGGAAAGTTGCGTTTGTGGTGATCGCCGGGGCCGGCCTGATAGCGGGTGCAACCTGGCTGATTACCAATTCGCTTGAAATACGCACAAAGACGCCTGCGCGCCTTTCCGGCGCACCGGTGGAAATTTCACGGCAATCCGAGCCACAGCAAACGGCTTCGCAGGCGGCGGATACAGCTTTTCGGGAAAATGCTGCAGAATCTTTGCCTGAGGCCCAGAAACCGGCAAAGCACGAAACTGTCAAAACCTCGCGGCAGCCGCCTCAACCGCGTCGGGGGAAGCCGGTGCGCAAAAAACCTCCTGTTCAGAGCTTCCGCCCGCCAAAAAAGTCGGAATCGCGCACCACCAGGCCTCTCGAAATAGCCGACACGCCTGCGTCGGTATCCGGGCGGGTTGCGCCGCAAATGACGTTGAGTGATTCGGTCAAACAGCAATACGGAGTGGGGACCTTGTCCGAAGCAATAATGCGTGCGGCAAACAACAGGCATTATCCAAACGTTGTGCGCATCCATAGTGAGATGGTTCCCGCCGAATCGAACCGGCCGCGGCACCTGCTGTACAAAATGCAGGCGCTCAAGTCACTGGGCAAAAGCACTCAATTGGGTGGTTTTTTTTCACAACATATCATTCACGATGTTTCGTATTATCACGCAAAAGGAATGTATCTCTATGGGCAGGGCAAATACAATTCAGCACTGACGCAATTCGGCAAATGTGCCACCGCTCCGTCGCTTTTCGGCAATAAAGCAGCGCTGTCGCAGAGCGCGGAATATTATTCTGCTTTGTGCCTGACCGGCCTGTATACCCGCAATCCCGAAAAAGCAGCTAAGCAGAAGGCTCTGGATGCCTGGTATAACGTCAAATACACCTATCGCAACAATCAGGGTCATGCTCATTTTGCCGCCGCCAACGAGCAGATCCGCAAATTGATGGAGTAGTACATGGCGAGTAGGGGCAGTATGATGCGCTTATATCAATCAGTGGTCATGGTGTACCTGTCGCTATGTGCATCGGCAACCGCAGCCGGGCCATATGACACGCTGGCCGGAAATCTTCCCGACCTTGTTGAGGACAACGGCAAGCCATACCTGGTGACCGCAGATATCGTGGTGCCGTTTGGAAAAACAATTATCATTGAGCCGGGGGTTGTGCTTCTTTTCAAAAATTTTACCGGGATGCAGGTGCATGGCACCTTACAGGCACGGGGTACCCCAAAGACGCCGATTTATTTTACTTCCGAAAATGATTCCGCCCGCGGCAGCCTGTCGCAGGTGAAACCCGCACCCTATGACTGGAATGGCATAACCATCAACGAAAATGCCCTGGGGACCACATTCGAGCACTGTTGCATCTATTATTCACTTTTCGGGATTAACTCTTTGGCGCAATTTATCAGAATTAAGGAGTGTCGCTTTTTCAGAAACGGCAAGTCAAATCTTGTCATCAATGGTCAACGTGAAGATACCGGCGACAACGAGCCCTTCTCATTGGCAGCACCCTCAAATGTCGAATTGCCGGATGAAGTCTCACAATCGATTTCACGCAAACTAGCCACACGTATGGCATTTCGCATTTCCGGCGCTACTTTGCTTATCGGGGGTGGTGCGTTTACAGCTTGGAAAGCGCTCAGCTACCAGAAATCGCAGGCACGTTTTGACAAACTGAACGATCCCGACGATCCAGGTAACCAGAACGATCCCGATATCGATGATAAGTGGGAAGATGCCCGGAAGCAAAAGAAAGAAGACCTGCTGGCTACATTTGCGGGAAGTGGTGCGGCGCTGATTGGTGCAATTGGTTTTGGTTTCTCGTTTATGTGGTGAGCGCGTTTTGGCATCCCAGAATTGAGACGCAAATTCTATTCAAGCGGACAACATGTGCGGTGAAAGGCCTTTTTTCGGATCAAGAAGGCTGATTCGATTGGCATGATGCTTGATGCAACGTATTTTGGTCTTGATACAAGGAGCTCCGAACATGAGAACCACAATTTATGGATCAGTCGCCGTTGCCGGTGCACTGATTCTGACTCTGTCCTGTGGCGTGCTTGAGGAACAAAGAAATCCCTACCGTAATCCCGACAATTCTGATGTGTCAATTTCAATCGCCAACGGCGGCAGCGATACGGTCAAAATATTTTCGACCTTTACGATAAGCCTGGACGGCATATTGCTCGATAATGTCGATTCACTCAAGCTTTCGGCGCCCGGCAACCGACTCTGGTCACATGCCGACTCGCTGATTACCAGCGATAAATTCGCGACGCTCAAGGTAGCGCTCTATGAAGTATCATACAAAGATACCGGAATGCATGCCATAACTCTGGTGGGCTATCTTGGCAATGGCCAAACGATTTCAAAGTCTTCCGACCTGTACGGCATGTCCCCGCTCAACCAGACTAATATCGCCGGCAAAATAGGTGAGCCCATCACTTTGCAGACCCCTCCGGTTGACGATGATGTGCTTTACATCTGGGACATATCAAGCCTGACACGTATTGTGACGGATACGCCGGCAACGCAAATCTCGTTCGACGGGGCGTTTACTGCTGCGACAGGAGAACTCTATGTCAAGAGTGGCGCAGCTCGTTCGCCGGGGCATGCATTTGTCATTACGCTCAAGGATTACGAAGCGCCGATAATTTTATGTGAGAATGCATCACTGGTTGGCAAGAATATATATAGTGGTAATTCGAGTTTTTACTTCCGGGCGGCGGTGTACGATCGTGAAAGCGACATCAAGAGCGTTTCGTTGAACGGAGCTCCTTTTGTATGCGATACCGCAGCCGCAGATACATTCAGATGCACTGCCGAATTCAGAGGCCTCGATACACTGGGCGGCGATGACTCCCTGACCATTGTGGTAAACGCGAGCGATAACCAGTTGAACGCCGCAACCGATACCTTCTGGCTGCACTATGATGCCGGTACGATTGTTGTCGATTCCCCCAAAATCGTGTTGTCCGAACCAGCCGAAGATACAACGACAATTCAGGGCGAAGCTGTGACACTGCTGGGAACGATGCGCAATATTGAAATTTATGATTCGGTGCACCTCTTCTACATGGTCAATAACGTTCCCGTCGCTTCACCAGTGGTCTTAACACGCGACATCTCGGATTTCCAGTTGCGAATAGCCCTTTCCGAAAATGTTTCGAAGGTAAAGTTGTATGCGCTTCCTTCGCGCTCGACCAGCGACACTATCGCTTCTCAATCAATCACCGTAATAAAGGATGTCCAGGTGGAAGATACCATTCCGCCGAACATAAAAAATATCACCATCGAGGGGGAGCCGATAAGCAGTAATCATATATCCAACCGTAAGAATTCGCTTTGTGAAATGACGATACTTGACAACGGCGTCGGCATTGCAACCGTGACTATTGCCGGCACCACGGTGAATGAAGCCGGTCCTTCGGTTTACCAAACGACGCTTGACATCCCGCACGATACGGCCTTTGCTGTCACGGTTGTCGCGCTCGATATGGACAATAACCGCGCCGATACGACCTTCAAGGTCATGTACAATCAATATCCGATATTTACCACGGCGCCCAAAGACGCCTATCTTATCGCCGGAGAAGCCTATGCCGCCGATATCTCTGCCCGTGATGACGATGGTGATGATGTTCAGATATGGGCGCGAATCCAGATTACGCGTGCCCAGCGTGACACAATCATTTCACTCGATGCATCCAAAAAGCTTGTCTGGACGCCGACGCTTTCGGACACCGGTAAGGTAAACATTACCCTTTTTGCATCGGACGGTTTTCAAACAGCCGAATATTCATATACGGTATCAGTCGCCAAACCGGCCCCGGTCGTGGTTGATTCGGTCAAATTCTTGACAACACTGTCGGATTTTCCCGATACCCTTATTTTCGGAGAAGAGCCGCTTGATATTTTTCTGAGCATTGTTTCTTCCGGGGAGTTCTTTTTCAACGCGCGGGTGCTGGGAACCAATGCAATCTTGGTGGATAACAGCATTGATCCGCATCTCGTCTGGAGGCCGACGATACAGGATACGGGCCTGCATACGCTGGAGATTATCGCCTCGGTCGGCAACGTCGCCGATACGCTCAAACCGCAGATACGGGTGTTGCCGCCGCAAAAAAATATCACGCTGCATTTTGACCGTGCTTCTGATTCACTGTTCGAAGACGGCGGCGTCTGTAGTTTGTATATCAAGATGTCGGATACGTTTTACGACACCATTCGAATCGGCTATGGTCTTGACGGTAACCTGACAACAGCGCAAAGCGAAGATTACCATCTTGCCCAGCCAATGGTGGCCTTTGTACCGCCCGGCAATACCGAAGCGATGATCGAAATACCGGTTGTCAATGATACGCTGGATGAAAATGATGAGGTGCTGGTGTTGCAGATTCTGGGAACTACCTATAATACGAAGGTAGTCTATCCCGAAAAATTCTCGCTCAGAATACTCGATAACGATACTTCGATTACCCCTCCTCCCGACATACATATCAACCTGGCCATGACCGATTCATCGGGAGGAGAAGGCAATTACACGGTTACGCTGCCGGTCTACCTTAATGTGAGCGCACACCAGGCGGTTCGGGCGCGCGTTGTTTCGGGCGGGAATGCCGAGCGCTATCTTGATTATACCGTCAATCCGGCTATCCTTAATTTTGATGTTGGAGATTCTGTCAAATCCATATCGCTGAATATCAAAAGTGATAATGTTTGCGAGCAGCATGATACGATAACGCTCATATTGAGAGACCCTGCAGGCGGTGAAATCGGCGCCGATTCAATATTTACGTATGTGATTACTCCCAGCGATCAGAATAGCTGCAGAACCAGAATATTATATCTTCGCAACAATGGGGCCCTGGAAGATATCGACCAGGAAATTATCGATTCGATTAAAACGTGGGGCCAGTACGAAATTCAAACAGTTGCACAGGATAAATTTATTTCCGAATACGACGCGAAAAGCCGTCCGATTCCACCGGCCGATGTCATCTTTATTTCACAAACCGCGGATGACGAGCGAATAGGCAAGATCCTGCACGATGTCAAAATACCGATATTCTGTGCCGACAGTGACAATTGGCAAACTCTGGGTCTGGTGGAGGGCGTTGGCGCCGAGTGGGGCAGGAATCTCTGGATTTACATTGACGATAATGGCAGCGACGATTCACTATTGGTAAGAATTACGTCAACATTTACCGATTTGCCCTGGGGATCACCCGGCTTGGAAGCGGATTGGTCGGGCTGGTCTGTTGTTGATCCTTACCGAGGCATGATATTCTGGTACCAACCGGGAATCAAGATGGCGGATGGGACTGTGGCGCCCGAAATGCGCATGGCTTTTATCATGATTGAGGGTACCCATAAATTCGGTCCGACGTACACCAATACCTGGTGGATTCTGCTGAACGGGTATCTTGCCGAGCTGGTGCATTTGTCGGGAATTGGCACTCAGACTACGATCACTCCTGCGCTTGAAAAGGCAGGAACAGAATTTTCGGCTATTTCTTCCTTCAGGAAATGATGTCAGGCAATATACTGTAGCTGCCTATTTCAGGTGCATACTTTGGGAGCGGCATTGAGTACTTTTATGGTTGCATATCACCTTGTGAACACAGGAATGAGTGAGCAACAGCATTTAGCAGGAAAAAACGCATATTGCCTTGATACGGACAGGTCTCTCCCGTTTTAATTTGTCCGAACCATCAGCAATTCTCCCGAAAACTAATTTCATTATACACGCATTTTTTAAGGGACATACTTTATGGATTATCATCCCGAGCACAGGCATATCCTCGGTATTCCAGAGATGGACGAGCAGCATGCATACCTGTATAGCCTGTTCGATAAAATAGAAGAGGCTGCCTCAGCTACGGACGCAGGCGCAATGAAAAAGCTGCTTGACGAAATCGAAGGTTACCTGCTTTTTCATATAACCAGCGAGGAGCACCTCATCAGGCACTATAGCGTGCCGGGATTTGCTGCGCATCAGACCGACCATGAATATGCTGCAGCAAGGTTTGTGCGCTTTCTGGAGGAATTTGACAGAGAGGAATTAAATCCCGCCAGAATGCGCATTTTTCTCACCGGCTGGTTAATGGAGCACAGTTCGATCAGTGATGAGCACTATGCCCGGCACATTAAAGATGTCCGCTCTGCATTGTGAGTTAGACTCTCAGTTGGTAACTTCTACGATTTTTGCGTATGCTTTTCGCAATATATCAAGATCGATTCCGACTGACCTATGACGACTGACGTCTGACCTCTCCGGCGAAGCCGGTTTAGGTTAGATGAGCCGTCATTGAGGATATATATTAAAAAAAGGGAAGAGGTGTTTTGCCTCATTTTAAAATCAGAATTTAATCTTTTGCTACTGAAATTGCAACCTGAAATTCTCACGCATTAGAATTAGTATCTTGGGTTTCGCGAGCAATAATACTATCTTTAGGTCGTGCTTGATTATGAATGTTGAACGCTGAGCAATTGATGAGGTGCTTATGGAGGAATTAAGACTTTATCGCGAGCTGCATATTGACGAGTTTGGCAACTTTCGCCTGCTCTTCGAAGGCAAGGACGTATATCTCTATGTCTGGTTTTGCGAAAATCTTAATTTTCACAGCTTCCAATTTGTCATGGACGATCAATTTCTGATCAAAGTTAACCGCCATAATTTGAGAAGTCATGGTGTCATCGGTCGTTTTCCTTTCAACCGGTCGGTAATATCTCTCAAGCATCAGGGCTTTGAGAAGAAATGCTACGATCGCTTTTACGCCACCACCAATACAACCTTCAGCACGTTTTTCCTGTGTCTTAAGAGCTTCGTCAAGTATGGAGGAGATGTTCCCGTCTTTAATTTCAAAGAAAAGCGGTTGCTGAAATCTCTGCAAGGCTTTGCACGCGATAAAGCATACAAAGTAACCACAGTCGCCATGCCGGCCGTACAATAATCGAAGTTTCTTCACCTATAACAAAGCCGGATTAGTTTGCGAATTGCAAAAACGATGTTTCTTATCGGCTGCGGAGGCTTTATAGGAGCCATACTGCGATTTAGTGTTGCAAGCTGCTTTCAGGTGATCGGCGCCAAGTGGAAATTTCCGTTAGGTACGTATGGTGTCAATGTGATCGGCTGCTTGGTATTCGGATTGCTGGCGGGTTTGTCGGTGCGGCATAGCTACCTGACGCCGACCTTACGCTCCCTGGTCTTCGTCGGATTTCTCGGCTCCTTCACGACCTATTCGACGTTCAGTAGTGATGCAGTATCGTTGCTGCAGAGCCAGGCGGCGTCTAAAGCGCTAATGTATATCGCTCTGCACATTCTTTCGGGACTTGGCGCTGTCTGGGCGGGTGAAAAAATTGCAATGCTGGCGCACTAAAAAACGGTCCGACCCCGGTAGGCTGCTGCCTTTGCTTACTGCTTCTGCTCCTGACCGCCAACCACTCATCTGCGAACCATAAGCCTTTCCTGCTGCGATGCAGAGGACGAGGCTGTATGTCGCAATGAGCTCCAAGCTCAGCTTTCCACAATCAAACACGGCAGCATGTGCGCGTAGGCATTCGATTTTATCAGAGCCTTCGGGACGTCAAGGCGTTGAAAACGCAGCATGATTCCCCAGGCATTGCCACTGTTTGAACTGAGCGCGACAAGCACCTCGTGAATACCTTTTGCTGCCGAGATTTTGGCGCGCGCTCTGTCGACGTATGCGGGGTTATTGCCATGCAGGTCCTGAATAGTTAATTGCTTGTCAAACCAGACATGTACCGGGCCGTCGTAACCCAGCAGTATCTGGGTCTCCATTGTTTCGTGGCAATCCAGATACAGGCGGTAATAGCAGAGAACGCTTTGGGGAGCGTGTGCCGCCATAAGGCGATGCCGGCTGAGAAAGGCATCCACAAACCTGTTTGGCGTAAAAGAAATCTCGTTGATTTTGTCGGGATAGGTAAGCGATTCATCAGGTGTTGAAAGTGGAAAAAAATCACTTACCGCCGCGGTAAGTACAAATTCGGTCATTGCTTTCGGTTTGCCGAAAGCGACAGGCCCGAATGCAGGTAAAATCTTTCCCGCAGTATCGGTGATGTTGCAGTAAGGATTCGTCCCGTAGCCATAATACAACCGTGTTCCGTCAAGTGCTGCTTCAACTTGGTGCACATGCAGGCGCACTTTGTTTTTATCAAGCTCTATCCGGTAGATTATTTCGAGCTCTTTGTTCGCATGAGTCAACCTGAAGCCGGAGGGGCGTCCTGCTGACGTCAGCTTACCGACGACGTTGTCAAATTCAAGTTCGATAAATGCCCAGGGAGTCAAGGGGTGTTTTCCCACGCAAGATTTGCGCAGCCGCAAGGGAAGATAGCGATCATATTTCCTGTCGATGAGCGAAAGCATGGCGCAGGCAATACGTTTTCCCAGGTGATGCTGTTCAAAACCTGCTATATGCACTTTGTCGTCAAGTTCCAGATCAATGGAGGGTATGATAACCGACCGGGGATCCTGGTCGGCAATTTGACGCTGCTGTTCCCGGACGCTGTGCCAGCAATCCGCAAGCGACCCATCGGTGGCGGTGCGCCCGATCTGCACAATGCCTGCGGGCAATTCAATGCGGTTCAGTCTTTTGCGAATTGAATTGAGCAGGCGCTTCAATTTCTTCCCATACTGTTGCGACAGTTTCGGCTCTGCGTCATTCTCCCCCTGATACCATATGAATCCCGCAATTGCCCCACCGTTGCGGTTGACGCGATTGATCATAGCTCCAAACAGGCTTTCATCTCCTGACTTTGCGGTTTTGGGATCCCATTGGTCAATTCCCGTGCCGCCGTGAGCGCTGGCAATCAAGCCCTGAGGGATACCGGTTTCTGCAAACATCGTCTGCCCAAAGGCCACGCCGGGACCTGTTCCGCTCCAAAGATTGCGGGATATTTTTACACCTCCATTAATCATTTGGTGCGCGGGGGCGCAAGCATCTGCGAGATTGTGGATAGGATCTTCCGCCTTATCCCAGCGATTGTCCATATAAAACGCGCGTACTTTATCGAGTGGCGCCAGTTTCTCGTGTACCATGCCAAGGCCTTCCATGTTGGACTGCCCGGCAAGCAGCCAGACATCGCCAACAAGGATGTCTTTACATACGATATTGTCGAGACCTCTGCCTTTGAGGTCAACTTCAGTTAGTGTGATATTATATGGGCCGCCGACGGGCAAACCCTCCAGCTTTGCCTCAAATGTCTGGCCGCGCGCCTTACCGATGAGTTTATTGGTAAGCGCATGTATTTTGCGTGCATTTTTTGTGACGGAAACAACAATACCTGCATTCCGCGAGCACGTTCCGGTAATGAGTTGATCGGACCGGTTTTTTGGATTGCGTTGCATTACTATGCGGTCAAATAGACCGCTCACAATATTCATCGACACCTCGTTGATTTGTTAGACAAAGCATTACTGTCTGCGGTTTGGAATTGTGACTGAATGGCCGGTGTAGCTGTTCTGGCTGGGTGGGGGAAGGCGTTTCCCGTTTGGTAAATAGGGATTGCCGGCGTCAACTGATTGTTGCATTGCGGGTAACATCACACGCAACCTCGTGGCGCGCAATTGAGACAAGCCAGCATGAAACGCGCGGGACGTGGTGGTGAATATATACTGCTCAGCGTGCGGCCTTATCGCGTCAAACCAGGCATCAGCCATTTTGCGATACCCCTGGTCGTTTGGATGTATGCCGTCCGCAAGATCATTTGTGGTAAGCTGTCGTCCGACATCGGCAAAAAAAAGTAACGAGTCGGTTTGTGACCGCCGCTGAATCATTGCCTGCGCCGAATCGTTAAAGAGATCAACTGAAGGTTCCGGCCAGCCATAATCAATAAGCGGAAGCGAGGCAATGAACAATTTTGCCTGCGGTGCTGTCGCTCGCATTGTTTCTATGAGCTGGGACAAGCTTTCAACTGCGCGCTGTGTGTGTGTTGAATCTCCTCCCATATCATTTGAGCCGATCATAGTCAGAACCATATCAGGGCTGGTTGCGTTCAGCCAGTCGACAACACCGGCTGTTAGGCTTTCAATCGACCAGCCGTAGTGTCCCTCATGATCGCAGTCATAGGCAGCACAATTCCCGCCTTGAAGCGTGCCGACAAATTCGCAACTGACCTGTGCACGTTGCAGCTTTTCCCACAAATACAGGCGGTAGTTACTGTCGTATCCACCGTACGTGATTGAATTTCCCAGAGGCATTATCCTGAGCGCATCATCCGCAATTTCTGCAAATGTTGAAGGAGGCAACAGTGCGAAAATGAGAGCGAAAGCGTATATCACAAAAGAAAGTCGCATGTTCATATTATCTCAAATATAGTAAATTCACTAAAAAGATTTGCATCCAGCGGTTGCATGAATGTGGAAAGAGGTTGACAATACCAATATGCCCTCTGGCCGGTTCATGAAAAGGGAAATACCAGATGTGTGGTAGAAATATCATTGACTCACTGCCGTATGAACTAACGCAGGCCGAATTTATGCACATGATGAATCCACATGGCTATAATCTTGCCGGGGGCATGTCCGAGTTGTGAAATCAGCATGGCTCAAAATGGAAGATCCGTCAAATTCACTTTCTGAAATCATGCCTTGCATCAATAATATGCTTTGCCGCACAATTTGTATCCAAGCTGCCGGCGCTTTGATTCGGCAGGCACTATTAATGCGTATTGAGCCGGAACTATACAATTGAGCTGCTTTCCTCCGGAAGGAAAACGCTATCCGCTCTTCTGTGTTTGAGTAAATTATAGAAAATTCGATTCGAATTCGCGTATATTTCATTTGAGCGATGCGCACTTTTTCCGGATACGTAGCCACAAACTAATTGCAAATCGAGCGGCTTTATGAGATTTTATTATTTGAAGGCAATCTCCATACTTGCCATTTTCCTGTCCGGGTGTATAGAAAATCCTTATCTCGATCGTGTTTCTGAGCGTCACAAGTGGTTGCCGCATGCTCCTTCGGCAACCGGCACGGCCTTCACCGTTAATGGAATTCAACAGTGGTACATCATTGGTAATGACCTTACTGCGGGTGATGATTCGCTACACGTCAGCGTCAAAGCGCCAGACACGACCGGTAGTATCGACATCTGGATCGACAGTACCTGGCACGGCGAAATGTCGATGCTCGGTGATTCATTTGTTGCCGGAATTGCTCTTGAAAGTATTGCTGCCGGTGAGTACCGGCTCAGGCTGAATGCAAATGAAGATGATACGGCGTTTGCAGAGTTTACTTTTAAGAGGTCACACCCGCTGTACGTCGTCGTCTCAAACGACTGGGATCACCCGCATATCGACGACGGATCGTTTGAAACAAACTTTCTGAGGGCCTTTGAGCTGCATAGCGATTTCCCGGAAGCAAAAATCACGCATTTCGTAGCGCCCTACGCCTTTACAGATACGGCAATCAGTGCGCAGCGTAAAGACTGGTTTGAGCAAAAGCTGATCGATTTGCGGGATACACATGGCGATGAGCTCGGTTTACATTTGCATATGTACTGCCATTTTGTGGAATATGCCGGAGTTCGATGTACCACCGACACAAACTTTGAAGCATCAGACAGACCCCTGCCCGGCTATCTCATGCCGTCGTATCTCTATACGACAAAGCAGTACAGCAGGCTGCTGCAGGTATCCGACTCGGTTTTTGCCGCTTGCGGGTTGGGCAAGCCGACATCTTTTCGTGCAGGTGGATTCTGGGCGGATTCCTCCACGCTCCAAGCGCTGGTACAGCATCAGTTTGTGGTCGATGCAAGCGCAGCCAACTGGAATCGCCTCTTCGGTGATGAGCTCGTTATCGATCCGGTTGATGTGCGCAATAAAGAATGGTTTATGTCAACATGGTACGCTCTAGGCGACGAATCATCGCCGTACTATCCATCCTCCAGTGACATCTCCGTATCAGGATTTCCATCCATGCCGATTCTGGAGGTCCCCGCCAATGCTCTGCTGGTTGATTTTCTTGATGCGGATGCTATGAAGGCCGTGCTTGAAACGATTTGGAAAGATAACGCAGTGCTTTCCGAGCCGAAGCATTTCTCTATCGGATATCATCCCGGCAGTTTTGATGCTCAAAACTATTTTGAAATGCAAAAAATGATGCTGTACATAGAGCATTTTTTAGCTGCAGAGGATACTGGTGTGTTGATTTATGCTCACATGAGTGATCTGGTAAAGGTGTGGAAGTAGGGGGAGAGGCCGGAGGCAGAAGCCGGAGATCAATGGATCGTTTCGTCGTCGCATCGTCGGCAGAAAGGTATCAGTATCGATACAAACAACCGGCCTGGCCGTATCCGTATCGATACGAATCACCCTTGAAGCAAATTTCTTGTTGTAATAACCATTGTAGAATCAGTACATTGCATGTCTGGCACGTTGTTTGATTATGTTGAGTGCATAATCATAAATCAACAAAAGGAGGTGATAGGTGAAAGATGGCATTGCGGTGAATAATGAGAACGACAGGAATTCACAACGAACTTCAAACTTATATCCGGAGGAAATTATTATGCGTAACATTATCATTAGTTTAGCGGCACTCTTTGCGATTCTGTTAACACTTGGTTGCAGCTCATTTTCAGTTGGACCCGCACAGACGGTTGGAAAAAAACCGGAATTACCGTCGGTGGCAAGCATGGAAATTCCCCCGCTGGGTGAAAGCGACGCACTGGCCAAAGCCGCGGCTGCAAAAACGAATATCGCGTACTTGACGGCTACCACTGCGGTCAGCTACTGGACATTGACGATAGAGCTCGCATTGCTCGAACCAGTCGCTTTGTTTGCTTTGGCACATACAGTCGATCCAGAACCCCTGCCCGACAATAGCGGCTCTGTCTGGACGATAGGCGATAACGGGTTCCAGGCGCAGCTCACCGGCAAAGTTGCCGCGGATTCGGTGCGCTGGTCGATGAGCGTCACCGGTGGTGACCTGGTCAACTTTGTCTGGTTCGAAGGCACATCGACTATTACCGGAAATGCCGGCTACTGGGTGTTTCATGATACGACGCTCGCTAGTGGCATCTATCCGGAATTGATTAAATTTACTTACGAAACCTCCGACGCCAGAGAAGAAGTGAAAGTTGAAGTGGTAAAGCAGAATGATATCGAATACGGGTCGTATCTGCAATGGACGGCGCTTGGAGCAGAGATGTTTTTCGAAAGTTTCGATGCGACACAACCCGAAACGGTTCTGATTTCCTGGAACGAAGCTGTTGAATCAGGTTACATCGAGAATGTTACGAGTGGGGAGAAGTACTGCTGGGATACCAAATCTAACGGACATAAAGATATTCCCTGCGCTTTGTAGCACTCGCGAATTTCTATTTTGACTGCCTGGTCCGGTGACGCTTGTTGTCGGGCCTTTTTTTGTTTGATGCACCGGGAACGTGGAATGGACCCGACTGGAAAGATGCCGGTCAGCAATGGCCCCTTTGTGTTAGGGCAAAATACCGGGTCTTTTAGTTGATCGATGACGAAACGCATACATAAGAGGAAATTAATGCCTCACTAAAGTATTTTTACTCACCTATGCTCATCCTTACCCGTTTCGAGGGCGAAATTGCGACCAAATCTCGTGCTGTTCGCTCGCAGTTTGTCCGGAAATTAGTAGAAAATATTCGTGACGCCTTGCGCAAATCAGGCATTGTCGGCAAAACGTATCATGAAAACAGCCGTATTTTTGTCGAAACGGATGATGCTGATGCGATTGAAGTGCTGCGAACGGTGTTCGGGATAAGCTCAATCTCACCAATTGAAGCAGTATGTCAACCACGGCTTGATGAAATCGTTGCCACCGGCAGAGGTGCTTTTGTCGATGCGGTCACTGGAAGAGAGTTTGCTGTTCGCGCCAAACGGATCGGTCTGCATAATTTCAAGTCAAAGGACATCGAAATCAAGCTCGGGGCGGAGCTGGTCAGGCATGCGAAGGTCAATCTGAGTCATCCCGATGTAACTGCCTCCGTTGACGTATTTCCCGAGAAAGCCTACCTGTATCACCGGCGTTTATACGGGCACGGCGGTATTCCGCTTGGCGTCGAAGGCAAAGCCGTAGTGTTGATATCGGGAGGCTATGATTCGGCTGCAGCGGCCTGGTTGATGCATAAACGCGGCCTGAAGCTCGACTACATTCTTTGCAACCTGGCGGGTGCTGCGTATGAGCACTCTGTTCTTGGTGTTGCCAAGCACATTTACGACAAATGGGGGCACGGCGCCAAGCCGCTGCTGCATGTGGTTGACTTTTCGGATGTTGTTGCCGACTTGAAAGAGTCGATAACCATGCGATTTGCACAGGTCGTACTGAAACGTCTGTTTTATCGCGTTGCCGAAAAAATCGCCGGGGAAACGAATGCGCATGCAATCATTACCGGTGAATCTTTGGGGCAGGTCTCATCCCAGACGCTTCTGAATCTGCACACAATCGATAAAGTAGCCAACATGCCCGTTTTCCGACCGCTCCTGGGGATGGACAAGAAAGAGATTATTGCCTTGACCCGCACGATTGGCACCTATGTGCTGTCGATGCCGATACAGGAATATTGTGCACTGGTACCCACAAAGCCTGCAACCGGAGCCTCATTGAAGGCAATAGAGCAGGAGGAGGCGAAGATGGATTTATCTTTGCTGGACAATGCTATATTTCAACGCAAAAAATTCCGCTTGTCCGAATACGCCGAAGACGATCTTTATCTTCCTCATTTATATGCAGAGAAGGTACCTGATGACTCATGCGTCATTGACTGCCGGTCGAAACCGGAATACGAGAATTGGCATTATCCGGGAGCTGTTCATATTCCGGGTGACGATTTGCTGACCGATTTTACAAAAAGAGAGAAAAAGAAAGTATACATTCTCTATTGTCAATTTGGTATTCAGACTGCCGTGCTGGCGGAAAAAATGCAGGAGAAGGGCTACGATGCTTATAGTTTTAAAGGGGGGGTGAGAGGGGTGCGCTTGTTTCAAGCCCAGAGGTCAGTGGAGTGAGGCGTGGGTCGGAATGCCAAATTTCAGATGACATTCCGCTGAGTTTAATTTCTATCCCCTTGAGCAGTTTGAGATTCAATGTGCCGCTGAATCGGAATCGATGCCGGCAGTTATGAGAACCAACGAGGTTGCTTTCGATGGCGGCGGAAATGGTGGGTCAACCGTGCGGGCACGATCGAAAATAGCAAAGCGTCTCTTACGTCGTACGGATACATGAAAGCGTTCCGGCCCTCGTCGCCACCTCACTGTTATGTCCGGATTGTGCTTGCCCTCAATAATCAATCAATTGCGGGGAACAGCGAGAGGTGCTTTCGCATGCATTTGTTGCTTGCAGAATTTCATCCGGCAGTGATCTCTGGGCGTTCAGGAAATGCTCGATATATGATCCGGCACGGTACAAAAGAAGCTTACCGACAGAGTAGGCCCTTTTTTATCTTTGCCACATTTTCACGCATTATTGACATATACGTTGCTCCGCTGTCAAAAGCAAGGCTGCTTATTTTGTGAGGTGGATGCAATTGCACGATTTCGGCGCCGGTTTCATAAGCAAGCTGCTCGATAATGCGCGGATCGGCATTTTGCGAATAGAAAATCCCGCCGGTAACATCGCCGGCAAATGCAGGAATTGCGGCCGCTGTGCGATGGTCGGGCAGTTCTCCTTCCGGTGATGCTTGCAGCAGAGACTTACAATTCAAACCATACCGTCGGGCAAATAAATTGAAATCAAAATATCCGCTGTAGACAAGTGTTCTGGACTCACACGATTTAAAGGCAAGCGCTATTGAGTCGTGCAATTGCTGCAATCCGGCAAGGTATTTTTGCGCATTTCGGGCGTAGGATTGTGCGTTATTTGAGTCTGCCGTCAACAGGGCAGATTCGATATTGCGGATAATCGTTGTGCTCAGGACGGGATCCATCCAGATGGCCGTTGCTGCGTTCCCCACCTGCTTACCCTTCCAGAATTGAAGCCTCTGGAGCATGCCGGAATTCTCGGAGCGTTTCTGTGATCCGAGTGACGTATCTGCAATCTCTGCATAAATGCCCGTGCCGGCATCTACAATCATGATGGCATTTTCCATTTTTGACGCCAGAAATCTCTTCGCCCAAGGCTCGGTGAGGTCTCCCGCATAGATGAAAACATCGCATTCGGCAAGCATTTCTTCGGCCCGGTGATCGGGCTGATAATAGAGCGGATCGATGCCCTGGGGAATAAGCATGTATACATCAGCTTTATCGTTGCAGATTTGGCGGGTGAAGTCGTACAACGGGAACGTAGTTGCAACAATATGCAGGCGTCCGGTCGGCTGCTTTTTGCTGTCGCATCCTAAAAGAAATAGCAAGCACCCCGCGACAGAGATAATCAAGCGGTATTTTTTTAGAATCGGTGCAGAATAAAGCGCCTGGCGCATATTTAATCATCCCGGTTCAATGTGGGCGCTGTGGCGCAGTGGTACGTGCTCTCACAGCCGATGCATTTTGTCGCGGGCAATCAATAGTATACCATTGGCGAAGCAATTTGCATAAGGAAAAACACCGTGGCGGCAAATTCTGGGGGGATAGGGGCTGGGCGTAACCCGGGCACCAGAATTGAGCTGTCAAAAGGCTTTTGAATTTATGCTCAATTCCATGCTTCTGAAAGCAGCGAAATCGCCGTTTCCTTACTGAATCCGGAAGCGATAATGACTTACCCATCCATAAAGTATCTTAAAAATCATTCATAATTACCCACAATTGGCAGGAGGGCTTTTTTATGCCTGAATCGTTACAGGATACTCGACACAAAAAGGAAACAAATACGAATATCGCAGCCGGCATCAAAGCAGTCATGCTTTGCGCTGGACTGGGCAAACGCATGTTGCCGTTGACAACTCATCATTTGCCCAAACCAATGTTCCCGCTTGGTGGCGGAGTACCCATGGCCGAAATCTGGGTCAAAAAACTGGTTGCCGCGGGGATCGCCGACATTACCATGAATTTAAGCGTACTCAGCGAATCGATTCAGGGATATTTCGGAAATGGCCAAAGCCTTGGAGCTGATATTTCGTATGTACGGGAAGAAGAGCCTTCCGGCACGTTTGGCGGTGCCTGCAAAATGGCATTGGGTCGCGAAGCAAAAGATCTGACATCAAATGATACTATTTACAATATCGAACCGTTTACCGGTGATACGGTCATCATCGCCAGCGGAGATATTGTCACCAATTTCGCATCGCATCACCTGGAGCAGCTTCACGAAATACACAAAAGGGAGGGGGCGGCTTTTACGCTGGTTTTGTCGCCGGTTCCCTGGGAAGAACGCGGTGAGTTTGGTACCGTCCAATTAAGCGATACCCGGTCTCGCAGCGATGAGCTCTCGCAGGTTGGAAGGGTCCGCAAATTTATAGAAAAAGATCCCGCTTCGCCGAGCAATCTGAACAATGCCTCGATCTATCTCATGGATGCCGGTTTGCTCAGAATGCTCGATACCTTTCGCACCCCCGCACGTCTTGATATCGAAGAGCCGTTCTATGATTTCGGCAAGCATGTTTTTCCAGCCCTGCTGCAACGCCTGGACTATATAAACTTGCCGGGAGATTTTCCCGTTATCGGTGTCGAATACGACGGTTTGTGGTATGATGTCGGGCGCAAAAAAGATTATCTCGATGTCAATCGCGACGTACTTGACAAAAAAGTAAATGTAGACATTCCGTATAACAGACACGACTGGGGGTACCTCGGGTCGCCTGTGTCAATCGACTTTGACAGCGTGACTATTGTACCACCGGTTGTTATCGGCAATGGGTGTACGATTGAGGCGGGAGCGACGATAGGGCCACATGCGGTCATCGGCGATGGGTGGCATATAGCAAGCAATGCGAAAGTGTCAAACTCCGTACTCTGGGGGCGCGGCGATTTTTATCTAGATTCCGGCAAAATCATTCCTGCCGAAGAACGCAAATCGGTTGATCCGCACGCGATCAGGCATTCGGCTTCGGTGGAGAATTGCATCGTAGCGGGCGGCAGCGTCGAAGGAATTCATCTCGAAGAAACGATAGACGTGCTGGAAGACGGAAGCGTTGACGTATCCGATATTTACCAGACGTATACCGGCAAGCGTGCCTGATAATGCTGCACACTTGTTGTTCGGCATGGTCGCAAGATGTCATCAATTCTGCTCAGAGTAGCTTTGCGATGAATACCGTTACAGCGTCTTCCACGCGCAATATTCGGTGTCCGAGCGTTACCGGCATGCATCCTGCCTGCTGAAGCTTCTCTATTTCCCAGCCAATAAAGCCTCCTTCGGGGCCAACAAACAGGCATGCTTGCTTATCGAGCGACTGAGGGCATTGGCGTCTGCCTTGCGGATGGGCAATCAGGGCGACGCTGTTTTTGATGATATACGGTACATCATCTTCGACAAATGGCCTGAATGCACGCTTGAAGGCTATCGTCGGCAGAATCGTATCCTTTGCCTGCTCCAAACCGGCTCGCATGTATTCGGCAAGCAATCCATTTGTCAACACCGGGCTCTGCCAGTAGCTCTTCTGCACGCGCCGGGAATGGAATATGATAATGCGCTTGACGCCCAGCGCGGTAACGCTGCGCACAATTCGTTTCAATTGCTTGGGGCGGGGCAGAGCCAGGCACAACGTTATCGGCAGCGGCGAAGGCGGAACGGTGTCGAGCACCACCTGCAGGTCAATGGAGTCGGGTGATTGATTGAGAATTTTGCCGCGGCCGGTAGCGCCGTTGATCAGTCCGACGGCAAGCTCCTGTCCGTGAGTGGCCTGATGTACTTGCCGTATGTGGATAAAGCGTCTGCCGGCCAGTCTGACAGTATTGGCGCCGGTGAAATCCGATTCTTCGATAAGTATGATATTCATGGTCTTGCTGCATGCTGTGAATAGTCCTTCAAAATTATATCGTGGCCGGAAAAGTAATGCGAGCCGGTAACTGTTGCCGAATTGGCATCACCAATGCACTTTTTATGCGCCAAACCTGTCCTGAGGGATAATTTTCTGTTATATTTGAATGGTATACGCATGTCAACACACCTTCATACGGGAGAAACAAAATGCCCAAGCTGAAATCTTGCCTTTTGATTATGGGAGTTACGATTGTCGTTGCAGCCGAGGGATTCATCCAGCCCAAAGGGGGGATCGCGATTCCGATTAAGCTGAATAAAGACAAAGCTGATCGGGGAAGTGAGAAAATTGCCTGGAATATCGGCTTTGAATGGGGCGGCATTTTTGATAATCGAGTGGGTTTTGGCGGCTCGTTTGATATGTATTGGCAAAAAACCGTGTATGATTCCTTGCTCCCGGATACCAGCGTGCAGTTTGATCGCTATACTATCGACCGGGAGCACAAGCGATTTCTTTTTCCTTTGAACGCGTTCTTTTTCATCGATCCAATACCGGAAGTCATCGTGCATCCCGTAATACGTGGTGCGTTTGGTCCGGCAATGATGATCTATGTTGACAAAAAGTATGACGACGGCAGCAATGACGCAGAATATACCGATCCCAGTGGTGTATACTGGGGATTTACCGGAAGAGTTGGCGGCGACATGCACGTAAACTTCGGTCCGGAATCATCGATATTTTTCGGATTCGAATATCAATGGGCAGCGCTCAATCGTAAAGAGTGGAGAAAGAACATCTACTATCATCAGGACATGCAGGGACCGGTGTTTCGTATCGGTTTCAGGTTCATTTAATCATAATTGCATCACAATGCGCTCGATGGTATATTTATGACGAAACCATTCGGTTACAGGGAATAGAGCATGCTTGACAAACAGAATCAGGAAGAACGAATCGACCATCTCGATGCTCTTTTAGGGCAATTCATCGCGCAAACGAATACATCCTTTATTCGAACGGAGAGGCATCTTCAGGACTTATCCAAAGAAGTGAATAACCTGAAAGCTGAGATGAAAGACTTCAAGGATGAGATGAGAGACTTCAAGGCCAGTTCAGATCACGATCGAAAAGAAATGAATAAAAAGTGGGGAGCGCTGGCAAACAAAATGGGTACGCTGGTTGAAGACATTGTCGCACCTGCTATTCCCCCGGCAGTGGCAAATTTTTTCAATAGTGACGTGGTAGATCTTTTTCTGAACAGCGAACGCAAAAGCAAGAGCCTGAATCTTCAAGCCGAGTTTGACGCCGTAGCCGCTACAGAAACGCATGTTTTTATCTTCGAAGTGAAAAGCCGGCCCAGGATACAAGATCCGGCAATTACCCTTGACGTTGTAAAAAGTTCCGCAAATTTTATCCCGAATACGGCAAGCTCAAGCATGTGCCGGTATTGGCTGCATTGCGATTCACCCCGGCCGTTCTGAAAGCTGCAACTGAGCATAAAGTCCTGGCAATGTGCTACCGCGAGTGGGAGTATATGGATTTCATCAACGCAGATAAGTTAAAGTTCTAACTCTCCAGACGTATGAACGCAGGCAAAATAATTATTCCTGCTCGTCCCGCTTGCAAGCAACTCTTTTCGCAACCTGCACATCCTGCTTGTCGATAATTTTACCGCATGTCAGACTGAACAACCTGCCCTTCAAAGCTGAATTATATTAATACTGCAACGAAAATGCTGCATGCTGGCATGTGATTTGCAGTTTATTATTGAAACTGCGTACTGCTTGTGAAGCTATGGTAAAATCAATGATCAACCATTCCATCCTGCTGATTGACGGCGAGGGCGCGTTGCATACACAATGCGCCGAGCTGCTGGCCGGGCACGGCATAGAGCTGGTTGCCTGTGACAATATTCATGCAGGCCTCGATCAACTTGCACAACGCCCGTTTGATGCCGTCATGCTCGATCCTTCAATCGAACAATTCAATGCAGAGACGTTTCGGGACGCTATCAATACACGTGCAGACGATACAATAGTGATCATTTATACCGACTATGCAAATATGTCGCTGGCCGAAAAGTTGTTTGACGAAGGCGCTTTCGAATGTGTGTATAAACCATTCAGGGAAAATGCAATCTTTCCTGCCATCAAAAGAGCATTACTCCTCAAGAAACATCAATATTGCATTGCCGGCCTATCAACTCTTGCCTCCGGCGCTTCGGTCGTACCGCCGCTTACCGGAGCCAGTAGGTGTATAGCAGAAGCAATCGGCACCGTCCGAAAGGCGTCCGGGCTTACGATGCCGGTGTTGATTTCAGGTCCGCCCGGTTCGGGAAAATGCCTCATTGCGAGGACCATTCATAATCAAAGCAAGCGACACAAGGAGCCGTTTCTGACAGTTGCCAGAGGGCGACATGCTCCGGATGAGTTGCATGCACTCTTATTTCCAAAGGCAAATGGTGGCAACAACGCATCGAAGGTGATAAACCTGTCGCAGGCAGGAACTCTCTTCATTGAAGAGTTGGCCGAAATACCGCTCAAAACCCAAACTGCGCTGCTTGAATTGCTGCGAATGCAGTCTGGTGACAAAGAACCAACCATGAGAATTATCATGGCCACGGAGCATGATCCGGACGCGTGGGTCAGGCATGGAATGTTTCGCAAAGACCTTATGTTCAGATTGCGGTCGATTCACCTTGATATCCTTCCGCTCAGTCAAAGACAAGAAGACATCGATCCGCTGATCAGGCTGTTTTTGCAACGATTTAATGAATCTCGCGGTACAAAGGTCAAGATCGATTCGGCCGCGTCCTCTCGCCTCTCCCGCTGTGCATGGCCCGGAAATGTTGCCCAATTAGAGCATATCCTTTACCATGCGGCCAGTATCTGCAGAAGTTCACTGATCAGGCATACGGATGTGCCTGCCTTTATCCTTAATGCAGCGCCGTCACCAGTGACAAACGCCGCTGCGTGCATCGACAAGTCTTTCAATGATGCCAAACAGGTTGCTGTTGCACACTTCGAGCATTCCTATCTCATGCATCAATTGCTTGAAAATAAAGGGAACGTTACGCATGCCGCCGGAAGCGCCGGCATGCATCGATCATCCTTTCAGAGGCTTTTTCGCAAATACGGCATTCATCCGCAAGAGATGAAAAAGCATATTAAAAACGCGCAGAGATTCGAGGAGGAACAGGCTGGCTGACACTTTCAAACAAAGCTATTCGTCCCATGCAGAGGGAGCTCTTCAATGAAATGGCTACGTGCTTATGTAACCTCATCCATCGGTCAAAAACAATTGATGGGAATCAGCGGCGTCTTTTTGTATTTCTTTCTTGCCGTGCATCTGCTTGGCAACTTCGGCCTGCTTGCCGGTCCGCAAAGATTCAATTCATATTCACACCTGCTCCTGGAAACGCTCAAGGAGCTAATCTATCCGACGGAAGCACTATTGCTTTTTGCCTTTGTCCTGCACAGCCTTTTCGGAATCAAAGTCAGCCTTGACAATCGCAAAGCGCACGGCGCTTCGTATGTTGGGGGAAATCCCGGTCGCGCCAAGACGCTTTTCTCGTCGACGATGGCCTTTACCGGTGTGTGGCTGCTTTTGTTTTTAATTATTCATGTTCCTCATTTCAGGTTTGGGGTCGGCGAATCGTTTGACGAAGTTGTTTACAATGGCGTCCACATGCTTGATAAATACAGCGTCGTGATCGCCTCATTCGCCAATCCCTGGTATGTTGGCTTTTACTGCCTAAGTATGATTTTTGTTGGTTTCCATCTGGCACATGGTGTGCAGAGTTCGCTCCAGAGTCTGGGCATGAATCATCCCCGATACACCCCAACCGTCAAGGTTATCTCGTATGTATACGCACTTGTCATCGGCGCCGGATTCGAATTTATCGCAATCTGGTCTTATTTGCAGTCGGCTTGAAGACGAGGGAGCCCGAGTTTGTACGTCGTACTTAAGAAAGCCTGGCATTTTTGCCCCCTCGTACTCCCACAAACGACGGAGTTGAATCAGTATGAAATTAGAATCACATATTCCTGACGGTCCACTCGAAAAGAAGTGGGAGCAGTACAAGTTTGATATGAAACTGGTCAGCCCGGCCAATAAGCGCACGTATAAAATCATCGTCGTGGGGACCGGATTGGCAGGAGCTTCGGCTGCGGCTAGTCTGGCAGAGATGGGTTATAATGTTCATGCGTTTACCTTTCACGACTCACCGCGACGGGCGCACAGTATTGCAGCGCAGGGCGGCATCAACGCCGCCAAGAATTACCAGAATGACGGCGACAGCATTTACCGGCTTTTTTACGATACTATTAAAGGTGGCGACTATCGCTCACGCGAAGCAAACGTGTATCGCCTGGCCGAGGTGAGCAACAACATCATCGACCAGTGCGTTGCGCTCGGGGTCCCCTTCGCACGCGAATACGGCGGCTTGCTGGCCAATCGCTCTTTTGGCGGTGCACAGGTCTCGCGTACATTTTACGCACGGGGACAGACCGGGCAGCAGTTGCTGCTGGGCGCCTATTGCGCCATGATGAGACAAGTTGCAGCCGGAAAGGTAACCTTGCATACCCGTAATGAAATGCTTGATCTTGTCGTACACGACAAAGCTGCCCGGGGTATTATCATTCGTGACCTGCTTGACGGACACCTCGAACGTCACGATGCCGATGCCGTGGTTGTTGCCACCGGCGGCTACGGGAGAGTGTTTTATCTGTCAACAAATGCCGCTGCCTGCAATGTATCGGCAACCTGGCGCTGCCACAAGCGCGGCGCACTATTTGCCAATCCCTGCTTTACCCAGATTCATCCAACCTGTCTGCCGGTACAGGATGACGTGCAGTCCAAGCTTACGCTGATGTCCGAATCACTGCGCAACGACGGCCGGGTGTGGGTACCTCGCAAGAAAGGCGATACGCGTCCACCCGAACAAATACCCCGGGACGAACGTTACTATTATCTCGAAGAGCGCTATCCCGCATTCGGCAATCTGGTGCCGCGCGATGTCGCCTCCCGCAATGCCAAAAGCGTTTGCGATGAAGGGTTGGGCGTCGGTCAGTCCGGCCTGGCCGTATATCTTGACTTTTCGGATGCGCTCAATCGCATGGGTGAAGATGCGGTGCGCGAGAAGTACGGCAATCTTTTTCATATGTACGAAAAGATCGTTGCCGAAAATCCCTACAAAACGCCGATGAAAATTTATCCAGCAAGCCACTATACAATGGGTGGTCTCTGGGTTGACTACAACCTCATGAGCAATCTCAAAGGACTGTTCGCTATCGGGGAAGCAAATTTTTCAGACCACGGGGCCAATCGTCTGGGGGCCTCTGCTTTGATGCAGGGGCTGGCCGATGGATATTTCATACTACCTTATACGATTGGCGGATATCTCTCAAGCATCAAGCCGGGCGTCAATCACCCCCAAGATAACGCCTTTAAAGAAGCAGAAGCAGGGGTGCGGCGGCGGACCGAGCAGCTCATGAATGTTAAAGGGTCGGTTCCGCCTTCAAAATTGCATCGCAAACTAGGCGCTATCATGTGGGAACATGTCGGCATGGCCCGCAATGCTCAGGGACTCAAGCAGGCACTGGAAAAAATACCCGGAGTGCGCGAAGAGTTCTGGCATAATGTAGCTATTCCCGGCGATCACAACGATTATAATCAGACACTCGAAGAGGCCAGTCGGGTTGCCGACTTCATGGAATTTGCGGAAGTGATGGTACACGATGCACTAAACCGTACCGAGTCTTGTGGCTGTCACCTGCGGGAAGAGAGCCAGACCGAGGAGGGAGAAGCCAGGCGTGACGATGAAGGCCAGGCGCATGTTGCCTGCTGGGAATTTACCGGTGTTGGAAAACCGCCGGATTTGCACAAAGAAAATTTATCCTTTGAAAATGTTACCTTGACACAAAGGAGCTATAAATAATGGCTCAAACGATACACTTGAAACTCAAAGTCTGGCGCCGGAAAAATGCGCAGACAAAAGGATATTTTCAGTCTATCGATGTTGACATTTCGACTAATGCCTCTTTTCTGGAAATGCTCGACCAGGTCAACAACAATCTGATCGAGGACGGCAGGGAGCCGATTGCATTTGAGCACGACTGCCGGGAAGGTATTTGCGGCTCCTGTGATCTGGTTATTAACGGTGAGCCGCATGGTCCCGAGCGCGGCACGACGACCTGCCAGCTTCACATGCGCAAGTTCAAAGATGGCGATACGATTGTCGTGGAACCGTTTCGATCGGCGGCATTCCCGGTTGTCAAAGATCTGGTTGTCAAGCGGGATGCATTCGACCGCATAATGCAGGCCGGCGGCTTTATAACCGCCAGAGTCGGCAGCGCGCCCGACGGCAATGCATTGCCGGTTGAAAAAGACAAAGTGGAAAAATCGATGGATGCCGCCCAGTGCATCGGATGCGGAGCTTGTGTTGCAGCCTGTCCCAACCGATCAGCCATGCTCTTTGTGGCGGCAAAGGCTTCTCATCTCAGTCTCCTGCCTCAGGGGCAGCCTGAACGCAAAAAGCGGGCGCTCGCCATGGTTCGGCAGATGGATGCCGAAGGATTTGGCAATTGCTCCAATCATTACGAATGCGAAGCCGCCTGTCCCAAAGAAATATCCGTTGAAAACATCGCGCGACTCAACCGGGATTACCTGGTTGCCAATATCGCCTCTTCAGAGAAACAGGTTCCCACGAAATGAAAAAAAAGCTCTTTTTAGCAGCGACACAAGTCAATGTCGGAAAAACGACCTCATCCCTGGGGATATATTCTGCTCTCAAGCGTCAATTCCCGGTCGTGGGATATATGAAGCCGGTAGGACAGATGTACCTTACGGTGAACGGGGTCAAAGCGGATAAAGATTCTGTACTGATGCAACACCATTTTCACCTCGAGGATGCGCTTCCCGATATGAGTCCGATCACCCTTCCCTCCGGATATACGCAGAAATATATAGAAAAACCCGACCCCTCGGCCATTGAGCGGCAGATTCTCGAAGCATTCGAGCGCCTTGCACGCGGCAAGGATTTCATGCTCATCGAAGGCACCGGGCACGCAGGAGTCGGTTCGGTTGTTGATTTCTCCAATGCTGCGGTTGCACGCCTGCTTGATGTCAAGGTGCTGATAATTGCGGGAGGCGGTATCGGTCAGCCGATCGATGAAATAATATTGAACAAGGCCCTGTTCAACGAAAAGGGCGTGGAGGTCGTGGGCGCAATTCTTAATAAAGTCAGGACCGACAAGCTTGACAAGATCAAGAACGTTGCCGGCGCGGGGCTGGAGCGTCTGGGTATTCCCTTGCTAGGCTGCATTCCGCATGACGATGAATTGACCTATCCCTGCATGAGTCAGATTCTGACTGGTCTCGAAGGCAAGCTCATTTCTGGAGAACACTCACTCGAAAACGTAATCGAAAAGATGGTTATCGGCGCGCTGCCCCCGCACGATATTCTCGACTACTTTACCGGCAGGACGCTGCTGATTACACCCGGTAACCGAGATGAAATTATTCTGGCCGCGATATCGAGCGCCACCAGCCCGGACACTGCTTCGCACGAAGGTTCAATCGGGGGCATTGTGCTTACCTGCGGTATGATTCCGCACGGCAATATTATGAAGCTGCTCAAAAAGACCGGGCTGCCGGTTGTGCTGGTGGAAGACGATACCTTTACGGCTGCGACAAAAACCGGCAAGCTTATCGTTAAAACCAGGCCCAATGATCAAAATAAAATCAATCGAGTGATTGAGTTGTATAATGAGCATGTCAATATCGAAAAGCTCCTCGATTTAATTACCTGAGATACGCTTCCCTTCCCGGCCGATATGCCGATTGCATTTCCCCCGGCAGGCGGCACTTCACAACGCGCTGCGTCATGGTATAATTGTAGACTAGTCAATTGCCGCTAATCATCGACATGGAGCCGGTATGCTACGGAAGTGGATCCGCGCATGGATTTTTTTGTTGAGTGTCACTATTGGCATGCATGCAGCGGACAACACGGTAACTGTTCTGATCCACATGATCCCCGAACAGGAAGCTTTTTTCAGAAATGAAGTCATTCCAGAATTTGCGCGGCGCTATCGGACAAAAGTTGAGGTAATATCCGTCAGGGCGCTCGATCAGTTGCCGGTGGAACTGAATAACCGCAAAGGTGCAGTCAGCCTGGTCAAAGTACCTTTCGATCAGATGTGGCCTCTGGTTGCCGACGGCCTGATCCGACCACTCAATTCGTTCTTAACCGTCGAAGAGATCGAGGAATATGAAAAAGATTATGCACTGACCTGGTTTGCAAAAAAGGAGGGTGTTTATTACTATGTTCCCCGCAAATACGAAACCAGGATCATGGTCTATCGAAAAAGTAAAGTAGCGGATGCCCTGAGGAATTTCAAGAAATTCGTCAAGCCGTTGCAAGGCAGGCTCAAGGAGCTAAACGGATATGGACTCCCCAGAGGGTATGCCCTGGAAAATAATCCCGATAAGTGGGACTACTACGATATATTCGTATTGGGCTGGATCTGGGCGCACACCCCGTATGACAGCGTTGCCATGCCGCGCATCGTCCACCGCGGAAAGCGCTATTCTGGTACAACGCAGCGATTGATTGACCGGGTGTTTCAGCTCAATGGAACACAAAATTCATTTTTCAACATGGTAGACCATCCGGTTATTGATACCTATTTCTGGGAAGCGCTTTACGCTTACTGCAAAATTTACAATCCGCGTATGTGGGAAAATGCATACGACGGCAAAAAAATCTGGCAGGCATTTGCCGATAACACGGCGTTCCTCTCATTCATGACGCAAATTGATTGCTTCTTTTTGCATGGATCGCGCAAGCACAACATCGAAGGATATCTGCAAGATACCGAAGATATGGGCATTGCAACCATGCCGCAAGGATGCTCCTTCGAGCTTTACAGTGACGGCGCCTGCCGGCGCAAAGGCAGGAAGTCAATTACGACCGGAGGCTGGTGGTGGGGCATTGCAGATGGTGCACATCAGCCCAGGCTTGCCTATGAGCTGGCACGGTTTATCACCAGCAAAAAAGTTCAGGTAGACGAATGCGTGCGGTTCGGCATGATTCCCGTGCGCCAGGACGTCATCAACAAGCACTCGGTACTTTTTCCCGATTCATGGATCTCCCCGATATTCTACACCTCGTATATGCAGCTCAAACAGAATGGCAATAATGTCGTGCCCTACAGCAAAAATTATGATAAAATAGCTAAGTGCTACCTTGATGCCTGGTTTGATATTGTGGTGAACAAGCAGTGGAACCTGCGCGGCCGACCGCCGAGCAGAACATTTATTCATTCGCATTTGTCGCAGCATTATATGCCGCGCATTTACAAACTGATCGACAAACCTCCGCAATAATGTAGCAGAGTCAAGCGCCCCGCCTGATTGTGTTGGGTGGGTTCGAATGTATTCAGCGAAGGCCGGCAGTGTGATCTATCTCAACAATGCGGCAACCAGTTATCCGAAGCCCCCCGGGGTCCGCGCTGCAGTTGCGAGGTATGCTGATGCTGTTCCCTTTCATGAAGATCGCTCGGGCTGCACGGACCAGGAAGCAAATCCGATGAGAAGGTGTCGGGAGGAGATCGGACGCCTGCTGAATGTAAACGACATCGCAAATGTCGCATTTACTTCCGGTGCAACCGAATCGCTCAATCTTGCGATTGACGGGTTGCTGTTGCACGACGCGCATGTCATAACCACTGCGATAGAACACAATTCGGTTCTGCGACCGCTGAAGCGGCTGGAGCAGGAAGGCCGCATATCGCTGTCTATTGTCAGATGCGATGAATTTGGCATGGTAGAAGCCGAAGCGATCTGCAACAAAATAACCCGCAAGACACAATTAATCGTGGTGAATCATTGCTCAAATGTAACCGGCACCGTGCTCGATGTACGAAAGATAGTGAGGTTGGCCCATGCGAAAAATATCCCGGTTCTGGTGGATGCATCCCAGTCGGCCGGAATGGTTCCGATTGACTTTGACGGATGGGATATTGTCGAACTGGTTCCCGGTGAAAAAATGGTGGTACGCGCCTACGACTATTATGAAGCCGATTCATACGAAAAAGGCAAGGCGCCGCGCATGAGCGCCTATATGATTCGGGGGGTTTCCGCCGCATTCATGGACCTGGCCTATGGCGGGGACTATGATCCAACCGGTAAAACCGGTTGTCATACATTTACCTGCCAACAGACCAAAGGCATCGAATGCGGAGACGAGTATGGCGAATTCGTGGTAACGAGGGCATAATTATAAGACATCGTTGTTGAGGTCATGGCAACGTGCGCCGTGACCTCATGCTTCATCTTCATTGGATGCAGGAGCAGATGCAATGAAAACAAATTTACAAACAAAAATTTTTCTGATCTTTGCAGCCGGACTAATACTGGCTTTTTTGCTGGCCTCAGTAGCCGGTGTCATTGCCGGGGCTGGATTGCTGGTTGTTGTCGGGGCTGCGGGCTATATTGTGCTGTCGCGTTTGTTTGAGCCTTTGCAGAAACTGGTGGCCAGAGCCGAAGCACTTTGTGCTTCGGGGGGCGACCTGACGCAAAGAATCGGGTTAACATCACGGGATGAAACCGGTCGCCTGGCCCACGCTATTGACACCATTCTCGATAGCATGAAGAAACTGCTGGACAGCGCCACACAAGGCACGCAAAGCATCACTATGTGTACGGCGGAGATGGAATCGGCGAGCACAAATGTCGCAACTCTGGCTGCATCATCGACCGAGAAGTCTCAGAGTGTTTCAGCAGCGGCTAAACAGGCCGCCTCATCAATTGATATGCTCTCCGCCGGTATGCAGGAGATGAACGGATCGATATCTACGGTTGCATCGGCAGTCGAAGAAATGAGCGCTTCGCTTAATGAAGTTGCTGCAAGCTGCAATAAAGAGTCGCAGATTGCTTCCGAAGCCAATAACCAGGCAAAATCTGCGCAGGAAATGATGCAGAATCTCGGCAACGCGGCTCATGAAATCAGCAAAGTTGTAGATATTATCAGGGATATTGCCGATCAGACCAATCTGCTTGCCCTCAATGCAACTATTGAAGCAGCTTCTGCGGGTGAAGCGGGTAAAGGCTTTGCGGTCGTCGCCAATGAAGTGAAAGAGCTGGCAAAACAAACCGCCCAGGCAACAAGCCAGATATCATCGCAGATAGAAAATATGCAGCAAATTTCAACGGGATCAATCGACACAATCGAGAGTATATCGCAAGTCATCAACGAAGTAAACTCGATTTCACAGACAATAGTAGCCGCCGTCGAGGAGCAGTCGGCAACGGTCAACGAAATTTCCAAATCATTTGGCGACGCCAGCAATGCTTCTGCAGAAATATCGCAGAACATTCAGGAAACATCCACCGGAATTAGTGATGTCGCAACGAATATCCAGGAGGTAAGTGCTACCTCAGAGAGCGTGACGAAGGGCGTTGATGAGATTTCGCAAAGTAATCAAATGCTCAAAGAAGCGGTGAGTGAATTGGAAAAGGTGCTCAGCAAATACAGTACTTGACCTTTTCCGGGATTGGAATGCAGTCCATTTCCCGGCGAGTGCGCATGTTTGCAGCCGGATGCTCCATACCGCCTATCTCACCTTCATGCAGAAAAGCACATCAATATACGCCGTAACGGTCGGTTCCGTGCCTTCCTGGACCGGAAATTCTTCCAGGTCAACGCCGATGTCAAAGTACAGAAACGGAAGTGGGACCGGCTTGATACGGATACCCCCGTCGGTATTCAGGTAGAGTAGCTCGTCCTCAAAATCAACTGACGATCCAACCTCCCAGATCAATGACCAGGTTTCATGCACATTTGCCATCAGGCCCAGATCGATGCCCGCCGAAACACGGTCCCCAAGCTGTGTATGTAGTGTAAATGCGGCTTCCATTGCTGTGGTCATGACAAACCCATACGCAAAGAAAACGCCCAGGCGTGGCGCGGCTTCGCTCGGAATACCGTGATTTCCTCGCCCCAGATGAACCAGCGTATGCGCCAGTCCCGCCCCGACACTCATATTGTCAAGCAATCCGAATTTGGCTCCGAGATTGACACGCCCAATATTGTCGAGCAGCGACGCCTGCACTTGAAGACGGGCCGGCAGACTGAACGATATTTCGTGCAGCCCGATTACAAGGTGGTAAGGATCGTTGACGTACGGCGCCGGTGTATAGAAATAGTGCGTCGGTTGCGACGGATCAATTACCGTCGTTTGGGCCTGCAATACCGAAAATGCAGCACAAAGCATCACTGCTGTGGTAAATCGCATAACCTCTTCCTTAATGGATGTGAAACGAAAACGCGGCGAACGAATGGTTCCCGCCCCCGAAAATTATTAGTGTTTATTGAGAGGTAATGCGTTCAAACGGGGCCTATTCAACCTGCCGCTGTGTAATTTAGCGGAGCAATCAGTGCATAATTGGCACAACGCGGCTTACAATTTCGTTTTGCGATTTCAATTGGACAAAGACCATTTTGTCGGCGCCAAGTCTTTGAGCATCGATGCTGCACACTGAGCTTGCGCCCGTGATAATGGACGCGGTCAACAACCGGCCGCGCGAATCGAATATCGAATATGTCCTCCGGCTTCCGGGTGATATTGCATTGCTGATATGAAGTGTCTTTGCGTTTCTATCGTAGCGTACTTTGAAGTGCATTCCCGGCGGCATTCGTGATAATTTCACTCGCCGCGCATCCTGACTCCGCAATTCATGCCGGGTAAACTCTCCGCCGCCAAAGCTGTTTACCACACGGATAGTGTCAGATCCTTTCGTAATATATCCGTTCCATTGCCAGTACCCGCGTCCCCAGGAGTAATGCAGCGTACTGTCCCAGTAGGTACCTTTGTAAACCCACCATTGTTCGGGCCAGAATTTAAATATGGTTCCCTCGAGATACACGTCACCTAATTGGTAGGATCCGGCAATTTTTTGCCGGTTGGGCTGCAGGCCGAGCGTGTCGACATACGAGACATCTTCGTAGGTGAAATCATCGAAAACATAGCTTTCGTTTGTCAATGGGAAATTGATCCGGCCCTGGTGTAAGAACTCGACCGGAGGGTTGACCGGGCAATTAGGCGGTTTTTCATTCTGGGCAATCATGAGGACGAATTCATGTTGCTGAATGCCAATATAAGAGTACGACGGGACTATGCCATCCTCGGCGCCCGTTCCCTTTGCGGAGTCGTTAAAGTAAACTCTATGATAGGCTCGGTCCCACAAAAAACCTCCGTAAAAGCTGTCGCTTACTGTGCCGGCGGTAAATTCGGCCGAAAAATAGCCGACTTCAAAAAAGGCGCCCCACGCAACAATGTCCTCTTTATATTCCGTGACGCCGTAAATTGTGTAGGGGCCCTCCGGCTTGCCCATCCAGAGCGGTGTGCCGCGCGGGTAGGAGACAATGTCAAGTCCGACGCCCGTATCTACCTGCGGCGAGAGATTGTAGAGCCACTGCCGGTCGTTGACATTGTACCCGATGCTCTGGATGTAATGCGCAGCGCTGTCGGAATAGGCCGTCGGATGTTGATAAACGCGCTGCTCATTGTCCCAGTAAAGCGGCGAGCCGACGTCGAGAATATGCCAGTTATTGTCCAGGGCCGAGCAGTACATCACGGCGACATCGGGCAGAAAAACCTGTATCAGCAGTGTATCGGTGCTGTCGGGGGACAGACCTATCCCCGTATAGATAAGTCAGCGGAAGCTGCACTGCGGATCGTTGGGCGGATAAAGGATCTGGTGGAATGAATTCCGAACGCTGGTGACATTCAGCGGCATGAAATCATTGACGGTCGGGGTATCGGTGAGGTGATTGTTTTTGTCGACCAGTTGCCAACCTGCAGCCTTTCCCAGCATAGCGCATACCATCAATATAAGCACCTTTTTCATATCGTGCTCCTTTCGTAAACAGGCCCGAATGGTAGTTCGTGTCAACCTTTTAATTGTACACGGAATATGGCACGAATGCAAATGATTTTTGGGACAGGTCGAAAAAACGACCGGCTTTACTGAAACCGGTCGTCTACTATATATAAATGAGGACCGCGCGTTTTAGTTGATGCTCGAGATTCTGCCTTCAACAGATGCGGCGAAGGGTTGTGGCAGGGCTTTGATGTATTCGATGAGCGCATCGAGATCGATGGGGCCGGTAGCTTTGTTCTTCCCATCGAGCAAAACAGTAAAGTTGTCTCCGCCGTCGGCCATGAAGCTGTTGACAGTTACGGTATAGGTCGCATTAAACTCAAGCGGTTGATCGTCTTTAAGAATTTCAACGACACGATCGTCTGCGGGCAGAGAATTGTCCCAGGTGTAGGAAAGGCCTGAGATTTGCAACATGCGCGGATAGGGCTGCCCTGCCCATTGCTGGTTGAGCAGATCCTTGACCTGCTGACCAGTCAATTCCATTTTAATCAGGTAATTGGCAAACGGCTGAATGGTGTACAGCTCACCCCAGGTAACTGTGCCCGCATCGAGATCGGCGCGGATACCACCCGGGTTCATAAACGCAAAATCGGTTCCCATTATTGCGCGTTGTGCGTCGGCTATGAGATTACCCAGCGCTGATTCGCCGGCAGCATTCTGTGAACGCGAAATTTCGGTAGCCGATTCGGCAATTTTCTGATCGGTAAGCTTTTTGACCATGTCTTGGGCAACCTTGACGCCTGCTGCAATCGCCGGATCGGGATCCAGGCCGGGACCTTCGTCGGCCCAGGTGGTAATGATTTTGGCCGACTTCTTGACAACGTCGCCGGTTGCACGGCTGAGTTCGATATCAATGTCGGCATACGCAGAACCCTTTGACCAGGACTGCGTAACCAGCATCGGAACGCCGTTTTTATTCTTTACCAGCGCATTGGTGAATCCATGGCGATGGCCGGTTATCACAACGTCAATTTCATCGTCCAGTTCATTGATGATGCTGACAATTTCTCCGCTGACGGCGCCGGCATCCGGATCGGTACCTCCGCCGTAAGATGACTGCGTGCCGCCCTCGTGAATGACCAAAACGATAGCCTTGATGCCCAGGAAATCCTTGATGATTCTGGCAACTAGGTTAACAGCCTCGGCTTCGTCGACAAAAATCAGATCCTTCACGCCTTCACGGGTAACGATGGTGGGAGTTTCATCGAGACACGCGCCGATAAAGGCTACCGGCGGTCCTTTGCCGTTATCGGTCTGCTTGATTGTGTAAGGGGCAACCAGGGGAAGACCGGAGCTTCTTTTAAAAACGTTTGCACAGATATGGGGAAAGGCGGCTCCTTTCCAGGGGGCCTGCATAAAAGGGCCATCCTTGTGATTTCCGCCGCTTAGCAGGCGCATGAGCTCTTCTTCGCCGTCATCAAACTCATGGTTGCCTAGCGTGCCGACCAGATTGCAGCAGGAATTCGAGCGATCTCTGGTGCTGCAATGCTGATTGCCCAGCGCATTGAAAAACATGAGCGCTGGTTCATCCTGTAAAAGTGATGATGAAGGGGGAGAGGCGCCCACCAGGTCGCCGGCATGAACGATGGCATAGTTTTCACCAAATCCTTCGACGGCCGACTTGAGATAGGATGCCATAACCGAGGCGCTTCCGACCGGGCGTCCGGCCACCTTGCGTCCTGCACCGATCTGGCCATGAAAATCGTTAAAAGCAAGGATCTTGCAGGCAATATTATCAACAGATGCAACATCCGCTTCTGAACTGCTCCACGAGACGGTCTTTGCAGCCAGTTTGCGCAATGCCAGTTCTGAAAGCTTTTCTCCGGCAAAAAGCTGAAGTACACAGGTTATTGAAAGAATGGTACAAATCCGTATTGGCTTGTTTGCAGTATTTAGCAACATTGCTCGTCCTCCTGAATTGTAGTAGAAATATGGATTGAATTTTACAAATACGATCTACCTTCCGGACCTGCTCATGTAGTGCTGACCTCCTTTCCATTGTAATATCTACCCCGTTCCGGAAGTGCGGTCTGCTCAATAAATACATCCGTAGTATTTGGAATTAATTAGCTTTGTATCAAAAATTGGTTACAAATTTGTTTGCACTGTGCCGAATTGGTTTGGGTTTGATGAGGAAAGTGTGAGGGGAGTGCGGTTTATGCCGAAATGCTACCTTCGATATCATATTCAAATGCATTCTCGATACGAACATTCTGGAATGTTCCCACCTCTATCTCAGTATCGGCATGGATAATTACGGAATTGTCCACTTCGGGCATGTCGAATTGTGTGCGGCCAAGCCAGTAGTCATTTTCCTGACTGTCGACAAGCACGCGCTGCGTCGTACCGATCAAAGCCCGGTTTTTACGTTCGGCAATTTCTTTTTGCAGGTGCATGATGTGGTCGTGGCGACGTTGAATTTCGCGTTGTGGTATTTTTCCGGCGAGGCTATACGCGTATGTCCCATCCTCATCAGAGTACATGAACACTCCCAGCCGCTCGAATTGCGCCTGCGAGACAAAATCGGCAAGCTCCAGAAAATCCTGTTCACTTTCGCCGGGGTAGCCAACGATGAGCGTTGTACGGATCGCGGCTTCGGGGATAATAGTGCGAATACGCTCAATCAGATCACGTGTCTGGGCCTGCGTGACGCCGCGACGCATGGCCCTCAGGACCGAATCCGCAATATGCTGGATCGGAACATCGAGATACTTGCAAATTCTGGTTGATGCAGCGATATGCCTGAGGTAGGCGTCCGAGATGTAGGCGGGATAGTTATAGATGATTCTGATCCAGGGCAGCGTTTCGATTGCTTCGAGCGAATCCAGCAGTTTCAGGAGGTGGTTATTGTTGCGGTCCCGTCCATAAAGGTCCCAGCCGTATGATGTTGTGTCCTGCGAAATGATATTCAGCTCCTGCACGCCATGTGTCGCCAGGCGCCGCGCTTCATCCGTACACTGCTCTATCGTTCTGCTGCGCAGCTTGCCGCGGATGCCTGGGATAGCACAAAATCCGCATTGCTGATTGCAACCGTCCGCAATGCGCAGGTAGGCGAAATGCCGTGGAGAGAGCAAGAGTCGGCTATCGCTTTTCCAGGGCAATTTCGATTCGGACAGATGTGAACTGAGTGCATCATATTCGCCAATCCCGTAAATTGCATCCACCTCGGGTAACTCCTGCGTCAGTTCCGTCCGATAACGCTCGGTCATGCAGCCCGTGACAATGAGCTCGATTCTGCGGCCCAGAGCTGCTGCATCCTGTTTGACCTGCGCAGCTCCGAAAATGGTCTCGAGCGACTCCTCTTTCGCCGATTGGATGAATCCGCAGGTATTGATGATAATGACGTCGGCATCTTCAATTTCTTCAACTATGGTGCACTTACGCAGGTTGCCCAGCAAAAGTTCCGAGTCCACCTGGTTTTTTGCACAGCCGAGGGAAATGAGGTAGATTCTTTTGATATGAAGGGCTCCGCTTTATATTTGTTGTGGAAATATAATTTCATTGCCTGCATTTAGACGAATTGATTCCAAACCGCAAGGAGTATTCACCTGATGCAAAACAACAGCAACAAAATTCTCCTCCCCGCAATCCTCATCGGTGCTTTGGCCGGTGCAATTGCCGGATTGAAAATCGCTTTGCTCATCAAATTGCTGCCGCGCATCATGCCGCTGCTCATGAAACACGGTATGAATTTCATGATCAACATGTGCGAAGAAGCGGGTATTGAGCCGCCCTGTGCCTATTTTATTAATAAAAAGCTGCCGCAGTGACTGATTGCAGAACTACTGGTGCTTCTCGACGGTCCGTATTACTCTGAGTTGCGTTGCTCGTCGGCGGCATTCGTCCCGCGGGGGCGGCACCCAACAGCCTGGCAAATGGTCTTACCTTACGGGGGCGTCGTAGTCAGGCCTCTCATTTCCTGCATCTTATCTCTATGCCTATCCGCTCTATCGCGATGCTGCGGGGCGAACTTTCGGAGCCGATGAAGGTCTTCGCTTTGTAATACACCACAGCAACCGGCCTGTCTTTTGCCTGTGGGATTTCTGGGTGGGCGCCGGTGCGAGTTGCTTGGTGATCAGGCCAAGCTTCAGAATGCCATTCTCAATCTCTGTGTCAATGCCCGGGATGCCATGCCCGACGGCGGCACATTGCGTGTCGAAACTCGATGCATGGACATAAATGAAAACCGTGCAGACGGTATGCCGGCCGGGTTGCCCGACGGCGTTTATGCCGTGGTGACTATTGCGGGTACCGGAACAGGCATTCTCGCCGATATTATTCCAAATATCTTCGATCCGTTTTTTACCTCCAAAGGGGTTGGAAAAGGTACCGGACTGGGCCTGAGCGCTGTTTACGGATGCGTCAAAGACCACCATGGGGAGATTTTGGTCGAAAGTGAAGTGGGACGCGGAACGGCCTTTAAGCTGTTTTTTCCGATCAGCCATGACTCCGCAAATGATGGCGCGGAAGTAATCGACCGGGAACGTAAAAATGACAGCATTCGCGGGAAAACAATCTTAATTGTAGATGATGAACAGGTCGTGAGAGCGTCCCTGGTAAAGCTTCTGCGTGAATCATGCTGCAGGGTGTATACCGCCGACAATGGAGAATCCGGGATAAAAATGTTCGGCGAGCATAAAAACGATATTGACCTTGCCGTCATCGATATGATAATGCCTGCCATGAACGGCACGGAATGTATGCGTCGTATCCGCAGAATTTGTCCATCCCTTCCGGTAATTTTTATTTCAGGTTACAGCGAGAATGCCGGTCCGGGCGCGAGAGCAGAAACAGGCTATACAACTTCTCTCCGAAAGCCTTTCGCGCACGAACATCTTTTGCTGGAGATCGAGAAGGCACTGCGCCATGAGCTTGAGTCAATAAATCCAACCAGCTCAGGCATTTAGGAGTCATTCGAATTCTGCACCGAGCACCTTCCCGAGCTTTAACAAACTGATGACACTATGGTCTTGTGAGCAAGCGGGCTTGTCGGTCGGTTCAGCCGAGCCGAATGTTGCACCAGCTCGATTAGTCAAAGATGTGCGCTAGACAGGTATCTGCGAAAAATAGTGCTGCCTGTCGCTGAATGGTGCGCAATTATGGATACTTTCCCCGGCATTCGCGTTGGTAACATAGCATTATCGCGTAGAAAAATGTAAACCAGGCAAATAATAATTACCTTTAATATCAACTACTTAAGATATGTTGTCAGAATTATCAGCAACATATATACAAAAAAAAGTAAAAAATCGTGTATTGGACATCATTTCTGCTTATATTATTCCCAGAATCAGAACATGGTAAATCAGAATTTTTTTAAACGCTTTAATCCGGGGGAAATGATGAAGCTTCATCCAGAACTATCTGTACGGATGTGTAATCTTGCATGCGGTTTTGCCTTGCTGTTGGTGGGTGCGGTGCATTCACAGGAAATGATTTTTGAGGAGATCGACGGTCTTGTTGCGGTTGAGGCCGAGCATTTCTTCAAGCAGGAGAAAGATGGTGTACGCAAATGGTACCTGACCACCGAAAACAGCACTCCGAACGTAACGCCTGACGGTGATGAGAACCATGCAACTACTGCCAGCGGCAAAGCATATCTGGAGATTCTTCCCGATACGCGGCGATCTCATGGCGATCCGCTCAAGGGGGGGGAGAATATTTCGAATTCACCCGGAGAGATGGCCGTGATAAGTTTCAAAGTGAAATTCAATACGCCGGGAAAATATTATGTCTGGTCACGAGTCTATTCAACTAACGGCGAAGACAACGGACAACATGTCGGCATTAACGGTACCTGGCCGGCAAGCGGTCAGCGGCTGCAATGGTGTAGTGGGAAAAACTCGTGGCGGTGGGACAGCAAGCAACGAACCGGCGCCAACCATTGCGGTGAAGAGCACAAAATTTTCCTAGATGTACCTTCTGCAGGAGTCCATGTAATCCAATTTTCAATGCGCGAAGACGGACACGAGTTTGACAAGTGGCTCATGACAACCGACCGCAATTTTTCACGGCCAAGTGGGGCCGGACCGTCTGAGCGACTCTACTCTTCGACGGGCACACCTCCTCCTCCTCCCCAGGAGGTCATTATTCTCGAACCCGCGCAGAATACCGAGCTGGTCATGGGTTCGACCATAACCCTCAATGCGGAAGGCGACAATATCAGTTGGGGCTATGACGCCAATTCAGACAATCTGGGTGAGGTGGCGATCGGTTCCGGCAATCAGGTGCAGTTTACCGTCCCGACCGAAATCACCGGCCCCAAAACACTGACGCTGTTCTGCCGCGGCGACGGGGGAACAGTGCAGCAGGATTATCAACTGGCAAGCGGGGCAACGGCTTCGAATCATATTTCGGCGCAAAGATCATCGGTAATCGGCAACCACAGCTCATTGCAGGCGTATTCTCTGCAGGGCCGGATAATAGACACACGCCATAATGGTTCTGTGAGAAGCGCTGACGTTAAGCAGGGAATCGTTATTTTGCGCTCCCGCTCCCGTCAAGGGCATACACGCAAGATCATTCATTGAGGCGAGCACAGTCGAATTTGCATGATTGATTGATGATTGATTGTTGAGTAGGGACGCTTTGGAAGACGGACTGTTTCTTCCTTTACATTGTATTTCGACCGAGTTTTCGTACTTATGCACGCGGTGCCGTGGATGTGCGCGTAACAATATAACCATCTATCTCCAGAAGCGGTTTCACTTTGCTGCGGAGCGGATCGGGTGGCTGCAGCACGTGTTGCAGCATGGCTGTGGCGATGGGCTGCATGTTGAATTCGAAAGAGGTGAGACGCAGCTTGAGGGCCTGCAGCGAGTTGTCGTATCCGAAAAGTGAAAGGCGTTGCGGGACGTTAATCCCTTTGTGCTTGAGATATTGCAGTGCCATAACGGCTATCAGATCGTTGGCACACACGCAGGCGGTAATGCTCTGGTCCTTGAGGGCCCTGTCCAGAAGCGGATAGGTACGGTGGCAGATTTCGGCGTGCTCGATCGTTTCGCGCAATGCCCAGTCCATAATGAGATCGAGGTGTCCTGCCGTTGCCGCAGGGATTTGCTCGCGCCATTCATGATATGCCTGTGATAAAGAATCCATCCGGGAGGTCTGGCGTGCGTGCTGGTAAAACTTCCAGGTCGAGTCAAATTTATCAAAAACAAGTGGTTCAACTCCATCGGGTAAACCAGCCCTGCGTAAGACGTCCTGCATTCCTTCAAGGCGTTGCTGAGACCATTTAAGTGCGTGGAAAGGCGAAATGTATGCCATCCTGGTATGATTCAGTTCGAGAAAATAGTGCGCAGCCTTTGCGCCTGCCTGATAGCCGGAGGCCCAACTGAAAATGCGATGCCTCGCCGGGCTGATATTGTGCTGCGTGATAACTTCCTGACTTGTGTCAAGTATGGCTGTCGGCTTTTTAGAAGCGTTCAAATGTGCTAGAATACGGTATTGCGTTGCAGCACGCTTCTGGTGAAGGTAGAGGTACCCCAGAACATTCTCGGAGGCAGGAAATTCAATGGTGTCGGTGTCGCCAAGCGGATAAAAGGATAATTCGCCGGCGCCTTCCCGATAATCGACGATGTCAAGTTTCAATGCCAAGCGGGCGCATTGGTCTTCGATATGCTTGAACATGGTGTCGAACATCGTTTCGTAAAACATGGAACGCCCCCACAGGTCGATCGGCTTGAGCAACACAATGTGCGCGCCCGAACGACGATGAGTAAGTGTGGGTACGGCATAATGGCGCTTGTGCGGGGTAATTATATCCAGACGCGATAAATGGTGCAGGGCCTTTTTCAGCGTGGGAAATGAAGTGCCGAACTGTTGTGCAAGCTCTTTGCAGGAAGGCAAGGTCGCGCCGCGTGCCAGACCGCCGTTCAGGATGCTTTTTTCTATTTCAACGGCAACGCGCGTCCAGGTTTGACGATTCGATTTCGAGGGGAGCATTGATTCGAATTCGTCAAGTGGTGAATCATCAGTACGATACGCTTTGACGACAATTCCCTGACCTGGATACATTTCAATGCATCCGCGCTTCTTGAATACCGTCGCAGCTTTCCACATGGTTACCAGTGAGACACCACTCATCGCCGCAAGTTGTGCCAAAGGCGGAAGACGCCCTTCGGATTTTGCCTCATCCGACTGGAGCGCCTTCTCCAAAAAGTCAATTGCCTTGCGTAGTGCGGGGGATGAATTATGCTTCATGGTAAGTCCTGCAAATTATATAATAAATATAATATCTACACTATGAAATAAATAGAATTTTGCCATTTTTCCGTCTTGTCTGAGTAGATTAAAGGCAAAAGCAATCGTGGATGCGCTTCTGAGTTGAGGAGCCTGATACGAGCAAAAGCATTTCAAATTGCATCATTCAGCATTCGCTTGAGAATCAAGCGATAGAAAGGGACCTTATGAAGCGACTTAGTACGCTTTCTTTCGATTCATTAAAAAGGGGTTATCAAATGAAGTGCCTTCGGCTAATCGCTGTACCATCACTTATTCTGTCGCTATCATTCTCTGCTTTTTCGGATTGCGCGTGGTTCTCATCGAGAAACAGCGACGAAAGGCTGAGGATCTGCGCCGACCCGGTACCAGCCGGTGCCAATGTGAATCCAAACGGCTTTGAATACTACGAACCCGGCGAATTCGGAGTGCTGTACGGTGACGTCGGCGATACCGTCGAGGTAAAATTCATTGTTGGTAGCGGCGGAGAAACAGACATGTACTTTGGCCACTAGACCCGTCCTGATGGTCGGTGCGGCGTTCGCCCCGACAGGGTAACGACCGCCCCCAGTTTTATCGCAACGAACAGTATCTGGCCGGATATGTGCAGTGAGGCCTGGCGCAACATGTTCGCTTATCCTCAGGGTGAAGAAGGCTTGCGGCTGAACAGCTCGCAGGTTCGCAGCGCGATCGGATTTAGCTCCTCGCGGCACAACCTGATCACCGTCAAATTGATCATTCCGTCAAATGCTGGATTTTCCCATGATGACTACGATGTGTCAGAGGCTCCGCTGTGGATTGCATTTGCCGAATATCATAAAGATAGCCATGTCTTTTACGTTATCGACACACAGGGCAGTCCGACCGGTACGGTTGGTCACACAACTAACACCATGGTCGGAAACCCCATTTCGGTCGTCAACAAGGATGGCTTTCTGTCCATTGATTTGCCCGAAGCTGGTTCATCGACGGTATCGGTCAATTCAATAAACGGCCGCCGCATCATGGTTAAAAATACCAATGAGTCATCACTCAGTATTCCGTTGAATTCCCTGGCAACCGGTATGCATGTGCTAAACGTTGTTAACGGCGCACAGGAAATAACGCAAAGCCTGATCGTTCACTAAAAATTTCTTTTATTGCCGTGTAGGGAAAATGCCACGGTGTAGAGAGGGGCCCTCTGCACCGTTTTAATTACTTTAATAAATTGAGGTTGGCATGATCGTATCTCCATCTAATGCACCAAAGCTTTTTGTCCTGACGATCGTTTTGTCATGCACTACATGGGTTTCTGCTTTACCCAATGCACGTATTGCCGATCCTGCTGCCGTCCAGGAATTCTTTGAAACACGCGCTGTCAAGGTCGCTTTTACCGATCTGGACCACAAGCTCTATTTTGTCGATTTCTCCACACAAGCCCCGGGGATACATGCAATGCTGAATACACCGGCATGCTCGAACCTGGCAATGTCACCGGATGGCAACTGGATTGCCTATCAAACAGGGTCCCTTACAGACGGTCGTTCCGATGCAGAAAGCACCGCCTGGATTATCGAAACACGTGAAAATGCGATGCCCATCCAGATTTCGGAAGCTGATGCCGGCTTTACGCCCCGGTTTCTGCAAAGCGCTCAGCAGCTTACCGTTGTCTGGGCATCATGTGGTGCGAATCCGGAACCAGGCAAACGCGCCTGGGATGGGTGCGGCGCAATGCTTCAGCGGACGATTGCCGGTGGAGTGATGGGACCGATAGATACCTTGTATGCCGGAGGTTCCTATTTCGGCGGTGCATCGTATGATGGTCTTTACCTCAGCTCTGCCCAGTATGCCACCAACGGCCACATTAAGGATCTGTCAGCGCCATTGCTGCCGCCAGTGCACTATCACAACCTGACCTGCGATAACCAGACGGGCGTGGATACCACCGTGTCACTGCAAGTCTGTAATCCATCAACTTCACAGAGTCAGCGATATCAGAATCTGGCTATGTACCTTGATTTTGGTTTCTATGAAGGTAATTTCGGGGTGTCAAGCTGTCAGCCTGACTTTGGTGACTGGGGCTTTCACCAGATCATTTTTCTGGCCAATGCCAACGGCGACATCGTAACCGGTTATCGCATTGACTCGGTCGAGGCAACCACCGATACCGGTGTGGTCACCAATAGCGAATGGGCCCATTCCGAATGGTCCACTCACCCGTATTTTGGGGTTGCCGTAGAATATATTAACCGCAAGTGGAAACATGATCGCTTCGATTTCCTGCAGAATTTCAAAGAGATAGAACATGTCAGCGCGATTGATCTGAAGGATTCACTTTACTTACGCCTTGTATCCACCAACGATACGTTGAAAGACAATCGGGGGGGCTTCCATTTCGGTGCCCTCTGGGTTGAAGTCCCTGCAGGATTTCAGGAAGAATGCTGGTTGACCGAAGATGGTGAGCCGTGCACTCCAATGAGCAACCGTGTTATTGATCAGATCGGTATCGGGACTCAGGCTGTACAGCTTAACCTTGTCGCCAATCGAATTGTCGCCAGTCAACCACTTACATCAGTGGCAGTTTATGGCCTGGATGGTGCCCTGTATCGAAGATTTAAATCAAGCGGAGCAGTAACTTTTTATCTTGGCGGGAGTGCACCGGTTCCTAATGGAACCTTGGTAGTCAATGCACAGCTACGCAATGGTTCTCGTCTAACCACGCGACTGCTTAATAGTCTCTGAGTGAACAGTCCACCTGTTTTGTCTTGCCTTGCCCCCGCGCACATCTTATTTTGTAAGGGACACAGCTTCGTCCGGCATGTACGTGATCGGCCTGAAGAACAAGAATTTGCAGATACGGCAGCCGATGCTGATTCCGTGACCACGATCTTGTCCGAACCCGATGAGCATATTCCATCGGTGCGGAGAATGGGGCTCTCTGCGCTGTTTTTGGTAATCCACAGCTAGGAATTTACATGAATGCACATCGACTCCGGCATGCGCTGAGTTCGATACTTTTGCTTGCGATGGCGTGTACCTGCATTGTGGGCGCGACACCGAATGTACGTATCGCATCTTCACAGGATATCGAGCAGTTTTTTGGAACGCGTAAGGTCAAGGCAGCCTTTACGGATGCGGAACACCGGTTGCACTATGTTGATTTCTCGGACCAGACGCCCCTGGCGCACGCGCTTGACAACGCTCCGCAGTGCTCGAATCCGGCGATGTCCCCCGACGGCGAGTGGATTGCTTTCAGCAGCGGATCGCTGGGAGACGGCAGAAGCTCGGAACCGGCAACGGCATGGATTATCAGAACCGACCCCGACGCCCAACCAATCCGGGTATCCGACAGCGGCAAAGGATGGACGCCGCGCTTTTTGCAGAGTGGCGATGTGCCCACCGTCGTGTGGGCTACCTGCGGAACGCACAGCGATCCCGACAAGCATGCCTGGGAAGGATGTGGCGCAATGCTGCAACGCGCCTGTCCCAATGGAGTTCCGGGAACGGTTGATACGCTGTTTTCCGGCGGTTCCTACTTTGGCGGCGCATCATATTCGGGTCAATACCTCAGTTCGGCTGAATATCGCAAGAAAGGTTTTATTAAGGAGGTGTCATCTCCGCTCAATAAGCCGGCCATTGCGGTTCACCACCTCACGTGTGAAGATCAGGAAGGCAAAGATTCGACCTTTGCACTGCAAGTCTGCAATCCTTCATCGTCCCAGAGCAGGAGGCATGAGAATACCTTCATGTTTCTCGATTTCGGTTTTTCACCACAATTCAATGGATTTGCCGTATGCGATCCGGATTTCGGGGAATGGTTTTTTCACGAAATTGTATTTGTCATTAATGACAAGGACGAAATTGTCAAAAAGTACCGCATCGCGCCTGCCCCTTCCGATGCTGATACGGGCATGCCGAGTTCGGCCGAATGGGCGCACAGCGAATGGTCGACGCACCCTTACTATGCTGTTGCCAGTGAGTTCATCGTACGCAAGTGGCCGCATCCGACAATCCCGATTCTCGAACCCTCTAAAAAAATTGAGCATATTACCGCGATCAATCTCAAAGACTCGGTCGATCTGCGGCTTGTATCAACGGCCGATACGACCAAAGAAATTCACCGGGGATTTTACTTCGGCGCATTGTACGTCGACGTGCCGGACAATTTCGTGGAAGAATGCTGGCTCGCCGATTCCTGCGCAAACGTTGAAGTAGAGCACAATATGAAGCTCGAACGCGCGGCGCGAATCAGCATCGAGGGCAATTCCATCGTGTGTGATAAGACAATCCGCAAAGTCGGGCTGTATCTGCCGAACGGTTCGCTGTTGATGAACCTCACGCCGGTCGACGGTATTGCCCGGTTTGACCGGAGTGCACTTCCGGCCGCGCTGGTGCTGTTTATCGCCGATCGCAACGACGGCAGCCGCGTTGCGGTGCGCCGTTGTATTGCCGGCCGACGTTGATTACGGTGCAACGCGAATAATGCGTCCGGCTGAGCGGACATCGTTGTCCCTGGTCAATCGCAGGAGGTACGGGGTAGTGCGGGATGCGGTGATGTACAGCGGAGTACCGCTTGCAAAGTTGTGCCGCGTCTGGTACAGCAGTTTCCCCCGCACATCGAACATTTCGACATGCAGTGTGGCAGGTGCGGCAAAATGGAGGGCGTATCCGCCGGGTTGGGCGGTGATACGTATGGAATGCGGTGATACGCGATGCGTTTCCTGAAGCGGTGTTGGGTGGTTATTTACGGGAGTCCCCAGCGAAACTTCGTAAGAATAGTCGGAATACACTTCCTTGCCGTGTTGATTAAGCGCATACGCGTTGACGCGATACCAGGTTGCCGAATCGGGATTGAAGCTGTTGTCGGTAAATGTCACGACATTTGCGTCGACTCTGCCGATCTCGGTGTAGGTTCCTCCCCACATGTATTTCTGGATAATGTAGCCTTTTTCGCTGCCGGCGTTGTCCTGCCAGGTAAGCTGTGCCGTTGTACCGGAAGTAGTCACCTGCAGGTCGGTCGGTGTGGGCATATCGGTTGACATTTTCACCTTCAGCGTGCAGAGGATCGAATTGTAGGCACCGCCGCCCGAAATGGTCACATGCGCGGTGGCGCGCCAGTCGTTGAGTATGGACAGATCAAGCGCATAGGTTATGGTTTGCTCGTCGCCGCCGTTGCCGTTGACCTTCGGAACAAGCCAGTCGACGTCGGCGCTTGTTGTCAGCTTTGCCAGGCTTGCCGTACCGTGATTGGTAACCGTTGCCGTTCGGGTAAATTCGTTGTGATCAGTCACGAGATCAAAGGTCATGAAGGTACTGTCGACTATGATATAGGGCCGGTTGTCATGCGGATCGGGAAGGGCTCCGTCCCAGAGTGAGGCATAGTCGACGCGGTCGCATGGATCGCATGGCCAGGGGAATTCACCGGAAATCTGATGGCTGGTGCGGTTAACAAAGTAAAGGTGTCGATTCGAGCCGTTGTTGTCCTCAAAGGCGGCTACGCCGATCAGATCGGGATTGTTGACGGCATTGCACAAGCCGCGGTTGCGCGCATGATCGAAGGCAAAAGGAAATTGCAGATTTGTGTCGAGCACCTGGACCGATGAGCCGGAATTCTGCCGGGTGAGGTACATGTCGTGGTTATAGTGCGATATGCGCTGGTACACATGTCCGCTGCCGGTCATGATGCCGGGACCGACCCGCCTGTGATAGGCGATCTGTGCATTGGTAAAGTCGTCGTTCCAGATAAAATAGGGGGTAGCCGGATTGGTGCAGTTGTACTCACCGGAACCGGCCGGATAGATGTAGGCTGCTATCCACATGCGTTTGCCGTCGGAGCTTGCCGAGAAAATGTCGCTCGGATCGCAAATTTCGCCGGCGTCATTAAGATCATACACGGTCGAGTGCGTTTTCGTATCGACAATCAGACGATGGATTTTATTGTCGTCGAGCCAGAATACGCCGTTGGTAGTCCAGTACAGCTTGCTGGTGCTGCCGAGGGTGTTGTCGGAAAGCACTGAAATGCGATCGGTACCGTCATTGTTTATTGTGAACATTTCATTGCCTTGCGTGAAAACAATGCGTTTGCCGTCCGGCGCAAACGAAGCATGTTGAATCATTTTTTCGTAAATATGATCGACCGTGTTTGAAGGATAGTGGCAAAGCCACATGCCGGCTTCCGCCCGTTTCTTTGGATCGTTCTGTAGCAAGGCCGTAAGCGGCGAAGATTGGGCCCGGACGAAAGAAATAAGCAGCACAAACAGCATGAGTACGGGGTGACGCATGCGAGTCGAAATATTCGATATGCGGTTGTTCATTAAAATGCTCCTGACTTGATAATCCGGGTATGTCTGAGGTTGTGCATCTTTACGAAATGGACTCCGGCCGGAAGCGCACTGCTACTCAGAATGAACGACTCGTCTTTGAGCAGCGTGCGATGATAGAACCGGCGGCCCAGTGCGTTAAAGATCGTGACGGTTGTCGCAAGGTCGCCGGCTGTAAATCTGAAACCGTGCGACAGGCGTTGTGTCGTTGCCGGCGAGTGCGCACTTGCCGTGCTATGCGGCGAATTCGATGCCACCGGGGAAGCGACGTTTTGCCACAGCGTCTCCTCGATAACCGGCAGGCCCCAGTCGTGTCCCGGCGACCAGGCAGCTTGACCGGATTCATACGCCCCCAGGTCGGGCTTGCCGCCATTGAATCCGTCGGTAATGCCGGGAATTTCGATCCCAGCGTCGATAGCCGGAGAGCCGTTGGCAAGTGTTGCGTCGTTATTGGCAAGGTCGCTGAATTTCCAGCTTGTCTTGTCATATGCAGCGTTGATATTGTTTGCCCACGCTTTTTTATCCAGCGTCGAGTCGAAAAAATTCGTATCCTTGATCGAAAAGACATAGTTGGGGTGGTTCATGTCGGCCAGAAACGTATTGTTGAATACGCGTACTCCGCATGCCGCAAAGGGAGCGAAGTTATCCGGGTTTTCGGTGTCGAATATGACATTGTGATGAAACAGCGCGCCGGTCGGGCATCCGTGATCGGTATAAAAGTAGGTTGCGTCCGATCCGAAACACCCGCTGAACCAGTTATACGATACGTCAAAAGGTATTTCGACTATACCGCCGATTGACGAATACACCGTTCCGCCGTCGCCGGAGAGCAGCATCGAATTTAGAAATTTATTGTGGTTGACTTTGGCGGCTTTGATGCCGGTGAGGTGCGACCTGCCTGCATGGGTAAATGTGCTGTGCGTGATTTCGCACCCGTCTCTCGCATCATAAATGCTGGAAGCATAGGTGTTGACATAGTCGATATTTGCGATGTAGCAATTCGTGACGGTATTATCGACGTTGTCAAGAATAATTCCGTTGGCCGCGCTGTAGACGATGGACGAATTTTTGATCACGTTGTTGACGCCGTTGACATTGATGCCGCGCAGGCCTGCTGTGACGGAATCCCGGTTGCCGCGACCGTTGGCGTCGCCGTCCGACCAATCGGCAAACCAGTAGTGGCTCAGACAGTAGAAGTGGCAATTGTCGATCGTGCAATTATCCGAGCTGTCCATGCGCACACCCGCACCGAGTACCGACAAACCTTCGACGTGTACGTAATCGCGTTCGCTAAAATCAAGCGCAATCTGCCGTCGCTTCAGCGTGACATCGCCGCTTTCGAGGTTGACGCCTGGAGGGGGATAGAGATAGAGCATACCGTCTTTGACCGTCCATTCGCCGGGGACGTCGATGAATTCGGTGTGTCCGAAAACTACGGCATGCGAAGGCCAGCGCAGGCGCGAAAGGTCAATGGTAAGAAATACTCCCGTAACATTACCCCGATTGCCGTCCACCGAGCCGGTTACTTTTCCGCCGCCGCCCCACCACCAGCCCTGGCACCAGAAGCCGATGCCGCTCCAATAATCGCGCGGCTTGCCGTATAGAATATTATATGGATTATCGCCGGGATGGTTCAGCTCCTTACCATGGCCTTTGATGCCGACCCGCAATTCACCGTCCGGCCAGCCGTCGTGCGGAGAACTCCCCTTGCGCAGATTGTCAATCCAGCAATCCATGAGGGTTGGTGCAAGGATGCTGTTCTTGTTGTGAAGTCTGGCGTAATATGTCGTGTAGGCGGCTTCACGATCGCCGCAGCGATTGGGGCGCTGTGACAAACGGGCATCGCAATCGAGACGCTCCCAGTCGTCAACATTGGGCCAGCGCGCCTGGGGGTACCATTTTCCCTTGATGAAGAGCTGGTTCTTGCCGACGCCGAGGTCCCATGCAACAGGCGCTTTATAGAGATTGTTGGTGACTTTCGTCCAGCCAAATACGGGATCGGCGCCGGTTATGACGACGTGATCGCCGGATTGCGCCCGCAGGGTGATTGGGCTGCCGGAAGTTCCGGTATGGGGAAAGACTACTTTTTCGTTATAAAGCCCCTGCTCGATTATGCCGACATCCGCGGGCTGCATTTTGTCAACAGCCTGCTGGATTGTTGCGAAGGGCGCCTGCCTGCTGCCGGAATTGGTGCTTTTACCGGACTTGGACACATAATATTCAGCAGCATCCAGTTGTACCGGCAGGGCAATTGCCATTACGAAAGTGAAAAATGCATATCCGGGCGTGCTAAGCGAAGGGTTCGCTGGCGAGAAGAGTCGAATCATAATCCCCCTGTGTTTTGCTGAAATATGACTAATTGCAAGCATATGACAATTTGAACGCTTAAATCACAGCAATGCCATCAATCCTGCGGAAAGCATTTTTTGCTCTTAGAAATATCACTGGAAATAAAAGGCATGATTCCCCTTATTGCTTTCATTTCGCAGCAATCGGCCGGCTTCAGGAGTCATTTTTGCCGCTTTGTCGACTGAATGTTCATCTACCGGCTTTGAACCTGATAGTAAAGATAGCAAAAAACGGCCTGATTTGCCATATTAAATGCCATTTTTGCTTCCAATATGTGGCCCGGATACCGGATTAATGTGTATATTGAAAATTATGGTTGTCCTTGCAGCGTGACCGGTCAACAGGTGGGATGGTAATTGGATGAAGCGCAAAGTCATCATCACAGGCGCTACCGGCAATGTTGGCCGCGCGTTGCTCACGCATATCGATACGCAAGGAATGCGTATTGTCGCTGCATCACGCAATGCCGCACTGGCACATGAACGTCTGAGCAGGGATGATATCGAGTATGTCGACTTCGATTTGGAGAAAGGCATCGGTTTTGAGCATGTTGACGATGCCGCGCTGGTCTTCCTGTTGCGTCCGCCGCAGGTCGGGAATGTAGCCAGGTATGTGTATCCCCTTCTTGATCGGATAGCTGAGAAACATCACACGAAAGTTGTGTTCCTGTCGGTGATGGGGGCCGAACGCATGAGCTACATTCCGCACGCAAAAATCGAACAACGCATACGTCAATTGACTATTCCCTCTGTTTTTTTGCGGCCGGGCTATTTCATGGACAATATCACCACGACTCTGTATGACGAGATAAAGGCTAATCGGCGCATCTTCATGCCGTCGGGAGGTCTCAAATTCAACTGGATTGATGTTGATGATATCGGCAGGCTGGCCGCGAAAGTTATTTTCGAATCGGATGCACATGTCAATACTGCCGTCGAGATTGCGGGTGGTGATTACCTGGGTTTCGGGGAGGTTGTGGACCGAATCAACGCAGTGTGCGCAACCTCATTGCGTTACGAAAGTCCTTCTGTCATGCGCTACATCTGGTACAAACTGACGAATGGAACACCGTTGTCGTATATCGGCATTATGCTGCTGCTGCATTATCTGCCGCGGTTTGGCAGGCAACGGCAGCCGGTGAATGACTTCGAGCGCATCATGCAGTCCAGGCCGTCGGGTATTGAGCAGTTCATCATGCGCAATTGCCGATTATTCAATACGGAGCGGTCGATGTCGTGAAGCGCAAAAGAAGAAATCCGGCAGAAAGTGGATCATAAGTGGATGTGCGGCGCGCCACCAGACTTATCTTCCACTTTATTGATTACTTTTAAATCAATTCGAGACCGATAATTTTTTTGCCGGGCACGAATGATTGATTATATTTAAGCATCGATACTCGTGTAGTTATCCAGTACGATATCAATATAAAGAAACCAACCCAAAGGAGGAACGCATGGTGCGCAAAACAGACGTGAGAACCCTCTTGTTGAGTATCCCACTTTCATGCGCTGTACTGCTTAATTCATGCGGCGTAAATGATCCTGATGGCAATTCCGGAACTCCGGGCCAAACGATTGAGATCTGCGGCGATGCATCCGGTACGCAAAGCTATACCAATACCAATGCGCAGTACGTGATTTGCACCGGCGGCCTTGATATCCCGGCGGGCACCAAGGTGACGTTCGGCGAAGATATCACCCTAACGGTCAAAGGCAAAATCGATGTTGCCGGTGAGCTGGTCATCGGGCCCGGGGCCGTGCTCAAATTTGACAAAAGTGAGTACCTGCGGGTCGGTTATTCCGGTTCCGGGACACTCAAAGCACAAGGCACGGAGCAGGATTCGATCTATTTCATTGCAAGCGGCACCGGTTTCAAGTGGGGATACGAATCCGGTACCCAAAGCAGTGGCGGCATCTGGCTGGGCAATAATACTACATCCAATACTTCCCTGCAGTATTGCGTGGTTAGCTCGGCGACTACCGGCGTTTATTGCAAAGGTTCTCAAATTGAAATCTCAAACTGCCGAATAGCTTCAAATCTGTACTATGGAATCGAATTTAATTTTGATGGATCGCCGGTTGATTCTGCATCGTTTCTTAATAACGTCACATCCGCAAATGCGGAATATGGCATATATATCGAAGCCACCAGCCTGGGCAAACTTTCGGGAACCGGATCGGTAGCCGGCAATACCCAAGGCGGTATATTTGTGGACGGCGATGATATAGAAGAAAATGCAATTATCAAAAAGCATGATGCACCTTATGTGGTTGACGGCACGATTGACATCGGTTCAACAAGCGGCAACACGGTCACCATCAGGCCGGGCGCACAATTCAGGTTCAATCAGAATGCGTATGTCCGGGTTGGCTACAGCAGCATTGCGACGCTGATTGCGCAGGGAACCGCATCCGATTCGATCATTATGACGAACAACGTATCTGGTACCAGTTGGGGCTACTCGTCAAGCACGAGCCCGGGAGGCATATATTTAGACGATGAAGCAACTTCAAATACATCGCTCAGGTATGTTTCCATAACCAATGCCACCAACGGTATTTATGTTAAAAAGGCCGCGGTGGAAATATCAAACAGCACTATCTCATCATGCGACAAAACCGGAGTCGAGTTTGATCATGATGGCTCACCGAAAGATTCCGCGTCGTTCCTGAACAATGTATTGACGGGTAACGGCGATTACGGAATTAAAATTGAAGCGCACAAGGTCGGCAACTTGTCCGGAACCGGCAGTGTGGCGGGCAATACCAAAGGCGGCATTCTGATTGAGGGCGATGACGTTGAAGATGACGCCGTCTGGAAAAAGCACGATGCTCCGTACATTGTCGACGGAACTATTGACATTGGTGCTACGGGTGGCACATTGGTAACGATTCGGCCCGGAGCACAATTTGAATTGCTCACCGATGCATATTTTCAAGTTGGCTACAGCGGCGTCGCCACGCTTGCTGCAAACGGCACGCAGAGTGATCCGATTACGTTTACGGCCTCGGTAAGCGGCACCTATTGGGGATACGACAGATCATCGAGCGGCGCCGGAAACGGGGGCATTTACCTTGACAATGAAGCAACTTCCAACACGTCTCTAACCTGGTGCACTATCGAAAAGGCTACCAACGGTATCTACATTGACAATGTTGCCGTAACGGTACAAAATTGCACCATCAAAGATTCTGAGCACTATGCCGTATATGCCGAAAGAGATACGGACGTCACCGGGATTGCAGACAATACGTATAGCGGCAACGGCAAAGGTGATGTGTATGTGAAACCTTAGGCAGGGTAAAATTCAGGATGCCGGTTTCGGCATCCTGCTCACTGCTGTGCGCCGTCGGTCATGGGGGCATTGGCTGCAAAGCCGAAGCAATTTATTCCACTACCAGCGGCGTGATTAAACGAGACTGTCCGTTTCTCAACAACTGAACATAATAGACACCAGCGCCAAGCTGCTGCAAGCTCCATTCGTAGCTACCCGGCGCCGCTGCCGACAGCGTTTTCAGTGTGCGACCATTGCTGCTGATGAGGTTGGCAGTCCATTCGCTTTGGCCTGGTAATGCAACTCTCACGCACCTGTTGTGCACCCTGACGGCGGTATGAGACGGTCTGAACAAATGCAAGGAGCTGGAAGCAGAACTGGAAGAATATACTTGGGCAACGCCGGAATACGCCTTGAACTGGTCTTCGTATTGTGAAACTTCGAACGATATATCTGTGCCGGCCCAGTTAGCGGGAATTGTCCAAGTAAAATTCTGCCATGTGGCATCGGTTGGCCGCACGCCGCCTTGATCGGTGATAAGCTGATTTGTAGTCCATCCGTCATTGGTGACCCGGATCTTTATCTGATCAACCAGGTTGTTTTCCCACGTGACGGCGACGGTCGATCCGGCATAGAGTGAGTCGTCGTTGTGCGGGGTGAATACGCGTATCCATTGCACACCGGCCACATTGATTTTTGATTCATTCGAGTAGCCGGAAGTGTCGGCGTCCTTGGCCGCGGCTGCGCGGTAGGTGTATTGGTCAATGGCAACGTAGGTATCGGTATATGTCTTGTTGGATGAGTTGACAACTGCAATTTGTTCCCATGAACCGGTGGTTTTGCGCTGAATGATGAATTTGTCAATACCGGTACTTGTGTAGTCCCACTCGAGTTTGACATCCAGCAAGCTGTCGCCGACTGCTGTTGTCGTAAGATTTTCGGGTGAGGAGAGATTGCTTTGAATGACGCGCACCGTGTATGTTTCTGAATTTGATGCTGCTGGTGCGGATACGGTCACCGTTGCTTCGGCAGGATAGCCGGATATGGCGGAAACGGTAATTGAATTCGTGACTGTCTGGCTGTTGCCGGATACGGATATGGAGGTATTCAGCCATTGCGATGCCGAATCAGGGGCGAGATTGAGCGTTGCATTACCCAAAGCTCCGCTGCTGATATTGCTTATGGTCACATCCTTATCGTCGACCGAGGTCGCTCCCTGCGCCACGTTAAAGACAAGTTCCGACGGCGAAACTGCCAATTGCGGGCCGCTGCTGCCCGGGTCGCCTTTGTAAAATGCAACAAACGAAAGATCTCCTTCCCAGACGAACATTGTGTCGGATCTGGTTGTCCAGTTCCAGATATAATGCAGCTTTGTGTTGTTTTCATTCGCGGTATAGCCGTGCAAATCATTATCATTTTTGCAGATCGCAGGTGCGCTGACGTTACGTGCTCCCGGAGGTGACATCGCGTGGGATTGCTTTACCTCCGAAATACGGATCACCCGCCAGCCATTGTGACCCATGTCGGGCGAATCGCTAAAGTCTGCTGTCTGCTCCCAATAGCACCCGAATCCCTGCAAAAAGAACATGTATTGCTCGTCAATTGTCATGGCATCCCCGTGACCCCACGAGCTGTGCAGGGTTTCCCGGGGATTGGAGTAGCTGTAATCACTGAAAGATACATACGTATACCAGTAGTTTTTTTTGCAGGTCCGCACTATTGAATCACCCTGCGAGCCTTGCAGCGTGTCGAAGAGCACGGAATAGGGAATCGGTCGACTGGCCCTGATATAAAAATTCAGACCGAGGTTTCCTGTTGCGATGTAGTCCAGGCTGCCTCTGCTGAATTCGTACTGGTTGCGATCATCGTATTGACTGTATTCCCATCCGTAAATTACGCCGCTGGTGTCTTCGTTGAAATCATAGTGCCAGACTGCTGTCCCATTCTTTGGCGAGGGGAGCTTGCCCAGCCAGAAAAGACCGTTATTCGTCCAGTTGAAAGTCACTTTTTCGGATCGAATGTTCTGATCAAGCAGCATCGTGTGCCCCTTGCCGTCAATATTAACCGTATAAAAGCGGCCGCTTGACGTTGAGTAACCGATCTTTTTACCGTCGGGTGACATGCACATGCTTGTCTTTTTTTCACTGGAATCGTAAAATATGCGTGACATTTGACCACTACGAATATCGAGGATGTTAATGTCGACGGGTGGCAGCTTTCCGCCCTGGGCAAATACGGCTATGCCGTCAAAATCAGCGCCCAAAGATTGCAGTACGAGACAATTAAACGCATAAATGCAAAGCAATACCTTTTTCATGTAGTTCCCCTTGTAAAGTTTTGCTGCTGAACCGATGCAAAGCGTGAGCTTTTTTACTTGTATGAAGGGCAGTGTCTAACTGACCAACAAATAGTATAATATTTATTTGCACGAAGTAATGCAAGATATGCGGTTTCTTTTGCTCATCAGGGAGCAGGAAATGCAGGGGGAGGGCATTACAGGAATTCACCCTGATTGAGCCGCTTCTCACGGAGCTGATTCATTTTGTTAATGAGGTAGTATACTCCCAGTGCGGCAACTCCCAATAGTGCAATGCCAAGCAGGAACCATATTATGGTTGTATTGTCGGATTGATCCTCGCCTTGTGTTTTCGGCATAGGCGCCATTGCTGCGGCGGTGCGCGGGGACTGGGCCGGCTCAGGATCGGCTGGTTGCGGAACGTATGAAATGGTTAATTCCTCGAACCCCGGAATTGATAGAAGCGCATTTGTCAACTTTTCATTTGCAGGATTTTCCAGATTGGTAAAGAGTGTACCGGATTCAAGGGCAATCATGAATTTGACATCATATCTAAGTGCAATTTGTTCGAAACACTTTTGCAATCCGATCTTTGCTGATACAGATCCGCCGAATCGGCCTTCATATTTGGTCGGGCGTGCCCAGAATAGGTAGTACTTCCCGGTTTTGCGTCGCTTGAGATAGCTGTAATAGGGAACGCCGCTGCGCCGAATATAGCGGTACCATTTCTGATTGCCTACTCGCCGGTAGGTATGCGCCGCAATGCGCCCGTCAATAATTTCATTGATGACTTTGCCGCGTGAATTGGTGCGGATGAGCTGTTCTATAGCAGGATGATTACCCACGATATCCGCCATGAGCCGGTCGGCCGTGCGCAGTTGAGACGTGCGAGTTGCCTTGTCGAGCGAAATTGCACGCATGAGTGAATCCAGCGAAGCAAAGTAGCGGTTGACAAGCTGAGGAGCCGAAGGAGCGCTGCAGATCTGCTGGTTGCAAATGAAAAGTAAGCTGAATGCGAACAACCAACGCATGGTAAGAGCCGGTAGTTCGGAAAATAATGCTCTATCGTTCGTCAATATGTAAATAAATTATCATCCTTTCTGCACAACGGCATTACTATTGTAATATAATTTCATTGACAAGGCCAGTTTCTGCCATTTATTTAAGTACTACTCAACATTTCTGATTTATTTTAATGCAGATAAACCTGCGCACTATCACGTGGTGGCGGTAGTCTTTCGGCCATGCCGAAGTTTAATTGAAGTGTTGATATCGGATTGGGGGAAGACACAATGGAGCAATTTCTTGCGGTAATTGCAGCTATCCTCGATTGTCGGCAGTTCTTCCCGACCGCAACTCCCTGCTTACCCGCCGCAGGCGCCCATCGCCGGCAGCCTGCGATTAACCACTGCGCACCCGCAACAGGTATAGTGACATATGAGTCCCGCGCTCAAAATGTGGCCGCGACTGTCATTTACACGGGGATCAATGCGCGATAATACGGTATCCATATCAGACGCACTGAAGTTCTACTTTTCCTTTCTGGCACGGCATAAATGGGAATTGCCGGTCCTGGCACCCATCTTTGCCGTCAAGCATGCCATCTATCTGGCCTATCCGATTGCCGTAAAATTTATCATCGATAATTTCATACCCGCTGAACGCATCGATTTAATATTTGGTACTATCGTACTTGGTGCGATTCTGGGGGGCGTCAATTATGTGTTGCACCGGATTTATGTTTCCAAAACCACCGTCATCATCAAAAGCATTACCCGCGACATCCGCAACATGCTTGTGCATAAGCTGCAGATGCTGTCGATGCAATACCACAGCCAGCACGAATCCGGCCGTTACTTTTCCAAGATCATGGTTGATGTAGAACGCTCTGAGCGCTTTGGCGAGATGCTGTTTGGACTGGGTTTTGCCGTCTCCTATACGCTTCTGTTCACCGCAACGGTTTTGTACTTGACAAACTGGAAAATACTGGTACTCTATCTGTTATGTCTCCCGGTCTATTTTCTGATTTATCGTCACTTCAGAAGACTATTTGCCACTCTGCAACGCAAAGCCCGCCTGGCGAATGAAGATCTGAGCCAGTCCATCTCGCAGTTCATTCAAACCAGTACACTGACCCGGATTCATGGTGAGGAGGAATACGAGAAGGAGCGCATTGACGACAAGAATATTCACATAATCGGGCGCTATCGTGAAATTCGTAAAGGAATTGCGTCATTTGCCGTGATTATCGAAACATTTTCGCAGCTTTTTCTCATGTTTATTGTTGCAGTGTGCGCGATTGCTATTATCAGGGGGCAGATGCAAGTTGGCGCCCTGGTGTTGTTTCTGCAATACATCAATCGCATGACGGCAACGGTGAACAATCTCGTCAACCAGTTTCCCGTTTTGACCGAATTCAGCGAATCTATTAACAGCATCAAGGAAGTGCTTGACGCACCGGATGTCGAGCTGAACGAGAACAAGACTCCCTTGTCGTCGGTGCACGGACAGATTGACTTTGAGCAAGTTCACTTTGCGTATGCGCAGGGTCCGCTGGTGTTTGCGGATTTGACTTATTCAATAACCACCGGGCAAACCATCGGCCTGGTGGGCGGATCGGGCTCGGGCAAGACCACTTTTGTCAATCTTGTGCTGGGCCTGTTGCGCGCACAGCAAGGCCATGTCAGAATTGACGGATACGACGTCAATGCTATTGACATGCGCAGCGTACGCAAGCACGTCGGCGTCGTCACACAGGAGCCGATTCTCTTTCGCGCGAATCTGTTCGAAAATATTGCACACGGTCGCCGGCAATTCGAGGAAAATGATGTTTATGAAGCAGCCCGCATGGCCGATGCCGACGAATTTATCCGCAACCTGCCCGAGGGCTACCATACGATAATAGGGGAGCGGGGAGCGACCTTGTCGGGCGGCCAGAAACAACGCATCGTTATCGCACGCGCCATCTTTCGCAGGCCGGCCATACTCATTCTGGACGAGGCGACTTCCTCACTGGATTCGATTTCCGAAAAGGAAGTTCAGCAGTGCATCCAGCGGCTTCTCGGCAGACAGACAACGCTCATCGTAGCGCACCGGTTAAGCACGATATTCCATGTCGATATGATACTGGTCTTTCACAACGGAGAAATTGTCGAGTACGGAACCCATAATGCGTTGATCGACCGGCAGGGAATCTATGCGGGTATGCTGTCAACGCAGGTTGGATTGGGAGTGGAGAACCTGCAGTCGCTGAAAACGTGATGCCGACAACGATCCGGATCCGGTATTTCTGCATTGCATATATTCAAAGCAGAAGCCGGACAATTTTGCTGTTTTCGTAATATGACCTGATATCGTTCGATAAACACTATCCGGGGGGATTAAGCTGATGAACCCGTTTTTTTCAGCTAAAACATGTCGTACTATACCTAACCTACAGCCATTGTTTTGTCCTGTCTTTTTTTCATCCAGGCCCAGACTTCCATAACCTGAACCCCGCTTAGCGAATCCGGATCAGGCGGCCGGCTTACCTCAATTGCGGTCAGTCCGCTTGACGCCAATCATGTTATGCTGGGAGGCGATATGCTTGGCATCGGCGTCAGCTTTGACAAAGGCGACTCGTGGCAGACGACCTTCGGTCTTCCGAGCTGGGAGATCGGCGATTTTGCATTTCACCCGACAAATCCGAATATTGTCTGGGCCGCCACCATGAGCGGGCCCTGCAAAAGCGACGACGCTCCGGAATTCGGGGCCATATGGGAGAGCACCGACGGCGGCGAGACATGGAGCTATGTCATTACGCTGGGCGGTTCCCGCTACAACGGCAAAATATCATGAACGCAACATTCGCCGGATCATCGGCGGGCCGTCCACAGCGACAAACTGCGCCCCCGATCCCCGTCACCCGGAAAGGTGTATCTGTACTCAACCGTCCCGGGAAAGGTAAGCTCCAGAATAATGCTTGATGATTATTGCATCTTCTAAACCGGCTTCGCCGGAGAGGTCAGACGTCAGTCGTCAGAGGTCAGCCGGAATCGATCTTGATATATTGCGAAAAACATACGCAAAAATCGTAGAAGTTACCAACTGAGGGTCTAAATATCATGGACACCCAAGCTGGCGCTCAAGCCCGGGAAGAGCGATGATTGAAGGCATAGCCAGGAGCGCGGCACGCATGGCGAACACCGCCGGAGAACCACAGAACAGGGCTGGGGAATTTCCCCGCCGCCTACCGTAGCTACCTCGCCCGGACAATCACGCTCCCTGCCGGCAGAGAGAATCTACTCCAGGGTCGCCACACTCTTGCGCTCGACAATGTGTCCCTCAATGTCAATCACCTGATTTTTATGATGTGCGAGAAATGAGTAGGGACGTGTGATATAATCGAACATGCCGTATCCGGCGGCGGGAAAATTGAAGTTGTACGACGTCAAATGGTACTGCAGGCACTCCGGCGTATTATCAAATCCCAGCAGCGAAATGTCGTCGGATATCTTTATTGCTTTACGCATAAGATAGTCCCGGGCAATAAAGGCCAGCATGTCATTTGCACAAACCCATACGGTAATATTCTCATCCTTCAGCGCCTCGTCGAAGAGCTTTTCCGACTGGTAAATGCATTCGGCGAAGGCTGTATTGCCTGCCACCCCTTCGATAAATGCGTCGATTTTGTTGTGTGTATTCGGCGGAAAGCGATCTTTCCAGATCTCAAGTTCCTTGCGGATAGAGAACGTTCCCCACCGGCGGTCACCGGCCTCGGCAAATTCGGTGCCGCGCGCATGCCTGTCGAACAGGAAGGGTGTTACCGTGGCATCGCCTCGGTCTATTTCACGAAATGCCCTCTGCAAACCATCAAGGCGCGTTGTCGACCAGTCCAGGTTATGAAAAATGGAGATATACGCCGCTTTATGATGGTTTTTGGCAATGAGATATTGACCGGTGATATAGCCGGCGCGTTCCGAAAATGACGGTGCGAAGATACGAATATTGGAAAAGGGCTTGAAAATAGCACGTGAGAATATATCCTGGTCCTGCAATACCGCCAGCGGCTTGTTGAATCGCACCAGCATCGATATAATTTGCCGATCTACCTTATAGTTGAGTGTCAGGAACACAATGAAACCAAGCAAATCCGCATCCCGGGCGACCACCTGGGAGAGAGTCTGGATTTCGTTTTGATACTGCTCGGAGGTTAATTGCTGCGGCAGCGTTTGCGTTTCAAGCGAAATCCGCCCCTTGACACACAGCTCCTCGACAACCGCCAGGCACGACTGCTGAAAGCTGCTCAATTGCAGATTCTCACTGTGCCGCATGCGATAGCCGATGAAAATGATTTTGCCTCCGCTGCTCGAGCCGCCTATGCGGTGTGTCATCAGGCGTTTCCCGTCGCACTCGACAATGCCGTCTTCGATAAGCGAAGCCAGAGCTTTACGTAAGGTACGGTAGTCGCATGTGTATATGCTTTGCAATTCCTTCATATTCGGCAGACGGCCCTCAGCACCAATCACACCCTGTATGATATCGGATTGCAAAGATGTTTTGATGCGTTGCCAGGTCAGGGGGGTGACGGTGGGGCGCTCCGGCAGAATGGCATCCAGGCGCAGGGCATTATTGATGACGTGATACGGCTTGCCCGGTTTTCTATCGATATAGCCTTTTGATTTGAGCAGTGCCAGTGCCTTGAGCATGGTAACCGACGAGACGTGCGCGCGAGCGGCCAGTTGAGTTGATTTGCTCAAAGATTCGCCGGGCGCAGTGCGGGAAATTTCCTCCGTCAAACAGCGCAGGGCCGATTGCATTGGTTTGGTGAGGGATTTGTTCATGCGATGTTCTTGAAATTATATCCGGATTCACCGCAATGGCAAATTTGATTCTGTCATCCCTTATGGAAGTGGGGATCCAGTCGTATGTAAAGTAGATTCCCGTCTTCACGGGAAATTACTCTTCCCACGGTGCAGCATATCACACCCCTTCAGGGCTCGGGAGGGGGTTTTGGGCACGGGAACCCAGACATGAAAGCCCAGGCTGGAATGTTCCGGGCAATCAGCCTTGCACAGCCGTCAAATTTTTCCCACGCCGTCATGCAGATTCCGTCGACGCATGGCAGCATTGCTCTGCTAGACATACTGTCACCTTTCGACGGGCTCAGTGTGACGTCTGTTTACTTGCTGCATATCGACTGTAATGGCAAAGAAGTGATTCGCCAAAATTTCGCATACCACGCATACCTGATGATCAGGGTCAGCGACCGGTAGTGCGGCATAGCGGTATCATTTGAGAATCGGTACCTGCTTCAGGCGGTTTTCAACCATGGGCGGCGCGTCTGCAAACCCCGGCAAATGGCGCCTTAACCTGTTAAATTTTGGCAATTTGTTGCCGGTTAATATATATTCATTTATAGGCCCAGGGGACGCGTAGACACATTAAGCCGCCTCGATAAATGCTGTATCTAACGAGAAATTTCAATAGAAAATTTAAGCGTTCAATTTGCAGTTGGTAACAATTGTTAGTTAGTATTGGCGCAAAAGGAGGTACATGTATGTCCGGATCCGTTTACGCAGTCGTTTTGTTGACCGTATCCCTGTCTTTGGCGCGGGTTTTTAATGCCGGTGATACTATTCAGTTTGAATGGTTTGATGCTTCCAGCGAAGGCGCTCAGAAAATTGTGCCCACAGAAATTTATCAAACAAAAGACGACAGCGGAGTGATGCAACCCGGCTACCCGAATTGCGCAGTCAATCGGGCGATGAACGATTCGGGCGCAAGTTGGGCAAATCCCTATTCCTGGATACGCTTTGACAGTATCGATTTTGGAGAAAATACCCAGTATACAACAGTCAGGTGCCGGGCTATGGGCAAACTTCTTACCGGCGGCGGTTTTCAGTACTGCAATCCGGTAAGAGAGATTCGCATTAAGATCGGACTGCCCATAGCACCAACCAGCGGCGTCGTGGAATTTGATAAATGCAGCACCGACATGTGCATGTGGGCCGAACAGGAAACCGAGTTGCGCAAACCTATCAGCGGTTTGCAGACTGTCTATTTACGCAAAGAAGACGGCACGCGATTCAGCGGTACCTATGACTGGTTTACTTTTGGCGGTGTAGAGCCGGCGGCGGGAGTCGCGCAGATTCGCAGTGCCGGATACCGGGTGGCGGCATACAAGCTCATCCCGCACACCGGTAACTTGACCATTACATCGCAGCATGGTGCTATGCACAGCGCTGCGATTTTTGCCCTGAACGGCAGCAGGGTAGCTTCTCGGCAGGGGCGCCGGAAAACGTTTACCTTTTCGACTACGGGCCTGAATTCGGGTTCGTATGTCGTACGCATTCGCGATCTCTTTGGTGAAGTAATCAGGCGCATGTCGATTCATTAGATTTTCGGAGGACGAATATGAACGTGCTGAATGCAAAGCGTTGGGGCATGATGGCATGGATAATGGTGTTGCAGGTATCGTTGTGCCTGGCCATCCCGTTTCCGGTTGCGGATGATGATTCATACTATGATGTGAAGCGTGATTTCGGCGCAACAGGAGACGGGGTCACCGATGATACGTATCCCTTTCTGCAGGCGACATTTCAGGGCGCACGCTGCATCTATATCCCGAATGGGACGTATCTGGTTGCCGATACATTCAACATGTCGTTTCTCGGCTACCGCCGCCCGCAGTGGGTGGGCGAAAGCCGTGACAGTACGATAATTAAAATAAAAGACGATACCCCCATTTTCAGCGATCCCGCTAATCCGAAAAAGCTCTTTTTCTTTGGCGGTGCATACGGATTGCAGGAATTCCGTCGCGTGGTGCGCGACCTGACTATCGATGTCGGCTCCGGCAATCCCGGAGCGATCGGGTTGAGTTTTTTTACGGCTAATCAGGGCGAGGTGCGCAATGTGACCATACGCTCGTCCGATCCGAATAAGGCCGGTGTAGCCGGGCTGGTAATTGACGAAGGTGAGCCCGGGCCGGCGTTGATATCAAAAGTGCATGTTGACGGATTCGATTACGGTATCAGGATCGGCGTCGGGACGCGTTCGTTGACACTCGACAGCATCAGTGTGGTCAACCAGCGCAAGGCGGGAATTTATAAAAAGGGCGGGGTAAGCTGTCCGATCAATCACCTTTACAGTAACAATACGGTTCCCGCAGTACGTTTTGACCGGGGCGCCAATTCGCTTCTCAACAGCCTGCTCGAAGGCGGGGGAGCCGGCGATACGGCGGTTGTATCAAACAGCACGACACTATACGTGTTGAACACCTCCGCCAACGGCTACGGTACCGGCATCTGGTGTGCAAACTCTTCGGGCGGCGGCACAGTACTTCCCGATGAAGTCGATGAGTGGAGCTCCGATCCCGTGTACTCGATGTTCGGCAGCACCGATCAGACGCTCAAGCTGCCGGTTGAGATCGCACCGGAAGTGGCGATTGGTGATCAAGCAACCGAGTGGGTTGACGCGGGGCAGTATGGTACGAACAGTGCCGCCATTCAACAGGCAATCGATGCAGGTAAGCGAACGGTGTTTCTCTCCGATGCGTTTAGATTCGATACAACCGTGATTGTTCGCGGCACGGTCGAGCGCATCATCAGCATTGGGGAGCACTTTCAGCACCGAGGAGAAGACAGTACTGATTATGCACTTTTCCGGGTTGAAGACGGAACCGCTCCGGTGGTCATATTCGATAATTTTGAGATGAAGCACCCCGTGAGCGAAGGCCCCTTCGTTGAGCATGCTTCCGATCGGACGGTGATTCTGCGCACCTGCGGGCATCACTATATTTATACGAATACGGTAGGGGGCGGCAAAGCCTATATCGAAGACTGCGGCGCCGGAAAAATGGAAATGCGTGACGGCAACCGCGTCTGGATCAGAAGTTTCAATCCGGAGGGGCACAACGAGGTGCGCATTCTCAATGACGGCGCTCATCTCTGGGTACTGGGCATGAAGACGGAAGATACCGGTGTGAACATTCGCAGCATCAATTGCGCGCATACGGTCTTGTACAATGCCTGGTTCTGCTGCAAGGGGAGTAGTCCGATTTATCAGGATCGCTACGGATTTGAATCGGTCAATTCAAATGTGACGATAGTCAACGGGCAGAATGGCTGGGCCTCACCCTATGGCAAGTCGTATCAGGAGAAACGTGATGCCGATACCCAAACGAAAAACGGATTCGAAACAGTCTATACCGGAATTTCGTGTCCTATCGCCGATGCAAAGCCGCGTAAGTTTAGCGTGCATGACAAACGTAAACTGATTTTTTCGCAGAAACGGGGAACTGGTTTGCGCGTTTTGCTGGATGCTGAATATCAGGTTGACCTCGTTACGCTTTCCGGAAGAATAGTTCATTCATTCAAGGGCAGAAATCCCGCAACGCATTTTCTGCTGCATATCGCGCCCGGAGCTTATTTTGCGCGGGTAAAAAGCCGGAACTACGCGGAATCGATGCGCATGATTGTTCGGTGATCTCAAGCTGCAGCAGAAGTGGCTTGCCGCGTTTTATTTATGCGAATTCCGAAGATTGCGCCGTATAGGGCAATCAGCTAGTGCTTCGTAATCCGCCCTACCCGTTCGTTTCTTTAAACGGTTTCCGAATTATCCCCGCCAAATTTTCGCGATTTCTGCCTATATTAAGAGCAGATTCATTTTTCGATTTTTGCAGTAAAATCGAATCTTTGCATCAAGAACACACCGTCACGAAATATGAAACAACCATTCTCACCTGTCATTTACGCGGGGAATAACCATTCAAAAAAAGGAGCGTTGCAATGAAGCGTCTCAATGCGCAGCAGACAACAGCACAAACGGTTTCATGCTTGATCGCTTCGACAGTGCATTGGTACCGCGCAAAGTCCACACGCTTCGCGTTATAAAAAACAGCACCGGTCAGGATACAACGTGGTCAATGCAGACATGCAATCCCTCAATTTCTTCGAGTAAAATCATAACCGATGCCATGCTCTACCTAGATATGGGCAGTCGATCCATTTCGAACACCTGCTTGTGCTCGGCGCCGAATCTGGCAAAGGATACTGGAATTTTCATGGACGTATGTTCATCAGCAGATATGACGGCAAAGTTTACAAATACATCGATCCGGACCATGCGGATTACCATCTCGTGCTCAGCGAAGATATCAAAAATGGCCGGGAACCGGGCGGGAGTGTCATCGAATTGCAGTGGCACCATTGCGAATGGACAAATCATCCATATTATGCCGCGTCATTGCTGAAAGTGATGCGCCGCTGGTGGAATCCTGACAAGCAAGGGCCAGTTAAATGGATCGACCGCCTAACCGCAGATGAAATCGTCCTCGTCAATTTGAAGGACAACAATAAACTCACCCTGATGGAGCTTGTCGACAAAACATCTCCATCTGTGCCGAACGATTTTGATTTCGTCTGGGTATGGGTGGCCAAGCCGCAGGGCTTCATAGAGGACACTACCTGGTTGACAAATGATATAATCCCCGCAGCACAACCGATGCTCCGGCGTTCAGATGGCCGGCGAAATATTAACGTCAATCGCAATGTCATTACCGCCGATACCGACATTACAAAGCTGAAAATGTATTCCGTCAAGGGAGAGCTGGTTCGTTCGATACAACCTTCCCGCAAGCAGGTCGCATTGACTGCCAAGCTGTTTCCCCACTACGGCATGTATCTGGTTGTGCTTGAGACGGCAGGGGGCAAGCCGGCTACGTTCAATTGGATCGTGCCTCGATAGATTTCCAGCTTTGTAGCTTCTTTTCCGCGCAGGGCGTTCTGCACGACACGAAAAATGTCCTGCGTGTTCGTGAAGCTGCGCGCATGAGCTTGATCCCGTATATCTATCCTTTTTCTGTAACGAAGTATATTCCTTCTGCGGCAAATATTGGTTGACGATACGAGGTTTTGCACCAAAGAGAGACTGCATCCGGACACGCAAGGAGGGCTCTATCTATGCGGATATCACTTACATCGGGAATGCTTATTGTGAGTGCTTTGCTTATTTCCTGCGGCAAAATGGCGAATCCCAAAAAGCAGGACTGGGCTCATTTTCCATACGAATCCAGGTATATAAACGTCCACGGATCGGATATGCACTACATCGAACAGGGTGAGGGCGATCCGGTGTTGTTTCTGCACGGGAATCCGACTTCATCATATCTCTGGCGAAACATTATCCCGCACGTCAGTCCGCATGCACGCTGTATCGCACCGGACCTGATTGGCATGGGCAAGTCCGATCGGCCGGATCTGGACTATACGTACGCGGATCACTACAAGTATACTACGGGCTTTATTGACAAAATGGATCTGCACAACATCACACTTGTCATTCATGACTGGGGTTCGGGGCTGGGATTCAACTATGCCATGAACCATGAAGGCACTATCAAGGGCATTGCCTTTATGGAAGCGATTATTCGGACATGGACCTGGGAAGCTTTTCCGCCTGATGCGAGAATGCCGTTCAAATTGATGCGCACGCCTGGGATCGGATGGGTGATGATCAGCGTTATGAATGGATTTGTGGAGCAGATGTTACCGATGGCTACGATGCGCGAGCTGTCCGAAGAGGAAATGAATGCCTACCGGGCGCCATTTCCCACCATTGCCAGTCGCAAGCCGGTACGTATGTGGCCGAATCAAATTCCCATTAGCGGCAAGCCGGCTCAAACGCATCACATTGTTTCTGAATACAATCGCAAGCTGACCCGGTCTCAACTGCCCAAGCTCCTTTTTTATGCAGATCCCGGCGCCATCGTCGATTCTGCGACCGTTGCCTGGTGTAAAGCAAATCTGCCCAATCTCGAAACGGTATACCTCGGCAAAGCCAGTCATTTCGTGCAGGAAGATCATCCTGACAAAATAGGTCGTGAGATAGCCCGCTGGTATCGGGAAATCAGTGCATCCGACGGTCAGGATACGGTGAAGGAGCGCGTAGATTTGAAAGAGGGTGTCTGATCGGATTTGGTGCGGCTACTCTTTTCAGAACCGCAGCCTGATTTCTGACCTCTGAGGCTCTCCGGCTTAGGGCGTTGCCAGGTAGAAATTTGCGGCAGTATGTGGTAAAGTGCATCATGGGAAGAAGGCCTTGGCCGGTGCTGAAATTGCAATGATCACGGTCTGTACCATGGCCGAGATTGAGCATGTATGCCCTAATGTGCTGCCCCTGATGTATCCAGCACCTGGCGTATTGCCCTGCCGATTTCGTTTTTGTAAAGTGGTTTTGAAAGGACCATATCGGTCGTTTTGCTGAAAACCTCACTTTGCCTGGCTAATTCATCGCTATAGCCGCTGCATAAAATAATTGGTAAATGGGGGTGTTTTGACTTGACAATCCTGGCAAGTTCAAGACCACTCATCTCCGGCATCGTCTGGTCGGTAATGAGCAACGCGTATTCATCTTTGTCGTTTTCAAGTCGATCGAGAATCTCATTGGCATGCGCGACAGAAGTTACTGAATAACCCAGGGAGGAGAGCATTTCGGATTCCAGCTGTCGTATCATTTCTTCATCATCAACCAATAGGATTTTTTCTGTTCCGCGTAGGGCGGAATGTTGACCGTCCCGGGAATGTGCAACGGGGGAAGAAGTGGATATCGGAAAATAAAATCTGAATAAGGCGCCTTTTCCCTTGCTACTCTCAATTTGAATATAGGCGTTGTGTGATTTTACGATGCCGTAGACAACGGAGAGCCCCATCCCGGTACCTTCACCGACTGGCTTTGTCGTAAAAAAAGGCTCGAACATCTTATTCTGGACATGCTTAGATATACCGGTGCCTGTATCTTCTATTTCAATAACAGAGTAATCCCCGGGGGAAATAGTGCCGAGTTGGCTGAAAATGGGCTGCTCGACTTTTCGGGGGAGTAAGCGAAAAAAAAGGTCGCCCTTCGGTCTCATTGCGTAAGCAGCATTGGTAGCACAATTCATCAGCAATTCGTGAATTTTTGTGGGATTCGCGCATATGGATTTTGTTTCTTTATCAACGTCGACATGAATGTGAATGCTTGACGGAAGCGATGCCGTGAGCAATTCACTCACTTCTTTGATAATAGGGGAAAGGGGCATGGTTGCAATTTGCTCATGAGATTGTCTGCTGAAGCTCAGTATTTGTTGTATCAAGCTCTTTGCTCGATCTGATGCCTTCAGAATATACTCGAGGTTTTCATGCGCTTTTGACGAGGGGTTCACCAACTCGGTGGTGAGGTCCGCAAATCCCATTATCGCTGCAAGGATATTATTAAAATCGTGTGCAATTCCTCCGGCTAGCTGGCCGACGGCTTCCATTTTCTGTGTCCGTTGAAGCCGCTCGTTGAGCGTTTTCAAATTTGTGATATCCTGATGGATGCCGCACATGCGGATAGGATTACCTTCGCTATCTCTTTCAATAATTTTAGCTCTATCGTAAATCCATCTCACGTCACCGGATTTATGCTTCATTCTAAACTGGGCTTCATACAGTTCCGTGTCGCCACGCAGATGGGCATTTAAGTTCTCCTTGATTGCGGGAAGATCTTCAGCAATAACGAGCTTTTCCAGAAGGCTAATCTCAGGTTTCAGCTCAGAAATGTCATATCCCAGCATTGCCGCCCATTGCCTGCTTAATACTACTTCATCTGACGGAATATGCCAGTCCCACATTCCCAATTCAGCGGCTTCCAATGCAAAGCTTAAGCGAGTTTTATCATCTGCGTTATTTGGGATGGAGGAGCCTTGTTCCAATGTCATTGGGGGCTTTCTTTTCGGATTAAGTTGCTATCACTTGATTATATTGATTTCAGTTCGGAGTAAAAAATTGCGAAATCGTGCTCATAGTATACAATCAGTTGTCGGAGTTGTCGATTTCAGAAACCATATCTGGGAAGATTGTGATAAAGTGCATGAAAAATATGGTTTATTCTACTTTAAAATCCAAGCTGATGGAAACGCAAACATGAGAATGCGCGCACGCACCTCTGAAGCAGAACAGACAACGGAGAATCGCTTGCGGGTCTGCAATAACGATGAACCGGGGCAATGCCTGGCGCGTAGTCGTTTTCTGCGGAACCAAAGTGTGCGCCATCCTGCAAAATGCCACATATCTATATTTAATTATAGAATTGTCAAACAGTTCAAACACATCGGGGTAGGATGAAGCCATCAGTACGCAAGGCGGCGCAGAATCTGCTGGATAAGCTCATCAAGGGGGAGTATCAGCAGCAAAAGCGGCTGCCGCCCATGAAATTGCGCGAGAGATGGGTGTATCGATAAACAGCATGTGCACAGCCACACAGCTTTTGAAGCGCAAGGGCGTCCTCTCCGGATTGCATGGTCAGCCCTGTTGCGTTAACGAACTGGACGTCGCGCAGCTTGAAGCGCTTGGGGAGGAGTTTCAGTTTGAGCAGCCGGGAGCCGCAGTCGAGAGCTATCGCTGGCAGCAGATTCGGGAGCAGCTTCGCCGGGATATTCTCAATCGCACCTGCGATGCCGGCCTGAGTCTGCCGGATAACTTGGCATTACAGCAGAGGTATCATGTTTCGTACGCGACACTGCACAAGGCGCTGCAATCGCTGGTCCGGGAGGGACTGCTGGCGCCCGTGAAGAGCAGGTATCGCATCGTCACCCAGTCGACTGCGCAATCGGGTAAAAGGGTGATATTTTTCATGTTGACGGATGCCCGGCGCAACCTGGCTTTGAGCGGGCAGTCGACGGCCTATTACCGGGCCATGGAAGCGGAATGCGCAAAGGCTGGGGTGAAGATGGAGACGGTCGGCTATTTCTGGGGGAATCTTTTCTATGAGCGCGATAAGCAGACCAATCTCGAATCATTGCCCGATGATGACACCATTCTTGGCTATGTCTTCCTGCTGGTGGCAATCAATGTTGATACCGATCCTGTCCTGCGGCAATTGTCGCATGTCAACAAGCCGCTGGCGGCGTTGAACTATCTGCATAAGAAATCGATTACGGTTCCGCAGCAGCTCTCACTTATCGGCTTTGACGATACCTTGGAAGCTGTGCTCGCCGGATTGAGCAGCTACAATTTCAATATGACGGCCATGGCGCATCGTATGCTGGGGTTTGTGCTGAATATGCGCTCCGTGCCCCGGACACGCCGGGTTATCGAGGTTGACGGAATGGTGGTGGAGCGGTTGACCACAGGGAAGTGCGTGGGGTGACGGTCAATTTCCATCAACGCCATGTTCGTGCTGAATTGACTTATTTACACACGAGCAACCAGACTATTCCTTTATATCAAGCGTAAAATCGGCATATGCATAGTCATGCTATCTAGTGCAGTGTATCTCAAATACGAATATGTTACCACGGGCACCTTTCATCCCTGTCTTCGATGCCGGCCGCGGGTTTCACGCTCCTTCCCTGGAACGATTGAAACCGCCCGAAAGGATCCGCTTACACTCCCCACACAAAAAAAGTGCATTTTTCTCTTGCATACTGTACAAATGTACAGTATATTTAAGAGGTAATCACGTACAGCCAATCACCCGATCGCAAACGCACCATGAAACCACTTACACCAGAACAAAACCGGGTTTTGCACTACATCATCAGCCACCAGCGTGCTACGGGGTCACCGCCCACGGTGCGGGAGATTGCGGCGCATTTGGGGTACAATAGTGTCAACAACGCCCGGCAACATCTGCGCCTGATCGAGCGCAAGGGGTATCTTCGTCAGATTCCGGGCAAGGCGCGGGGAATAGAGGTTGCGGTCGGCTTTGAGGTCGAGGTCAGTGACAACGAGGTCCAGGCGCCGCTGGTTGGCCGCGTGGCGGCGGGTCAGCCGATTACCGCGGTCGAAAACCTCGAAGGGTATGTCACGCTCGATCGCTCCATTTTCCGGGGAGAGGGGTTATTCACGTTACGCATCAAGGGCGAAAGTATGTGTGATGCGGGCATTCTGGACGGTGATATTGTGATTGTCCGTCAGCAGGCGGTCGTCGAAAACGGTGAAATTGCCGTTGTTATTGTTGATGGGGAGGCTACGCTCAAGCGGTTTATCCGCGAGTACGACAAGATTATCCTTCGCGCCGAAAACCCGGAATTTGCCGATATGGTCTTTTTTGATGACCGTGAAATATGGATCGCGGGTAAGCTGGTAGGAGTCATGCGCAAATGTTAGCAGCAGAATCAGTGGACAACAGCCGGTACTTCGTCTATATCCTGGCCGATGCCGGACGATGCATCAAACACATCGGCGTTACCGGCGATCTGTTCCGGTGCATTTACGAATACAAGCAGGATGTCATTGCCGGATTCAGTCCGGAAATGCGCGGACTCAAGCTGGTCTACTTTGAGCCGGCCGAAGACCTGGCGTACGCGCTGGTACGTGAGGCGGCAATGCGGGAGTGCGGTACGGCACTGCAAATCGAACTTATCGAAAGCACAAATCCAACCTGGCAGGATATCTGCCGTCCCTTAGTACGAAATTACGAAAGGAGTGTGTATCAATGAAACAGACGGCACCATTATCATGGCACTGGCTTTTCACCCTGTTAGCGGTATCCAGGGGAGAACTGCCCCGCGACGCAACTGAACCAACCCCGCTTCAAGATGGCGTAACCGAAATAAAATCAGTATATTGCGGAGAATACTTCATAAACCGCCTCGGGGGCGGGTTGACCATGAAGAAGAGCCGTGATCGGGTTACGATCCGGTGTGCGAACACTACGCTGGAGGTGCGCGTGCTGAGCAACAATAATCTCAAAGTGAAAATGAGCACTGCGAACCGTCACCCGGCACTGGTATGATGAACTATGTCACAGATTCTGATTGGCACCAGCGGTTATTCGTACTCGGACTGGGTTGGCCCGGTGTATCCGCCCGCAACCGCGGCAAAGGATTATTTGAAATTCTATGCGCAGCAATTCAATATGGTCGAGTTGAACTTTTCGTATTACCGTCAGCCCGATCAGCACACGATGGAACGCATGGCGTGCATGACGGGGGATTCGTTCCGGTTTGCGGTCAAGGCGCACAAAAATCTGACGCATGATATTTCGTCGAATGTCAAGAGTGATGCGGCCGTATTCAGGCAGGGAATTGCGCCTCTGTTATATGCTGCCAAGCTGGGGGCGGTGCTGCTTCAGTTTCCCTACAGCTTCCACTACACCCCCCCGGCGCGGCGGTACCTGGCAAATCTGTGCGGCTACCTGGAGGGCTTGCCACTGGCGGTCGAGTTTCGTAACAGCGAATGGCAAAAGGAGGCGGTCGTGGAGGGGTTGCGTAAGCGCGGGGTTGCCTTGGTCAATGTAGACGAGCCCGATTTGCCGGGGCTCATCAAACCTGCCGCGGAGGTGACCGCACCGCGCTCCTATGTGCGTTTTCACGGTCGCAATAAGGCAAACTGGTGGCAAGGCGACAATGCGAGCCGATACGATTATACGTATACGGATGATCAATTGGAGGAATGGGCGCCGCGGCTTGGCGCGATGGCGGGCGCGTCGCAGATTGTTCTGGTGGCCTTCAACAATCACTTCCGCGGCCAGGCCGTGCGCAACGCCCGTCGGCTGCGAGAACTGCTCGAACAGCACGGCATTGTCACCGGAAGAGAGGGGTTCTAAGTTAGATGCTGCATGAGAAAACCGTTGTAGTCTAATTAAAATTAATTGATTATGCCTGCTGCATTTCGCAAGGTGGGGTTACCCCCGCTGTGGCCATGCGTTCGCAAAAAAGCTGGATCGAACATACGGAGTACACGGGGAGCACCGAGGATCACCGAGAAAGAAAAAAACTACGTTGTTCCCATGAACCGGAAAGTACTTCACATAAATATCGTCAATTTCTACGTCGCGGTTGCCCGTGCGCTGGAGCCGAAGCTGCGATCGTATCCGGTGGCTGTAGCTACAACCGGAGCCAATCGCCGCATGATCATCGACATCTCTGTCGAAGCGCGCGGCGCGGGCATTTTCCGGGGGATGCTGCTTGAGAAGGCGAAGCGGACGTGTCCCGACCTGATCGTGCTGACGCCGACCCCCGAACTCTACGATCGGGCCTATGGCGCCGTGATGCAGCAGGCCATGCAGCGTTCCCCGCGGGTCGAGCCGGCCGGGCCGGGGCATGTGTTCATCGATCTGAGTGGCACCGAGCGGCTGTGGGGCAATGCCGTGGACAGTGCGGATACACTACGCAAGGAGATTCGCAACCAGTTCCGCCTCGAGGCCACTGCCGGACTGGCCGTCAACAAGCTGGTCAGCAAGGTTGCTACGCGGGTGATCAAACCGGTTGGGTTCTGCCGTATTCTGCCCGGATCCGAAGACGAGTTTCTGGCCCCGCTGCCGGTTACCTTTTTGCCGGGTATCGATTCTAAAGTGTTGCATAAGTTGGTTCAGTTTAATATACAAATTATCAAAGAGTTACACGTTTTTAGTCCGGAGCTGCTCACCAATGCGCTGGGCGACTATGCTTTCGAGATATATCAGTTGGCGCACGGGATTGATAACACGCCGGTACGTGTTTCGAAGGAGCCGTCGCCGTCGGTGAAAGAGTCGCTCGTGTTTGCGGGGCAGACCAATGATATGCACGAAATTTGGGGCAGACTGTTTACCCTGATTGCGCGGGCCGGATATCAGGTGCGTCGATTGGGATTGGCCGCGGGCAAAATGCTGTTGCGCATCACGTATTCGGATGGTGACCGTTCGCAGCGCACGACACATCTGCGTACGCCGCTGGGTGGTGACCTGAGTCTGTTTGAGATTGCCGGTCACCTGCTGCAGAAAGCCTACACCCGTCGTATTCGCCTGTCGAGCATCGAAGTCGAGCTGCATGATCTACTCTTTCCGTACGGACAGTTGGATTTGTTTTTCGATAATGCGAAAGAGACGGGGTTGATGGAAGCGCTGGATTCGATTCGGTGCCATTTCGGGTTCGGGGCGATTGGATTCTGGGGCATGCAGCAGGGGAGTGCGTCGTGAGCGCCAGGTTATTATCCGGAGCAGCGGGGAACTACAATATGTCATTCCCGTGCAGACGGGAATCTACTTTACCTGCGCCGTGCATACCCACCTTCGTGGGTATGACAATTGCGATGTTATCCTTGTGAATGCGGGACTTTATAGTATGTCATTCCCATGAAGATGGGAATCAACTTTGGCTGCGGTGTGGATACCGATTCGGTCGGTATTACGTCACCAAAGTGGCGTTCCGGTAAGGCACTAGCTGAGCAATTGCTTAACCTGCTTCCCGAAGCGTCGATACCATTCTTCGCCGAGAACCTTCAAGTTCTTGATATTACCACGACTGCAATCATCCATGTCATCCGATACTTCAAGCAGCTCCGAATTGATGCGGAGATATTTTTTGTCCAGAATGGTCTTCATCTGATATTCGACGGTGGTTTCGTCCATGGTCACGCCCAGCAGGTCGTGCTTGAGCCAGCCGATTGCTCCCCAATCCCGGGATTCTTTACCGTCTATTTTGCGCGTGCGGGTCCCCGTACCGATATTGACCACGCGGATATCCTCATCGGTGCCTTTCCAGCGCTTGAATGCCTCTGCATACGCGCACATGGACGGGTTATTGGCAATGACGCCGCCGTCGATCAGCCATTGCGGGCCGCATTTGACGGTCGGGAAATAGGTGGGCGCCGCGCTGGTGGCGTCGGCGGCTTCCACGACACTGAGCGAGGTTTGCTTAAAGGACTTCAATACGGCCGATACTCTTTTTTCAACATCATAGGTTACGACCATGGTGGGCTTTTTGGCCGATCCGAACTTTGCATCGCCGAAATATTTTTTGAGAATGCGTCTTTTACCCTTACCGTCATACTTGGGTTTGACCTGAATCATGCCGAACCGACGGTCCCAGATCGTCTTGTTCATGATCGCATTTCCGTTTTGGTAATTGTACAGCTCGGCAAGTTTGGCCGCCTTCATCTTTAGCACGCCGATGCCGACGGCAATGATACCGCCGGTCGAGGTACCGGCGAAAAAGTCGAACATGTCATAAACGCTCTTGCCGGTGTCTTTTTCGAGCAAACGCAAAAACTCGGCCGAAGCCGCCCCGCGTATGCCGCCGCCGTCGCATGCCAGTACAAACTTTGCCATACCTGCCTCCCGAATCAAATGTAGTGTTGTGGTTGAATTGAATATCCTTATATAGCGAAAATCAGTGACTTACACCCGGTAAACATAAATACGTCCTGCCGCTGCAATTGTCAATACTCCGCATCACGCTCAATGGGCCAGGCGACGGACAATCTACATTGACATATCCGAATTATCCAGCTATTTTGTATGGATGAATTTTTCTTAAGGAGAGCATCCATGTTGATAATTAATGGTGAAAAAGTTCCGGAAGTGTTAATCGAGCATGAAATCAATCGACTGAAGCCGCATTACGAACGCCAATTTGCCGATCAGGACCAAGCCACGCGTGAGCAGCAACTGCGGGAGTGGGCAAAAGAAAATGTCGTCGAGCATTTCCTGTTCCGGCAGGAAGCCGCCAAAGATGAGCGACCGGTCGATGAGCAGGAGGTGGCAGATAAACTCGATGAGGTCATTAAGCGTGCCGGGGGCGAGGATACATTGCTTGAGCAGAGCTCTTTCACCGGCATTGATCAGGTTAAGGCTGAGATCGAAAAGGATTTTAAGGCCGATCGATTGATGAAAGAAGTGCAATCACACGTCACCGAGCCAGATGATGACACCATCAAACAGCACTACGAAAAGCACAAAAACGACCGCTACAAGACACCGGAGCAGGTACGCGCCGCTCATATTGTCAAGCATTGCAAGGGTACCGAGCAGAAAAAAACAGCCTGGAAAGAAATCAGCAAAGCCCAAAAAGATCTCGACGCGGGCAAATCTTTCGAAGATGTGGCCGGCGCCTCATCCGACTGCGCCGACAATGCCGGAGATCTCGGCTATTTTCCGCGCGGCCGGATGGTGCAGGAGTTTGAGGACGTGGTTTTCGATGAGCTCGAAATCGGGCAGGTAAGTGACATATTCTGGACTGGTTTCGGGTATCACATTGCCAAGAAATACGATCATGTCCAGGCAGGACCGGTTGGTTTCGAAGCGGCAAGGGAATCGATTCATAACGAATTGCTGACCAGCCGGAAGCAGGAGGCCATTTACGTATTTCTGGACAGGCTGAAGGAGAAAGCCGATATTCGGGAAGCGTAGCGCCATCGCTGTGGTGCTGCCTAAGCACAGTGTTTACAAAAGCAGCATGTACCATAGCGAGCACAGAGTTCGGGGTGGCCTGAATAACCCGCCACATCGGGCATGAAATCGTAATGTCATCCCGTGGAGACGGGAGTCACTCTGCCCTCGGACTGGATTACCGGACTGTCGGTGCTAGTGTAGTGTATCTCAAATAAGTGTGTGTTTGCGAGGAGCCATTTTCGTTCCTGTTGAGGCGCGAAGATGGCGAATACCGGGTGTATTCAACTGATGAGCAACGAAGACAGGGATGAAAAGAGCCCGTGGTAACATATT
>WJLW01000134.1 GCA_014728295.1 Chitinivibrionales bacterium | reverse complement strand
GTGTAGATGTCGGTCAGGTACATTTGTAACGGATCGTCGCACTTTTCTCCGATTTTAAACGCCGGTGTCGGCGTGACGGGGGAGAGAATCGCGTCGCATCGGGTAAAGGCTTCCTCGAAATCACGCTTGATGAGCGTGCGTACTTTGGCTGCTTTGAGGTAATAGGCATCATAATAGCCGGAGCTGAGGACGTAGGTTCCCAGCATAACGCGACGCTTGACTTCTGCACCAAATCCTTCTTCCCGGGTCCTTTCGTACATCTCTTTGAGTGTGCGCGCATTCTTAGAACGAAAACCATACTTAACGCCGTCGTAGCGCGCCAGGTTGGATGAGGCTTCGGCCGTGCAGATGATGTAGTAGGCTGCAATGGCATGGTGCATGTTGGGCAGGGAAATATCGACGATTTTTGCGCCGGTCTGCTTGAGTTCCTCGGCAGTCTTCTCTACACTCGAGCGCACTTCATCGGCAAGACCTTCGGCGAAGTACTCCACCGGTTTGCCAATCGTCAAGCCCTCGAGCGACTCGGAATAGCGTGTGGGGTCGTGGTGGAACGCTCTGCCGGCATTGGTCGAATCACGCTCGTCGGGGACGGAAAGAATATCCAGCAACAGGCCGGCGTCGCGCACGTCACGCGCAAGCGGACCGATCTGGTCAAGGCTGGAAGCGAAGGCAACCAGACCGTAGCGGCTCACCCGTCCATACGTCGGTTTCATGCCGACGACGCCGCAGTGACTCGAGGGTTGCCGAATCGAGCCGCCCGTGTCGGAACCAACTGCCAGGGGAACGGTATCCGCGGCTACCGCCGCCGCACTGCCCCCCGATGATCCACCGGCAATATAGCCGTGTTTGCAGGGGTTGTGCGTTGGCCCAAGGGCCGAATTCTCGGTCGAGGAGCCCATGGCGAATTCGTCAAGGTTCGTCTTGCCGACCATGACGGCGCCGGCACGCTCCAATGCCTCGATGACGGTGGCATTATAAGGCGGCCTGAAATCCTGAAGCATTTTCGAGCTGCACGTGGTCGGCAAATCTTTTGTGCAGATATTGTCTTTGACGGCAACGGGTATGCCGCACAGGGGCATGCGGGCTTTCTCGCGTGCCGGGAGTGTGTCAATCGTTGCTGCACGCCGGCGTGCATATTCATCCAAAACGCTGACATACGCATTGATTTTCGGATTGACTTGCGCAATTGCCTGCAGAGACTGTTCGACAAGATCGGTGCTGCGCATCTCGCCGTTTTTTACTTTGCCGGCCATGTCGCCGACCGGCTCATCTAAGAAACTCATGAATACTCCGGTGGTTGTACTTTTCCGGGTGGCAGGCGCCGCTTCTCACCGAAGCGTAAATCGTTACTTGTACCATCGGAAAAAATACAGGCTGAGAAAAATACCCACGACCGACATCAAGCTCAATTTCATTTGAAAACCCGCCTGGAATTTTATTGCATTCAGGTCAAGAACGAATGGTTTCAATTCTTGACTGTTTCTGCGCCGGTTGCTGTCTTCAACGCCGAATACGATTCCCTGCTGCGCGCCGAAGTCGCCGATGCCAAAGGTTATGTTCGTGGTGAAAATGTTTTTTACAACATTATTCTGCCCGGGAATGATCGTCCTGACCAGGGTGTTGAGATATGACCCGATGAGTACGCCGATAATTACCACCAGCATAAGCGTGCCCGGATTTTTTTCTTTGAGGCTGATTGCCATTGTTAAGCTCCTTCGGCTGATAGTGTAGCTGAGGTCCCCGGCAGGTTACAGGAAAAAATACTTTCCCGCCACCGGATACATACCGTTACCGTTTGCCGGGATGCTCACTGAGCTTCAAGCGGGCGGAACGTGTTTGACCTTTGCGAACATAGACGATTTTGAATGAATCTCCGGCAAAATAGTCAACCAGAAAACCCTCCAGATCGGCTGATGAGTTGATTTTGCGCCGGCCCAGTTGCGTGATAATGTCCCCCGCCTGGAGTCCGGCGGACTCAGCAGGACTGTTCTGCATCACCGAGGTGACCACCATACCGGTCAATTTATCGTAGCCCAGAGTCTGCGCCAATTGAATATTCATGTTCTGAAGCACCAGGCCGGTCCACACCGGACGCCGCCTGCCGTATCCGGCAAGCTCTTCCATTACTCGCCGGGCACGGTTGACCGGAATAGCAAAGCCGATCCCAACTGATCCTTTGCTCTGTTTGCTGCCCGTGTGTATAAACGCATTGATGCCGATCACCTGTCCCAGCGCGTTAACCAGCGGCCCGCCCGAATTACCCGGATTAATCGCCGCATCCGTCTGGATCATACGCTGATAAAAAACGCCCTCATTGGGGGGGAAGTTGCGCTCGATCGCACTTACCACGCCGACGGTTACCGTGGGATGCACGTCGTTGATAAAATAGCCGAACGGATTACCGATCGCGATCGCCCATTCTCCAATGTAGAGATGTTCCGGCGTTGTGAGCTCGACATGCTTGAGATTTTTGCCGTCTACTTTGATGAGCGCAAGATCGGTTTGCGGATCCACGCCGGTAATTTTGCCCTGCATTTCAGAACCGTCCGAAAAGTTGACAAACAGGGTGCGCGCACCCTCGACGACATGGTTGTTGGTGAGGATGAGCCCATCGCTGCTGATGACGATACCCGATCCGAGCTTTTCCACTTCCCGCAGGTTGGGAACAATTTCGGGCGCAAAGAAGTAGTCCCAGAGATCGTAGTAGCGCATGCGTTTTCGACTGTATTGCAACTGCGTAACAACAATGCCCACAACGCAGGGTGCAACCTCACGGGTTGCCGTGACGATTGCGTTCTGGCGGGTGGTGGCTAGCTTTTTATCCTTTGGGAAGACGCGCCCGGGCGCAGATCGGGGGACCGCTTGAGAAGGCCTATCGCCGTCCTGGGTTGCCGACGCCTCGACAAACGGCCGGCGGTAGATCCGTCGAATAAAGGTTCCGCCGAATATCGCGCCGAGAATCAAGCCGGATGTCAGGATGAGCAGATAAAGTGCAACCGTGCCTGCATTATGTGTACGCATCAAATAATTCCTTAGGATAAGTCACCTCTTCCAGAACCAGACCGTGCGCAGGGGCGATCTGCCCGATCCGGGAGCGATCTGCGGCGGCCAGGAGCTCAGCCATCGCCGCCGTCAGTTTCCCCCTGCTTATGTCAACCAGTGTGCCAACCAGACCGCGCACCATCTTGTACAGGAACCGGTCGGCCTCTATGGAAAATAGGTATACCTCGTTTTGACATTCAAGAGTCGCGCGCGCAACGGTGCAGAGCATCGAGGATGCATCACTGCCCGATGCACAGAATGCGGAGAAATCGTGTCGACCTTCTATCTGTTGGGCCATGCGGCGAAACAGATTCCAGTCCACGCGATAATTGATCTGCCAGGCCTGTGTCCGCCACAAAGGGCGCTTTGCCGTCATGATCCGATAGCAATAGCAACGACGTCCGGCCGAATAGCGCGCATGCAACCGGGCGGAGACTTCCTGCAGCTCGCGTATGGCGATATCGCGGGGCAAAATGCCGTTGACTGAATGCTGCACCGCCCGCGTATCGACCGGCTCAGCAAAGTCAATATGCGCCCCCTGCCCCCGGGCGTGGACTCCCGCATCCGTTCTGCCCGAGCCGGTGATTGAACACGGGCGGCGCGTGACGGTTTCAAAGGCCCGGGTGATGAGCTCCTGTATGCTGGGTGCGTTGGGTTGCACCTGCCAGCCGCCGTAATTGGCGCCGTCGTATTCTACGCGAAAAAAATATCTATGCGGCGAGTACTGTATCTTCAAGTTCCTTTACTCGTACTATCGCAAAACAGAGCAGCTCGAAGCGTTGTCGCGTTAGCGTGCGTATGCCTTTTTTAATGCCGACGTCATAGTCTTCGAGCAGGCGAAAGATGGTTTTGATATGTTTGTCTTTGAATGACTTTGCCTGGGCGATCAGTTGCGGTTTTATGATGACCGGGTAGACCCGGCGTTCCTGACCGGGCTGCATAAGTCCGGCGGCGATGCCGATTTCGCAGGCGATGCGATTTTGTACCTCCCGGCTGCGATTCGAGAAAAAAGTACGCATGGTGTCGGGATTGGACACGGCATACTGACGTATACGAAACAGATGCCAGAAGTGACGGTAGATTGCGGCGATACTGGCGGGCGGGTAAAATGCTGCGGCAAAGAGGTTGTCGACAATCTCCAGCGCTTTGACCATATTTTTCATCCCCAGTGCCTGAGCCAGCTCGCGGGGAGAGCTTTCTCGACCTGCTTTGACGACGTGATCGATTGCTGTGCGAGAAACCGGTTCGTCCTCAGGCTGGTGAATGTCGATTTTCTGCAGCTCGGTATGCAGCAGTCCGGGATCATAGCCGACGAGGTCGACCAGATATTCCGCGTCGGGAAGTGAAATCGTGCGGTTGAACAATCGCGGCACCGTCTGCGTCAGCCACTTCGGCAATTCGTAATCACGCGGTTTGGTGTGGGTTTCAAAGGCATAGCGTTCGGGCGAGGTTTTTTGCAGCTTTGTATATGCTTTCAGCCATGCGCCGAATGCGGCCGTTTTACCGCGCGCCTTTACCTCGGAGGGGTTGACTGCCGCTTCCATGATCAGGTAGACATCCGGCATATCGCAGGCCAGCAGGGCGGAGAGTTCTTTGTAGTCGTCTGCAGCACACGTATGCACCCGGCGCACCAGGCAGATGCGCGTCTCCTGAAAAAGCGAGGGCGTCATCAGGCGTGCGGCATATTCGGGCAGGGTATCTCTGGAGCCGTCAAAGCTGTCTTCGGTTGCATCGGGAAAGGCCGCTGAGAGGGTGTCAACCAGCCGCTCTACGGCTTTGGTACGGCTGAGGGCGTCATCGCCCATGAGCAGACTGATGCGTGGCGGCAGTTTTGCGGCCGAAGATGCGGTCATGGCAGGTATTGCTCCATCAACATAGTACGTGCGGCCATCGCCTTGGCAAACGATTCGAGCGCGGTCGCGAATGCGGCGCGCCCCACGGTCGTGAGATCCTTGACGGTTGCGGCAAATTTTTCAGCCGAATCGACTTTGAAACCGATCCCGTGCTGAATCAGATTCTCGCAGCTCTCCATTTGCGTGTGGTAGTCGGGACCAAAGAGCACCGGCACGCCATATTGCGCGGCTTCCCAGACATTATGCGCGCCAACATCCACAAACGAGCCGCCCACAAAGGCGATATCGCACAGGCTATACATTTCGTCAAGTATCCCGAATTGCTCGATGACGCAAATGTCCCAGTTGCGGTCGCTTGCAGGTTGCGTGAGATGAACCGCGCCGTTGCCCAGTTCCTGCAGCAGCGCCGCGGTTGCCTGCAAGTGTCGTGGAATGACGGCGCATTTGAAGCGCAGGCCGCTGCATGCAAGCATATCCAGCGCTTGCTTGAGCACGTTGCCTTCACCCGGGTGGATGCATCCGGCGGTAATAACTGCCGTGCCGTCGGCAATCTTCAAGCGCGCACGCAGCCGGGCAACAAGCTCCCGGGGAGGCCGGTGTATTCGTACCGAGCTTTTGATGTTGCCGGTAACCTTGAGTGCGCCGGGCCGGACGCCCAGTTGCCGCAAGCGTTGTGCATAGAGCGGTGATTGAGCCAGAACCGGATCGAGATACCGCAACAGAGCAGAGAACACGAAGCGCATGCGCCGGTAGTTTGCAAATGAGTTCGGTTCGATGCGCGCGTTGACCAGCCCGACCGGAACGCCCAGATGCTGCGCTGCACGGATCATTCCCGGCCAGATTTCGGTTTCCATAAGCCAGATACGTTCGATCGAGCGGCGTTGCATGACCTGCTTCATGAGCAGATAGGAATCCAGAGGAAGGTAGCCGATCGCCACGTCCGCTTCTTTGCCGAACAGACGCTTGAGCTGCTTGACACCCGAGCGCGTTGCCGCGGTTATAAAATAGGGGTGGTGCGGATAGCGGCTGCGGATAATGCGCAGAAACTTTTCGATGAGCCTGGATTCCCCGATCGAAGCGCCGTGGAGCCAGATGGTCGATCGATTGCCGCCAACCGGCGCGGGCAGTGCGGTGCGTTCGGCAATATCCCATGATGCGGGCAGGTTGATTTTCGCGAGCACCGGCAGTACGAGCAAGCGCGCCAGCTCCATACTGCCGAAATACATGAAGAGGAATGCGGTGTGTGTAAAATGCGGCATAGCGACTATTCGACGGTGACCCGGTTTTTGCCCCTGCCTTTCGAAAGATAAAGTGCCTTGTCGGCATTGGATATCAGTTCGTCCTTTGTGCGCGGCTTTGTGCCGTCATACACCGACACACCCAGGCTGATCGTGTAGGTGATGGCGTGGGCCGTGGAGGTATATGGTTTGTCGGCAATCGCCGCACGCGTTCTCTCAGCCATGATCTGGGCGCCGAGAATATCGGTTTCCGGCAGGATAAGCACAAACTCTTCTCCGCCGTAGCGGGCCAGCAGGTCGCCTTTGCGGATTTCACCGAGTATGCGTTGTGTCATGTCTTTGAGAATATGATTGCCTACCGGATGACCGTAGGTATCGTTGACTTTTTTGAAATCGTCGATATCGATCAGGATCAGCGTGAATTTATTCTTGCGACGATTGCAGCGGGAGATCTCACGCGCCAGCATTTCGTGAAACATGCGGTAGTTGGCGATGCCGGTGAGGCTGTCGGTCTTGGCCAGCAACTGGTTGCGCATGTCCAGGTAGGCATGTTCGACGATGGATGAAATCAGTGAAGAGTACACATACAGAAACTGGTGTTCCTCCGAGCCTTCTACGAATGGTTTTTCCTTGAAAAAGACTAGCGAGCCGATCGTACGTCCCCCCGAAGCCATCGGGATGCTGACGGGTCTGGTGTTGGGCGTATCCGATGTTTTGCCGGACCTGCCCGGAAAGATGGTCAGGGGAATCTGTCGTTCGTCGAATCTGGTGCGCGACATGAAGGAAAAGGCATGCTCCCACCGACGACTGATAAATTGACGCACCGGATCTTCATCCAGGGCTCCCCGGCTGGGCATGATAAACAGCTCGGTGAAATCCAGAAAATTGATCGCCACGGCACACATATTGGACTGGGTGCGCCGATTGGCATCCCGCAGGATAATCTCGATGATCTCGGGGATTTCCAGTGACACCATGAGCCGTCGCGAAAAATGGTAGAGCGTTGTCAAGTCATGCAGGTGATCGAGTACTTCGGGATCGCTTGCTTCGTTGCTTTCGATCAGGCGCAGGCTTTTGAGATGAAAGGCGCGATTGGCCAGGGCGCGGTCGATATGCTCGTCGAATTCGTCCAGCAACAGCGGCTTGACCATGTAGGAGGAAGCGCCGTAATTGATTGCTTTTGCCGCACTTTCAAGCGAAGCATAGCCGGTGACGATCAGCGCTTCCACAAACTCGTCTTTGTCTTTGGCATATTTCAGGATATCAATGCCGGTCATATCGGGCAGCATGAGATCGAGTACCAGCAGGTCGTAATTATCGCGATCGATGTGCTCCAGTGCTTGCTTGCCGGTAGTGCACGAGGCTGCCTGTACTTTACCCTTGAGTGCATCGGTAAGTACCTTACAGAGCGTCTGTTCGTCATCGACAACCAGCGCCTTGAAGGAAGCGGTGTCGGTAGTTGCGGACTTATTTGAACTCATGCGTGCATTGATCCTTGCCGGTGAAAGCGGTTTGGATGGGATTTTTTTCTGCCAGTAATTGCGAAAAAAGTCATTACCCCCGGCTTGCGAAAATCTCCCGATAAGTTCGAAAATCTTCTTATAAAATAGTAATGGCTCCACGCCAAAACATCTTTGCGCGCGCTTTTTCCGGTGGGAATCCGATTGACAACTACTTTTTATGATGCTATTTTAAAGAATTTCCTACCTGGATCGTACTCTTTGAAAATGTCAAAATCTTCAACCGGGAGAAACGTGAAGAGATATCTTTTTCTGGCGCCGCTGGTTGTGCTATTGCTGAATTATTGTGGTAAAAAGCCGTTCGATCCATCCACCGACCTGGGGGATCGCATCGTCTCAGATTTTGATCCGAATTTTACCGAATTTGATTCCAATTTTGTCGTCGCGGTCGATACTCTGGCCGTTGACAATGAGTTCAGCTATATTCCGCAGGATTCGATTAACCAGAATGTTCATTTCAATGACGGCAGGATTACCATTGGGAATTTTTACTGGGATGCAACCGGGGAAATCGGAGAAACGGGTATCGGCTACGTCGAATTTACCTTTGATACGAGCAGCTTGAATAATTTTCAAGAACTGTATCAGAACAGCACGGTCGCCAACCACGGCCTCGACAGCATCTATCTGCAATTACCGGTTGATGAGGATTTCACCGAGCGCAATTACGGCACGTTGCCGGATTCGTTGCAGATATATGCCCTGCCGCGCTACAAAGATCATTTTGTTGCGCTGAATACCACGCTGCTGGATTCTCCGCATACTGCACAAGTCAATCCGGTGGGCGTTGGTACTCTGGACAATACTATCCGGTCGGTGCCGTTCGGCGATTCGCTCGTTGCACGCTTTTCCGAGAAAATAGACAGCCTTATCACCTTTAAGAATAGTGCGCAATCCCGGGATAGCGAACTCAGAGAAGCTTCGGCGTTGATCGATTCGCTCACTGCGCTGATTGATGACGCCGCCGGGGTGGATACTACCGGAATCGGTGAAAAGCTGGCTGAGCAGCAGTTGCTTTATGACACATTGGCGCAGGATAAGCAGGATTATCAATTTCAGCATTTAAGTATCGCCTTGACGACGACTGATTCGATTATCAGTTTCAGCAATAATGATAATGGGCGGCCTTCCCTGAAATTCGTTTTCGACAGCCTCGATGAAAATATCGAAAACGATGTTTCGTCGATTTCCGCCACCTATGCCGATTACACGGTCTACGAATTCAACAACACCTCCACACCGCTCGACAGCCAGACCGTTTCATCCTGGGGGTCGGCGCGGCGAGCCGTATTCACAATCAATACCAGTGACTACACCGAACTTCTCGACTCGCTTGATTCGATCCCGATTCTCAAAGCAATCGTCTCTCTCAATCTCGAATCGACGTATCTGTTGCTGAAAGACACTACCCGGCAGGGAGATGCGATCATTTCTTCCTATTACGAGCTTCCCTTCGACTACACACTGTCGCCGGATAAAAACGAAGACGGATCGACCCGTTACGGTTGGTTCAACATGCCTGAAGCCACGGGATCGGGGGTCGAGTTACCGGTAGAGTTCTATCTCGACAGTCTCTCGGATATCGGCATTCCGGCGCAAATATATTTACAAATTCGATCCAGGAGCCCGCAGGCGGGATGGGGTTCGATGAAATGGAAACTGCCGATTTTGCAGCGTATGCGCCTGGAAACTCTATTCTATCGTATCAAGGAGCACTAAAACCTGTCTATGCCTTTTATTCGTATTAAAGCAATTGCCATATGCGCTGCACTCCTGTCCTCAGCCTTGAGTGTTGCGGCGCAATCGGTCCTCGGACTGCAATTTCCCACCGGCATACCCAACGATATCAGCGCGGGCCAGGCGCGGGCTATGGGCGGCGGCGGTGTTGGAGTACAGAACCATCTTAATCTGATCAACCAGAATCCGGCCAACACCGGCGGTCTTGACAAAATCGCATTCGGTACGCTGGTGAATTTTGACTTTTTGACTATCCATGATCAGAATGCTTATACCAATCATGTGTCGGTCGAGCCGGTCTATGTCGGATTTGGTTTTCCGATTGGTCCGGCCGGGGCGTTTTCTTTTTCGTTTGACAAGCGATACGATGCGCAGGTCAAATTCAGCACGACGGGTTCATTCGAAAGTGCACTTTCCGCCTCCGAGACAATTACCAGTTTCGATTCGCTGCAAAATGCGTATTCGCGCAATGGCGGCATCACGGTGTTTCAGGTGGGGTGGGCCTTTGATATTAAAAAGCTCGCCTTTATCGGACTGACGTATGAACGAGCGTATTTGTCAATTGACGGTACCCAATTGAGCTATGCATTCGGGCAGACACTGAACTCGGACGGCAGGCTGAGCGCTTTTTCGGTGAGTGCCCGCGACAGTGCGGCGGTACAGGGAGGCTTTCACGGTTTTCGCGGCGGTATTCAGGTCCCCTACAAAAACTTTACCTTTGGCCTGGCAGGAGAATACTTCTTCGAAGACAGCGTCGAGCTGTTTGAAGCGTCGCATTCATCACTGGGCGGCATTGGTGTCGATTCCAGGGAGACCGGTGTTTTTCAATTAGCGCCGTCGGTAACGGTCGGTGCTTCCTATCGTTTTGATGAAAAGTGGCTGATTGCGCTTGACTACGGAGTTACCTTGTGGAAATATTTTGACGCGCCTGCTTATTTTATCTACTCGTCTGCCGAAAATGCGCATTCGGTTTCGTTTGGCGGTGAGTTTTTTCCTGCACCGAACTTGCTGGTCTCCCGGTACTGGGAAAAGCTTCGCTATCGCGCCGGATTCGGCTTCAGCCAACTGCCCGAGGACAAAAGCCGCGAATGGAAAATCGCCGTGGGAACAGGATTGCCGGTTGGCGGAAACGGCATGTTTGACATTACCTTGACTTACGGAAATCGGACCTCATCCACCTATGAAGATTACCGCGAAGAGATGTTCGGTATTTCCTTCAGTCTGGTCGGCTCCCGAAAATGGGGTGCAACTGCCAAAGGCTCTTACTAATCTTTTGATTTTTGCTGCTCCTATGATACATTTTTCAGGTACGCATCTTATATTTTTAAGAGCCCTCACACCCAATCCCCATGGAGGAGGTTATGGTCGGCCCTGCCAGCAAAAAAGCAAAGAAAAAGGGAGGAACTGCAAAGAAGCGCTCATCCTCAAAAGCTACTTCTGCAAAGAAAAAAACAACTTCTGCTAAAAAAGCTGTTAAAAAAAGCGCCGCTGCAAAGGCTGTCACCAAAAAGGTCTCTGTCAGCAAAAAAGCGCCTGCTGCAAAGTCGGAATCATCCCGCACCCCTGCATCAAAGAAAGCATCTGCAGCAACAAAAAAGCGCAGTTTAGCCAAAGAGAGCACTGCTAAAAAAGGCACAACCGGAATAGCAGCTTCTAAAAAGACGGTGACGAAAAAGACGGCAACCCGCGGCAAAAAGACGGCAAAAAAAACAACGCAGAAAACCGCGACTGCCAAGGCGAGCGTCAGCCCGGCAAAGAGGGGCAAAAAAAGTGCGGTCAAAAAGCCACGTTCCGCACCTTCCGCAACGAAATCCCGTAAAAAAGCTGTTTCGGCTAAAGTGCCGGCCTCCCGCAAACGTGTAACAGTCCGAACCACAGCCGGCAGGTCCCGCACTCCGCGTCCTTCGCCTGGCAAGCAGCCGGTGTTGCAACCGGATGTCAGGTACGACACATCCGGTATCCAAGCCCCGGAATTGCAGGGTCCCCGCTATACATTCGGCGACGACATTCCGCAGGTTTACAACAAGGATTATATGCGCGCCCTGCCTCGTGATCCGGAATGGGTCTACGTATACTGGGAAATTACGGCACGTCTGGCAGAATCAATTCGCAATCGTATGGGAGATCATCTCTACCATCAGTCCACCCGAATCCTGCGCATGCTTGATGTTACCGACATTGAATTCAGCGGTGCCAACGCCTGGCGTTGTATCGATACCGAAATCAATCCCTATGCCAATAATTGGTATGTCAAAGCACCCGAATCGGGACGGGCCTACCTTGTGCAGGCTGGTCATCTGGCGCCCGACGGTACCTTCTACGAAATGTTGAGGTCCAATACGGTCGCCGTACCGCGTGCCGGTGTCAGTGACAAAACGGATGAAGAGTGGCAAACGGTTAATACCGATGAGCTTATTCGCCTCTCGGGTCAGGCCTATGGCAAAGGACAATTGGCAGACTCCAGCAGCTCCGACTTTGGTCGGCTCTTCGGCAGCGAAATGAGTAGTTCCGATTTTGTCCAGTACCTGGGAAGCGGTGCAGACAATCTGTGATCACCACAGGTTGTTGATTTCCGTGCATCCTTCGATACCGATCAGAGAAATTTGCCATAGAGAAAGATTGCCAATATGAATACGAATCCCCAAGGTTTTCTCTCCATTGTGTTGCACGCGCATCTGCCCTATGTCAGGCATCCGGAGTGCGACTATTTCATGGAGGAAAACTGGCTCTACGAAGCTATCACCGAGACATATATTCCGCTGCTGATCAACTTCAATAAGCTGTTGAATGAGGGCATTCCGTTTCGCATCACCATGTCGCTTACACCAACACTGTGCTCGATGCTGGCCGATCCCTTCTTGCAGGAACGGTATCTCAAGCATATTTCGCTGCTCATCGAGCTGGCCGAAAAGGAAGTCGACCGCACCGCCCGTGAGCCGCTTATCAATAAAACGGCGCACATGTATCTTGACAAATTCAAAAAGTGCCGATCGATTTTTGCCGATCAAAACGGTTGCAATCTTGTCGCGGCCTTTAAAGATCTGCAAGATCGCGGCGTTCTGGAAATTATTACCTGTGGAGCAACGCACGGGTTTCTGCCGAATATGCAGCTTAATCAGAATGCCGTGCACGCGCAGGTCCGGGTGGCGGTCAATTCTTATACGAAGCATTTCGGCCGCCCGCCCATCGGAATCTGGCTGCCCGAATGCGGTTACTATCCCGGCGTCGAGCACATTCTTGAGGGCAACGGCATTCGCTACTTTTTCACCGACACTCACGGAATCTTGTTTGCCGAACCCCGTCCGAAATACGGTGTATTTGCGCCGGTATATTGCAAAGGGTCGACTGTCGCTGCCTTTGGTCGCGATATCGAGTCCTCCAAATCGGTCTGGAGCTCTAAAGAGGGTTATCCGGGAGATTATGCCTATCGCGAGTTTTATCGTGATATCGGCTACGATCTTGATTTTGACTATATCAGGCCGTATATCGATCCAATCGGCATGCGCATTAATACCGGCATAAAGTATTATCGCATCACCGGCTCCACCGATCACAAGCAACCTTACGATCATGAACAGGCATTGCGCAAAGTGGCCGAGCATGCCGGCAACTTCATGTACAATCGCGAAAAGCAGGTCGAATATCTCGCCTCGATGATGGATCGCAAACCAATAATCGTCGCACCCTATGATGCCGAATTGTTCGGCCATTGGTGGTACGAAGGGCCCGATTTTATCGATTTTCTCATACGCAAAATCCGCTACGATCAAAAAACGCTTGCCTTGTGCGCTCCATCCGACTATCTCGGTGAATATCCCAAAAATCAACTCTGTGAACCATCCTTTTCAAGCTGGGGCTACAAAGGCTATTCCGAAGTCTGGCTCGAAGGATCCAATGACTGGATCTATCGCCATGTGCATGAAATTGAGCTGCGTATGGTCGATTGCGCACGCGATTTTCCGCGCGCCGACGGACTCCTGTTGCGTACGCTGAATCAAATGGCACGAGAGCTGCTGCTGGCGCAATCATCGGACTGGGCTTTTATCATGAAAACCGGTACCATGGTGCAATATGCCGTCAGACGCACCAAAGAGCATATCGCCAACTTCAACCGGCTGCATGACGATGTGCGCGCAAGTCAGATCGATGAACATTTTCTTTCCGTTCTCGAGATGCATAATAATATCTTTCCTGAGATTGATTTTCGGATTTATGCTTGAAAATTCTTCGGAACGTATATTTCTAAATTCATCAGGCGTACTTTGACCTGCGAGTATTCACCTTTTCAGGAGTTTATTATGAAGCTGAAATGCTTGATTGCTGTTTGCATCATTGGTATCCATTCCCTGGCTCATGCCGACGTTGCGGCAGGATCATTGAATCTTGGTGCATCCCTGGGCATCGGATTGGGCATCGGCGCGCAAAGCTTTGGCTCGGCGACAACCGTCAACTCCAGCGGAAATACAACAGGAGTGGATGACAAATACCACAGTATGGGCAAAGGTATCAAAATTGATGTAGTTGCTGCATACGGTTTGATGGATAATGTTTTTGCCGATGTAGCTATTGGCTTTAACGGCGGCATTCCGGCAACTCAAACCGAAAGCAAAAATGAGAATGCCGGCACCACCACGATTTTAAAAAGAAAATTTGCTCAGCTTCAATTTAATACACATTTTGTCTCTGTTTTTGAAGCGGTCGATCTCCTCGATGTCTATATCGGCATTGGCCCCGGTTTGCTTTTTACCTTTTCATCGCTCGAAGGTGAATACCAGCAGGCTACCCTGGGCGATTATGAAGTCACCGTCGATGAAAAATTTTCGCCATCTTTTGTTTTCAACGCAAAGGCGGGCGCAATTTATCCGGTTTCTGAAACAATCGCGCTTACGGGCGAGATTGCTTTTCAGGCGTTTTCCACACAACTCAGAGAATATGAGGTTGAAAAGTCAAATGTTCCGGTGAATATTTCTGTTTTTTACCCTTTTTTGAGCGAGGGAGCCAGTCAAAAGTATGAAGAGGATGTTACCGACCGTCCCGCGCCCACCAAATATCCCGGCTCTAATTTTTCAGTAAAATTCGGCATCCGCTTCTCCATCCTGTAACGCATGTCACTCCCCATCAACGCATCAGAATTACTTCATCTGCTCAAGCCGGTAATCATATTTGTCTGTTTTTTGCTGAGTGGCATTATTTTCGAAAAGCTCATTGTCGTACCCTTGCGCAACAGTGCCCGCACAAGAGGGTGGAATTTTGTCTACGCCGTCAGTGCATCACTGCCCGGGCTGCTTTCGTGGGGCCTGATCGGCGGCGGATTCATAACCGCATTAGAACACGTACCTCAGATAAAAAACTATTCGGGCATTCTGGATAAAATCCTGCTCGTTTATATTATTCTCATAATCTGCATTTTGCTGACGCGCCTGCTCAGTGAATTCGTCAATATGCACGTCGAAGCGGTCGAGGGAATTCTCGCTTCGCCGTCTATCTTTGTCAATCTCGGCAAAATTGTCATCTTTGTAATGGGCGTGCTGATAGTATTGCAATCACTGAAAATTTCCATTACGCCTATTTTGACGGCTCTTGGTGTTGGCGGCCTTGCCGTTGCTCTGGCGCTGCAGGATACGCTGTCAAACTTTTTCAGCGGCCTGCAAATCATCGCTTCCAAACAGGTCAAACCCGGCGACTACGTCAAACTGGTCGAAACGAACGAAGAAGGCTACGTATCCGACATTACCTGGCGAAATACGACAATTAAATCGTTCAAGAATAATATGACCATTGTCCCCAATTCGAAACTGGCCACCACTATTGTTACCAATTATTATCAACCGATCAAGGAAATGAAGTTGATCGTGCAGGTCGGTGTGCACTATGATTCAGAGCTTGAGCACGTCGAACGGGTTACGGTGGATGTTGCTGAAAATATTATGAAACAGTTTAACCACAGCCCGTCATTCAAGCCCTTTATTCGTTATCATACCTTCAGCGATTCGAGCATCAACTTCAACGTGATACTTCAGGTTGCCGAATATATGGACCATTTCGTTGCACGGCATGAGTTTGTCAAGCAATTGCACAGGAGATACAAACAAGAAGGAATTGTCATACCTTTTCCGATACGAACGGTATATATGGCGTCGAACAGCGGACGCAAACCGCATGATGATGCTGCTAAGAGTTAGGCAGCTCTTTTTTGATGCGATCCTTTGATTCCTGCGGCAAATTCACCCCTTTCTCTTCAAGACGCTTTTCCTCTTCTTCCAGACTCCGACCGGCGGCTTGTGCCAGCAGGTGCATTTGCTTCTCAACTTTTTTGCAAATCGCACACAGATATATGTGAAAACGCAGGGTCGCCTTTTCCAGAATGGTGAGCTTGCGGTCTCTGCCTTCCGATGCCAGCCGGGATGCTTCATGGCAACTGAGCATAATCCTGGTAGCCATACTTAAGTCCTCTCAAACCAGTTGCTGTCGATACATTTGCGAAGGGCCTGTCGCGCTCGATACAGCAGGACACTCACGTTGGTCGCCGTCAGGTTCAGGATATTACATAACTCCTCTATCGAGAAAGTCATCATTTCCCTGAATTTGAAAACCAGAAACTGATTTTTGGGCAACTGGTCCATGCACTCGTGCAACGTAGCGAAAAACTGACGGTTGCTGAGCACGCGGTCGGGATCTCCGTCCCAGCTATTGACCGGAATCGCCCAGCGCCCCTTTTCATCAAAAAATGCATCAACATCCGGTGCACTTTCGGTACTTTTTTCCATTTGCGAAGATTTTTTGCGGTAATAATCGATGATTTTGTGTTTAAGGATGCCGATCAGCCAGGTTTTTTCCTGTGCCTTGCCGGCAAAATTGTCAATTGCTTTGAGCGCAGCCATGAACGTGTCCTGCACGAGATCCTGCGCAACATCCGTATCGTTGACGCGAGCAAGTGCGTAGCGATAGAGAATATCGCCATAACGGTCAACCCATTTTGATACATCGGTTTGTACTGCCAAAAGCTCTCTCCTGAAACGGTGCGAGTATAAAATAGCTTTGCGCGCAGGGCGGGGGGTGTAAGGTCAGGGTAAGGGGTGCGACTAACGCAATGAAAGGAAAACACCGATGAATACCGGCTTGTCACATATCCCTCATCTCATCCACCGGCGAGAAGGCCGCGCTTTGGCTTCCGGGCTCCTCATACTTGTGTGGCTTCCTTGCCTGCTTGTGGCATGGCCCTGGGTGAACCAGCAAGGTAAAGCCGGTGTCGAAGTGAGGGCAAACGGGATACTGATCAATGAGAAATTTGCGCACGGTCAATCTGCCCTGGGTGAAAAAGGTGAACGCGTTCCTTTCTTTGAAGACCGCAGAGACAATGTTTTAAAAAAGATCGAAACGCGCTTTGCGATTGATTTCATTCCACTTGACAAACTCCAGATCAAGCTCGAAACTGCTTTTGTTTCGGCACATGCCGGCGGATTCGAATCGGTCAATGACCCGGGGGATTCGCATATCAGTCTCAAATATCAATTGCCGATACCGGTAGTGGTGGCAACCTACGCCGGACTGACTCTGCCAACCGGCAAAAAATCACAATCCGCATTAGCCCTTTCAACCGGAGAAGGCTACTGGGTAACGTGGCTGGGACTCGCTTCGGGATATGCAACGCACCACCTTTTTTTATTTACGTCACAGCAGTTCAACTTTCCTTCCCGAAGGCCGCTTCCCAATAATAACCGGTTCGCACAATTTGAGAACGATCACGTCCGGAAAGGTCCTGCCTGGCAGGGCGCAATTACGGGATTGCTGGGATATGATTATTGGGGCGCAGGGCTTTCGGCCGAGTGGCTGGTGTCGGGCGATCTGTCCGGGAGCTTTCTTGGAACGACCATTCGCGGATGGCCGGGAGATGCACATTTTTCGGTGCGCGGTTTTGCGGATCAGAAACTGGGATCAATCAAACTTCGAGAAGCATTTGTAGTGCCGCTGGCAGGTATCAACTGGCCTGCGGCGCCTTCGATAGAGCTGGGAGTTATCTATTCATTTTCATTCAGCAGTGAAGGGAGTTGACCTATGAAACAAGCACCAATAGTTTCTGCTTTTGGAGCGGTCTGCCTGCTCCTGGCAGGTTGCTTTCAAGCAAAAGACAATACGATTATCCCGCAGGATATTCCCGATATCCAGGATCAAAACACGCAAACATTTCCCTTCCAGGATATCGCGGCATCCGGCCCGCTTTCGCCGGCATCGGTTTCGTTGGGCACGGTTGAAAATAACAAGGTTGTCGGTTGTTTCGGCGGGCTGGATTGCATACCCCAGTACAGCTACCCCCCGGTAGTGGGCGCTGATCAGGCCGGTTATGTTGACGACAACGATCTGGTGCTCGGCGTGGTGATCAACGGCGTTGCGCGTGCCTATCCTTTGTCGACCTTCTGGCATCACGAAATTGCCAATGATACGGTTGGCGGTATCCGCGTGACGGTAAACTACTGCCCGCTGACCGGCACCGGTCTCAACTTCAAGGGAACCCTTGACGGTAAACCGGTCACGTTCGGCGTTTCCGGTTTTCTCTATAATAACAATCTGATCATGTATGACCACCAGACGCAGTCATTCTGGCCTCAGATGCTCTTTACCGCTGCGTGGGGAGAGCGCAAAGGTCAACAGGCGCAACTGCTGCCGGTGTATGATATGACCTGGGCCGCCTGGAAAGCCCTGCATCCGCAAACGACGGTCGTGTCCGGTCAATTGTCTTCTACATCCTATCCCTACAGCGATTACCGCACCAACCACAATAATATTCTGTTCAATCAGCAGTTTGATTCACGGCTTGACAATAAAGACGTTGTCATGGGGGTCATCGGCAAACAAACCGCACGTGCCTATCCCTTTAAAAATCTAGGGGAACGCGCCGTCATTAATGATCTATTAGACGGCGAACCGATTCTGGTAGTCTTTGATAAAGCCGCCAGGGCAGCCGCAGTTTACCGGCGTCCACTGCTTACTAACGGAGATGCGGTGATATTCAACGAAGAAGCAAGTCCGGGTGCATTTCCCTTCAACCTGACTGCCGGCAATGCCGAAGGTTCCTGGAATTTTCTGGGAACGGGCATAGACGGTCAGGCTGTTGACAAGGATCTCGTTGCGGTAACCACTGCCTTCAAGGGTTTCTGGATGGCATGGAGTGCGTATTATAGGGGAATTGAGATTTATGGCAATTAAGCTTCGGGGGGAGCGCAGGGGAACAGGTGATCGGTAGGTGCAGCCTGAATTATTTTCAAAAATCAATTCCTCCCGTGCGAGAGGTTCTCCCATGCCGTCCCGGAGTATACCATGACCAAACCACCCCTTAGGCCTCACCTGCTGGAAATCGACTGCAAAAGCGCGGCGGAAGAAATCAGCGCGCATCTTCGCTCCCTGCTTGCCAAAGAGCTGCATCGGCAGGGGCTGGTGGTCGGCGTGTCGGGGGGGGTTGACAGTAGCGTGACGCTGGCGCTGTGCGTCAAGGCGATCGGCAAAGAGCGTGTGATTGCCCTGCTTATGCCCGAGAAGCATTCGGCCGGCGAAACTCGTGAGCTGAGCACAAAGGTTGCCAATACCTACGGAGTTGAATTTCATTACGAAAACATTTCATCCATACTCGAATCCGTCAACTTTTACCGGCGCTACACCCAGGCAGTGCAGACCGTAATTCCGCACTTTGATGATACCTGGAAATCCAAGATCGTCATTCCCAACGCACTCACCTCCGGAGGAATCAATTATTTCTCGATCGTTGCGCATGGGCCGGACGGCAAAAAGGTGAAAGAGCGGTTGCCGCTCAAAGCCTATCTCGAAATTGTTGCCGCCACAAATTACAAACAACGCATTCGCAAGATGCTCGAGTATTATTATGCCGATCGCTTCAATTACGCCGTAGCAGGAACGCCGAATCGGCTCGAGTATGATCAGGGCTTTTTTGTCAAGCTGGGTGACGGTGCAGCGGATGTCAAGCCGATCGCCCATCTTTATAAAACGCAGGTTTATGCTCTGGCGAAATACCTGGGAGTACCTCACGAGATCTGCACCCGCGCGCCGACGACTGATACGTATTCACTGGCACAAGGGCAGGATGAGTTTTATTTCGCTTTGCCGTATGAACAGATGGACATGTGCTTATACGGAAAAAACAATGGCTATTCCTGCGAAGACGTTGCCGCTGCCCTACAGATGCCGCAGGACGTTATCCGGAAAGTATACAAAGATATCGACCGCAAACGATCCACAACCCGCTACCTGCAGCTCCCGCCACTGCTGGTTGGCGACGTGCCCGAAATCACGCATTGAGATTATCCTGCTATTCAAATCCGGGTGAATAGCTCATTTGAATCCCTCTACACCCTGACCTATCTTTAATGTTTTTCATTATGCGGCATTGATCGTCTGAATACTGGTCGGAGCAGGAAATGAGAAACTACCTTGTCATTGGGGGCGGCATTATCGGGTGTTCGGTCGCGCGGCAGTTATTATTGAGCAAGCGCGGCAGGGTGAGGATTGTCGAGAAGGAGCAGCGTCTGGGCGTCCATGCCAGCGGGCGCAACAGTGGTGTGATTCATTCGGGAATTAATCAGAAGCCGGGGTCGATAAAGGCGCGCATGTGCGTAGAGGGGAGTCGTCTCCTGCGTCAATTTTGCCGGGGTAAAAAGGTCCCCCTGCGCGAGTGCGGAACAATGGTGGTGGCGCGAACTTCCGAGGAGTATGCAACATTGACACAATTGATGGATATGGGGCGCACCTGTGGAGTGGAGGGATTGCAGTTGCTTTCAGCGCCACAAATGCGCGAGATCGAGCCCCGGGCCAGGGGGTTTCGGGCATTGCTTGCTCCAACGGGAGCCGTGGTTGATTCGGAGAAGCTGATCGAGACTCTGGGGCGTGAAGTGGTTTCGCTCGGCGGCGAAATCAACTATGGTGAGGAAGTTATCGGCATTGACCGCAAGCGTATCGTGACCTTGACTAATCTCTACCAGGCAGACCATATCATCAATTGCGCCGGGTTGTACGCCGACAAAATTGCACATATGGACGGTGAGGGACTCGACTGCAAAATTATCCCCTTTCGGGGAGAATATCTTGAAGTGCACGGTGCGGAGGTCAATTCTATGATTTACCAAGCGCCTGATTTGCGGTTTCCATTTCTGTCGGTGCATTTGACCAGGTTTACGGACGGCACTGTTGCCGCGGGACCCACAGCGGTTCTTTCGTTTGGCAGAGAATCTTACGACAAGCAGATCAATCCGGGCGAGACGGCAGACTTTTTGCTGGATTCTCGATTTTATTTGCTGGCGACCAAACCGGCATTTCTGGCGATGGCGGCGAAGGCATTCAAGCTCTCGGTTTCACCCGAGGCCTTTCGCAGGGAAGTGGCGAAGCTGATCGGGCCGGTGCTTGTGGAGCAGGTCAGGCCGTATCGATCGGGGATACGGGCGCAGATGGTGGATAAGGGAGGCAACTTCGTACAGGACCTGCTGGTGGTTTTTAAGGATACCAAAACGCATGTACTAAATTGCGTGTCTCCGGGAATGACGTGTTCCCTGGCATTTGCCCGCTATATTGACGAAAATATACACAATTGATATGGACAATCCCCGCTGCAACAGGTGGACGTGTTCGATTCACCCGGGAAGCCGAAACTATATTATGCGGGGCGGCTGCGTAAGTCGATGATATACGCCTCAGGCCGTATTGCAGATACATCATGCTGGTGAAGCCAGAGCGGGATTATGTCAAATAAAGTTCGGTTCATACTGTTCAGCACGCTGACATCAGCGCTGTGCGCAGTGTATGCAGTGCCGATTGTGCGCACCTTCGCGCAATCGTTTGAGTCAATGGTGCATTCGCACCTTGTGCTGATGCCCTTCATTGCGGCATATTTTGTTTTTATCGAACGCAAAAAATTTACGCTGGAAAAGGTGCGCCCGGCCTGGATTGTCGGCGCGGCGCTCATCGCAGGGGGGGCGGCACTGGGTGCTGTCGGGATGAACAAGGCTGATATGCTCAGTGATAATGATTTTCTTGCAGCCTTGATCGGGTCGCTTGAGCTGGTGTTCTTCGGCATTGCCTCGATATTGTTCGGCATCCGCGTCTTTACCGCATTTCCGTTTGCGGTGCTGATGCTGCTTTTCGCGATACCGATTCCTGATATGGCCCTCGATGGATTCGTACATGCTCTGCGGGTGGGTTCCAATCACGTTGTAAATGTTATCTTCAAGCTGCTGCGGGTGACCTATCATCGGGAGGGTTTTATTTATCACTTGCCGCAATTGAGCTTTAATATCGCGCCCCAGTGCAGTGGCATTCGTTCGAGTATCGCGGTCATCATCACCAGTCTCATGGCCGGCAAGCTCATGTTGAAGACGATGCGCAATCGGATTCTGTTGATAGCAGCGGCATTGCCGATTACGATGTTTAAAAATGCAATTCGCATCTCCGTTTTGACATTGATGGGCTCCTACATTGACGAACGCATTCTTGCCAGTGATTTACATCGCCGAGGCGGATTGCCATTTTTTATATTAGCCTTGCTCTTGCTTGGCGCCGTACTTTTCGCCCTGATGAAAACCGAAGCCGGCAAACAACGCAAACAAAAAACCGAATCCGATTCCGGCGAAAGCGGGCCGGCATAACCAGGCGTAGCAATATCATCGATGCAACCTGAATTGACCTGCCATCCTTCCATCCCCCAAACCGGGAACATTCATTCACCCATCACCGCACTAGCTAAATGACCCACTCCATTGAAATCCTCATTTTCATTATCGCATCGTCACTGGTGACGATACCGCTCTTCTTTTCGCTCAGGTTCAAGAATTATCGCAAACGTGAGATACTTGCCCTGCTGGGCGTATTGATGTGCTATCCGGTGTATGCATTGTCGTATTACCTGCTATTATACGTCAAGCCGTTCGGGTATACCATTCTTCCGCTATTGAACAGCGGTTTGATTGCTACGGTGCTGTTGAACCTGTTTTTGGTGGAACTGGCACGTTCGTTTCTGTATCACCGTACCGATTTGTTGCGCATACGTAAATTTATTGCCATTGATTCGGTCTGGATCATCCGGTTGCTTTCCGCGGCGGCCATTGTCGTGGTTGCTGCCACCTCATGGGCCGGCCCGGGCATGATGGCTGAGCAGGAGGTATTGCATCTTCGGGCGTGGGGTACGTATGTGTTTATCGGCATATTTTTTTCTATTATTTATTTGCTGTATATGCTGGAAATGGCCTATCGGCATACGACGCTTCATTTCAAGCGCATCGGGCGTATTTTCTTTTTGGCGTGTGGAATCATATCGGTTTTTCATCTGGTATTTGTCGTGCGGGTGATACTGCTCGAGCAGATTCCGTTCAATTATTTAAAGGCAGGCATTGGTATCGGCGGCGTGGTGATACCGGCCGTCTTCATTGGTCTTTTGCGTTTGCGGGTTGGATCATACGAAGTCGCCCTCTCGCGTGAATCAATTTATTCGTCCATCACGCTGTTTATTTGCGGTGCAATACTGCTGGGCCTGGGAATTGCCGTGTATGCCCTGCGTCAATTCGGGCTGCACTTCGATGATTTCGAGCTGTTCTTTGCGATCTTTACACTTGCGTTTTTCGGGGTGCTGGCACTGTCCTCGGAGCAAATGCGCATGCGTATTCGTCGCTTTGCCAACCGGCACGTATTCCAGCGCAAGTACGATTATCGGAACCAGTTTTTCCGGCTGCACCAAACCTATATGGCGGGGGATGTGCTTGAAGACAGCATTGCAACGCTGGTCAACAATCTCAAATATGCCATGTCGCTTGACGACGTATTCGTGTATACATTGAATGAAATTAACGGCAATTTCGATTTACGCAACGCCACAATCGAGGATAAAACCATCAGTGGCGACGGTCCGCTGGCGGAAGCGTTCAACGACGATGCTGCATATCTGAATTTTTCTCAAAAAAATCTTCTTGCGCATGAGGCGCTGGTGTACCAGAGCTACCACGACCTGTTTGACAAGCTGCATGTCAAGGCGATCTTTCCGATTCGCAGCGAAGAGGAGTTCTACGGATTTGTACTGGTGTGCAGCAAAAACGCCAAACCTGTTGACGAAGAGGACATCTCGCTGATTGAAGTTTTTACCGTCTCGATCGGCAATGTTTTTTTCCGCTACAAGCTGCTCAAGGAGCATCTCGAGCAGAAACAATTCGAGTCATTTAATCATGTTGCCTCATTTATTATCCACGATATTAAAAATCAGGTCGGCACCCTCTCCTTATTGACGAACAACGCACGCAAAAATATCAACAATCCTGATTTTCAGAAAAGCCTGCTGCGTTCGCTGGAGAGCTGCACGGCACAACTCAAAACACTCGTCGCCAAGCTCTCTTCGCCGCCCAAAGAAGAAGCGATTGAAATCGGGGAGCTCAACCTGGCGGAGGTGATCCATGATGTTCTTGACAATTCCGGCCTTGACACAGAAGAATCGGTTATCGTCATCAAGGATATCGCGGATGAACTCACCGGCAAAGCGGATGCAAAGGCGTTGTTTTTCATTCTCAAAAACCTGGTGACGAATGCGCTGGAGGCAATAGATTATCACGGAACCCTGTCGATACATTTGGGGGCGTGTGAGTTTATGGCGCAGGAGCAGATCGATCAGCTCCGGATGAGTACGAACTTCATTTCAAGCTTTGCCAAGTATATAATTGTCGAAGACAACGGACGCGGCATGAGCGAAGACTTTGTGCAGACGCGACTGTTTCATCCGTTTTCCAGCACCAAAGACAAGGGCATCGGCATTGGCCTGTATCAGTGCAAATCACTGGTCGAAAAAATGCACGGCGCATTGCTGTGTACGTCGGAGTTGGGAATCGGCACAAAATTCTGTATTTTACTAAAGTGAGATGGACGCAGAGGAGCAGAGTGAACGCTGAGAACGCAGAGAAAAAAATCTTTGCGTTGCCTGCAATATCTCTGCATCTTTGCGTACTCAACCGGGGGGAGAATGTTGTTCTATGGAAAAATTACTGCTCGTCGAAGACAACGAGGGCCTGCGTGAACAGATGAAGTGGGCGCTCAAGTCCAATTTCGAGATACTTGAAGCCGTCAATCACCAGGAATGCCTTGATACATTCAAAAAGTGCCACCCGCTCCTCATGTGCCTGGATATGGGGCTTGATAACGTACCGGATAAGGGTCTTGAGATCATAGATCAGATTCTGGAATTTGATCGCACGGTCAAAATCATCGTTATCACGGCAAATACCAACGAAGCGCTGGGACCTGTTGCCATCAACAAAGGCGCCTTTGACTATTTGCGCAAGCCGCTTGAGATCGATGAACTCAACGTTATCCTCAAACGCGCCGCGCGGCTGCATGACATGGAAATACCCGAACAGGTAACGCAGCAGGAAACCTCATTTCACAGTGACGAAAATTTCAGCATGATCGGCTCGAGTGAACCGATGCAGGATATTTTCTTCACCATCAAGCGCCTGGCTCAAACCGAAGTCAATGTGCTGATTACCGGAGACAGCGGCACCGGCAAAGAACTCTGTGCACGCGCCATTCACTATCACAGCCCGCGTAAAGATGCTCCGTTTGTGCCCATCAACTGTGGTGCGATACCCGAAAACCTGCTGGAGTCGGAGCTGTTCGGCTATAAAAAAGGCGCCTTCACCGGCGCGGACATGGACAAGCCGGGTCTGATCAAAGCTGCCGACCGGGGCACGCTCTTTTTAGACGAAATCGCCGAAATGCCCAGGCTCCTGCAAGTCAAATTGCTGCGGTTCCTGGAGGATCACAGCTATCAGCGACTCGGCGATGTGATCATGCTCGAGGCGGATGTGCGCATTATTGCGGCAACCAACCGCGGCGATCTGGCCAGCGAAAAAAATGAAGCCATGCGCACCGACCTGTATTATCGGCTGAGCGAATTCGAAATTCACCTGCCTCCACTTAAAGAGCGTGGCGAGGATATTGTCCTGCTGGCAAACCGCTTGATCGAGCGCAATCGTCACAAATTCGACATGCCCAGGCTCAAACTCAGCACCCGCGCCGAAAAGATGCTCAAGCTCTATTCCTGGCCGGGCAATGTTCGTGAGCTGGAAAACAAGTTATCACGAGCGACCATAACCTGCCGAAATCAAATTATCGAACCCGATGACCTCCAGCTCAACCTGGCTACATTCGACAATGTTACGCTCAAGGAAGCCCGGGAGATGTTTGAAAAGGAGTTTGTAATCAATGCCCTGAAACACTGCAATTACACAATTTCGGATGCCGCCAAAAAAATCGGCGTCAGCCGCCCAACGCTGTATGATCTGATTAAGAAGCTTGAAATCGAGGTAAAAGAATAGCCGGGGGAACTACTGTTCCTGCTTTTCGAGATTGATCTTGTTTTTGATGATCTTGTAGGATACCGTGTCGATCTTAACGCCTTCCTGCGGCGATGGATTAGCGGTACCGAACATCTCCTTGCAGAGCTTGACTTCTGCAAGCGTCATCTTGCTGGTGTCGGATAGCTTTTTCCATTCGTCATCACTGATCTTTTCTTCCTGAATGTCGTTCAGGAATTCTTCCATATCTACTTTGTCAATGCGCGGGGCATATTTTCGCATTGCGTCATAGATTTTTTCCTCGTTTCTGTAGGGATATTCAGACATGATCAACCTTTAGGAAAAAAGGGATAATCGGGAATTGCCGCCTGCTTGCGTGTATGTCGATAAGCACTCATATATAAATATAGTATTCCGTAGAAGGCGAAGGGTAATGAAAATCAGGTGTTTTGTATTTTCGGGCATCACCGGGAAAATTGCGCGGATGCTCCCCCTGTATATTAATTAAATATGTATATTTATGTTTTTAAGGCCGAACGATATTCAGGCATATGGATCATGGGTTTTCCCGATCCGAAACTGTTGCTTAACGTGAAAATTCTTAATAATTCGAAAGCAAGCGATCAATGATACTCCTAACATGTAAGAATTTCCTGTTGCGAAGCCTGGTGTGTCTCGTTGCCGTCGGCGTGATGGGGAAGTGCTCGCTCAATCCGATGGAGGGGACAACCTCGCCCGCACCAGCTTCATCGACCAACCCGCAGGATCAGACCACTCAAACACCGCTTGATTACGTTTCAAACAGCGAAAATGATGAACCGGCCGATCTGAAGATACAATCGGACAGATCGGTCATCACCGTTAACGGCGCCGGCGGCGTTTCGCGTGCCTATATATCGGTTTCGGTGTTGACAAAACTCGGCGTACCCGTTTCGGCTGCGCGTAACGTAAAAGTAAGACTGTCGATCATTCGCGGTCCGGGTGGAGGCGAATATATTGCCGATACGGTTATGGCCACCGGCGACAACGGTATTGTCGTTACCACACTTAACGCAGGCACCCGTTCAGGCAACATCGTTGTAGGAGCCCGGATTACCGAACCCGACAAGTACCGTTCGATTAAAACCGAACAAAGCCTGCTGACCATAGCAGGAGGCCCCCCGGATGAAAATCATTTTCAGATTGTCACCGAAAAGCTCAATATCTGGGCGTGGGATGTTGCGGGAAATACATCGAAAATTACTGCCTATGTTGGCGATCGCTACGGCAATCCCGTACCGCAAGGCTATGTCGTCAATTTCTGGACTACCGGCGGTCTCATCCAGGGGTCGGCTGTGACGGATGCCAAGGGTAGTGCTACGGTCGAGCTGATTGGACAGGGAGGAACAAAACGAGATGCCAAGAATGCACCGGACTCAACCGATTTTGCTCCCCTGAGAGACGATCTTGATTTGCGGGCATATTATTCGGGGGAGTCTGTCGGGAAAAACCGGTCGGTTCGGCAATATATTCTCTTTAATGATATCGTTGAAGTCGATTCATCAGCAAACTGGCGCAAGGAATCGGTGAAAACCGGCGATGGACAGACAATTGTATTTGCCAGCATATCCAATGACAGTGCCGTTTACTCAAATAGTTCCAGCGAGCTTTTATGGGATCATATTCGTGTGGTTTTCAGCGGAAAGCCCTATGCTCCATACAAGACTACCATTAATGGTATCGAACAAACTTCCGCGGTAATCACTCACTCGAGCGCAATTACGCTTTCCTGTTTTTTAACCGACGTTAACGGCAATCAGCTTGTCGGCGGTACGCAGGTTGCAGTTGAAGTGAGTGCCGACGGATTTAATACTGTCCAGAATTTTTCCAAAATACCGGATGGTCAGCAAGGACTGGAACGTTTTGTCTGCACACTGGAAGATGAAAGCCCGGAGAGCAGGAAACGTGAGCCGGCAAAACTTGTCTCAAATATTTCGGGTAAGGACATCAAAAAAATCGCACCGTCTCCTGCCCGGATTATTGCCGACATTGATAATGCCCGATTCTCATTTGACGGCAGTAGCGACTCGCTCGTTATAAAAGTGAACGGCACCGAACATGTTATTGCTTTCAATGCTTCCGATTCCACGCGACAGCAGATTGCGAATAAGATCGATGCGATTCCCCAACTGCGCGCCGAGCAATTTGGCTTTATCGATACGGTAGGGGGCTTACGGCTCTACACCGAAGATACTACATCATCTGCCAGCATACAGATTATGTCCAATTCATCAGTTGCCGGCGAACTTGGTATGGCAAAATTTTCTGCTATCCAGTTTGGCAACAGTGCAACAGACATCACCTTCTCCATCAATGGAACCGATACGAGCACCGTTAGATTCTCCCAAAAGGACACTACACTTGGCGCCGTGGCATATGCAATTGAGCTACAGGCTTCGGAACTCAGAGCAAAAGTGCAAGGCGGGGAAATTGAAGTATTTACTGATGCTGTCGGGGATACTGCTTCGCTGAGCATAGATCCAAAATCATCAGCAAATAACATCTTAAGCTTCGAACGAGTGACTACTTATGGTCTAACTAAAACAGCGTCAGTCAAATTGAAAGTTACTCATCCCGGAAAAGAAATTGAAATTTACTGGGCCCATTTAACCTTTATGTAACCAATGCTCTCACCAACAAGGTAGGATATGCCTCATACCAAAAATATTCTTGCGAAAATTTTCTGTTCGGCAATCGCCGCTTGCATGTTGGCACAGTGCACCGGCAGCCAGATCACCGTCGAAAACAACTCGTCAAGCGACGTCACCTTTCATTTCAAAGGTCAGACATTTGAAATTGATGCTCGCGGCGGCAGGGCTGAAATCAGCGACATACCCAACGGAACCTACACCTACAACACCGTCTACGCCATTCCTGCCGGCGTGAGTCTCGATGATGTAACCGAGGGTGATGGATTAAGCGGCAATATTGATCTTTTCAATCACAATACGTTTATTTCAATTCTTTATATTTCCGCCCTCAGCGTCGATGCGGATACGACCGGCGAAACCAAAACGGTTTATGAAATAGACGCATCGGTCAGCTCGAATTACTCGTCGGTGCTGGGAACCGATTGAAATGTGCCTTACTTTGCTGGTCGGATGAAGCCGGGACTCAGTTGGGCATCTGAGCTTTGTCTTTGAATATCCGGCCGACGGCGTCCTTGAATTGTACCGGCGCGTTGAGTATTCTCTCCAGAATAATATTCATATCCGCAAATTCACAGTCCAGGAACTTCTTTTTGAATGAGTTGAGGTACTCGATATCTTTGGCAAGCTCGATCAGCACTTTGTCGGAGGGAATCGTGGACGTCTGCTTCAATTCTTCAATTAATTCTTCCGGTGACGGTTTCCCGGGTTGTGCCTGAGTGCGCTTTGGCCGGGAAGACTGGGCAATTATGCGGGGAAGTGTTGCTGGCTGCTTTGCATCGGCAGTTTGCGTGCCAATCGGCGGAGCTGGTGCATCGTGCTTTGCCTGCGGCTCCGGGGCTTTCAGCGTATTGCCGAAAAAGGCCTTGAATCGGGCTTCATCCCGATCGAAATCGGTCAGGGTTATCAGGTAAGATTGCCCTTTTGCCGTTATTTTCAGCATGTTCCCCTTTTGCTCGACAGCCGCCACGTCGCTTTTGCGCAGCGCAAAGGAAAAGGGATACGTGCGCTGTTTTTCTTTAACAGATTGCCTGTTGGGTCGCTCTTTTTCCAGTTTGTCAACGACTCTTATCAGCGTTTTATTGGAGAATTTTCTGGATAATTTCTTGAGCTTATCCCCATTTGAAAGCCGGGTGTGCAGGGCTCTGCTTTTGGCGGCCTGAACGGTCACATAGGCGATAAATACTGCGGTATCGCCAATAAGGTGCAGGTCACCGAAACTGATGTGCTGCTCATCGGGGGGATAGATGACATTGGTAAAGGTTGCATCGATCTTTTCGCCGGTTTGTTGCCCGGTGGGCTGCTCTGCCGGTTTGGGGGTAAACTCCGAGGCCCTTGCGGAATGGCGCTTTTCCTTCGAATATTTGACCAATTCATGCGTAATCGGCTCTACTTTGCCGGTGGGGGCGTGGATCCGTGGCGGCTGCGAATGATTCTGCTTGTGCGCAGGTTTGTGAATGACCGCTTCGATAACTTTTGGCTGTTTCTCCGCCGGCTTTTCTGCAGGTCGAGGTTGTGAGCGGAGCCTAATTTCGTTTTCGGTTTCCGGCACCTCTTCTGGGGGGGGGGGTGGTG
>WJLW01000133.1 GCA_014728295.1 Chitinivibrionales bacterium | reverse complement strand
GGATAGTGCTTGCCGAGCATGCCGAATATACGCGTTATCAAATGCAGCGACAACGGCCGTTCTCTGACTTCGTTGAAATCTTCCGAAATTTCACTCATACAACCTGCTCCCCACAGCTTTGCAATACTCTGGCCATGGCCGTGCCCGGTTGGTTAAGCTCGTCGGGGGGGCCCTGCTCGACGACGTTGCCGTGGTCGAGTACAAACACCCGAGCCGCTTTGGCAATGCTGCTGAAACGATGGGCGATAATAATCATGGTACTTGTTTCGCGCAGGGCAAGCAGGCTTTCCTGGATTGCCTTTTCGGTGCGGGTGTCAAGCGCGGACGTGCAATCATCCAGTATCAGAAAACGGGGACGCCTCAGCAGTGCACGGGCGATACTCAGCCGCTGACGCTGCCCCCCGGAAATCGTTACGCCGCGTTCGCCGACTTTGGTCGCATAGCCTTTCGGTAACCTCTCTATCCATGTGTTGATGTGGGCATGCCGGGCGGCGTCTCTGATTTCTTCCAGTGTCGCGTCGGGCTTTCCATAGGCTATGTTTTCGCGCACGGTTGCCGAAAAGAGAAACGTCTCCTGAAATACCAGAGCAAACTGATCGCGCACCTGTTTGACAGGATAGGCGCGTATATCCCTTCCGTCAAGCAATATCCGGCCGGCGTGAGGATCGTAAAACCGGCACAGCAACAGGGCAAGTGTGCTTTTGCCGGCGCCGCTTTCACCGACAATACCGATGGTCTCGCCGGCGTTGATCTGCAGGGAGACATCCCTGATTGAGTGTTCCTGGCCGGTATAGGCGAATGACACACGCTGCATCTGCAGAGATCCCGGCCCATGGTGCGGCAGGCCGGCTTCACCATGATCAACCAGATATTCACGCGACTGGAACAATGGGGCCAGGCGATCGGCGGTAATTTTCATGCGCATCAGAAAATCAAAGCTGCGGGTGAGCATGCGTGTGCGCGGTACCAGTGACGCTTGCAGGTAATACACCAGAAACAGCTCGCCCTTGGTGAATGTCCAGCCGTACTGCCTGATGAGTACGATGCTGACCCCCAGGACAATGAAGATGCCGAAGGTTGCACAGTAAACCAGCGTCTGGTTCATCACACTGGTTATCATTACTTCCTTGAACATCGCCGAGTGAAGTTTGCGCGCCAGATCTTTGAACGCGTCAACCTGCCTGGTGCGCTGCCCGAAGGCGCGAACGACCAGGTGTCCTTCCATATTCTCTGAGAAGAATTGCACCAATCGCGCAAATATCTGCTTGGTCCGGGCGAAAAATTGCTCTCCGGCAGTGAAGTAGAACACCAATATCAGCAAACAGAGAGCATACAGACTTGCCGAAACCAGTGCGGCCGGCCAGCATACGACTGCCAGATAGACGAATGCGCCCCCAACGTAGGCGGGTGATTCAAGCAACGGAAACAGGCCGAACTCAAAAAACCGCGTGACATACGAGACATCTTCAACGACATTGGATATCAGCGTTCCCGAATGGTTCTTGTCGTGATAGCCGAACGACAGGCTTTGCATCGTGTTGTAGATGCGGTTGCGCAAGTCAAACAGGGCGCCCTGTCCCAGGCCGGTTTGCAGAATCATGCGATAGTAGGTAAATACCCAGCGCAGCAGTGCAAACAGCAGCAAAGCTGCGGGGATCAGATAAATGCCATAGTGCAGCTCATAGATGATTTCAAGGTTGACTCCCAGAATATGCAATGGTTTGCGTTCGATGGCGTCTACAAACAATTGCAGCAATTTCGGGAATAGCAGCTCCATGATATTGAACAGCACAACAGCAACGCAAGCGGCTACAAAAAGCGACGCGCGTGGTGCGAGCCCGGTTCGCAACAGGTGTATGAAATTCTCAAAATACGGTTTTGCACCGGTATTCATGGCATTATCCCAAATAAAAAAGCCTGCCACTTTCGGGAGAGTGGCAGGCTTTCACATTTTTTTTCGAAATACAGGCTATTTCATGTTTCCCGCCACTGTCCCGGCACTACTCTGGCAAAGAGCACATTGCCCGTTCCCCGAGTAAGAATCGGCATGCCTGAAACTGTAAAGCTGAATTCGTGGCGAGTCACTGGTTGGGTTTCCTTGTTTTAACGACGGAGTTAAGTATACTAAATACGCATTTTCATGTCAACTTTTAACGCATCGATATACCCAACGATTGCTGCAGCCAGGATACCTGTGCGGGTACTTGTGAGCCCGCTTCATCATGGATACTCCACTGATAAGACTATGCCAGAGACATCCGGTATGGCAAGAATTGCAGGCGCCAAATATCATCGAATAGTGTCAATTCGATGACTGCTTGTCGGCTCATACCGCCAATTGGTTGATTTATAGGAATTAATAGTTTATAATTTCACTAAAGATAGCCTGGTTTGGTTGAGGCAGGAACATGAATAAGAAAAAGCTTTCCCGATTGATGCTGGCATCGGTGATGCTTGAAAAAAAAGTTTCGGAGCTTTATCTCCTGTTTGCCCGCAAGTCACCGCAGGATTATGACTTCTGGTGGCAACTGGCAATTGAAGAGCAAAACCACGCTGCCTTGCTCAGGAGTGTTGAGCAGTATTTTCTGGCTCTTGATCTGCTGCCCGACAACCTGGTTCCCCGTGAGCTGGAGACCATCGAGGCCATCAATGAGCGTGTCGATAAACTGATAGAAGAGTATACGGATATGGCCGATATTGCCCGGTCCGATATGTTTGCCGTTGCGCTGCAACTCGAAAAGTCGGCCGGTGAACAACATCTCCAGATTGCCGTATCCGGCAATGAGCACAATAAGGCAATTGATCTGATACGTCAACTGAATCAGGACGATAAAGATCATGCCGAACGTATTGTCGAGTATGCCCGGGAACAGGGCATTTCCTGAACGCACCGATTGGAGAAATCAGGTACCGTCAACACTGACGTTGCTGAATCCCAACTGTTTCGCCGTTTGCACCAGCCGGCTCAACTCATGCGAGTGCACTCTGCGCGCGATTGCCGGATGGTTGATAGCCTGATATGCCGGCTGATATGTTCCGTTAAGTCTGAGTGGCATGTTGGTGCCGATATGCTTGCGCAGCCATTTCAGGTGAAGCTCCCCTCTGGCCGTGTTTTGGGGTAATACAGTATGTTCAAAGCTGATGCCCCTGCGGAGTTTGCCCGCCGGAGTGAAAAGTGACGGCCCTGTCTGGCGATGCATTTCCATCAGCGCCCGATGCAATACAGCAGGATATTGCGGGCAGGGCCCCATCAGTTCCTGTGCCCCAGCGGAATCGGCAATGAGCAGATTGCATTGGTAAACATCCACAATCCCCGCCAGAAGGGATAAAACTTCGGCGTTTTCGTAGCCGCTGGTGCGATAGTGCAAAGGCAATCTGAAACCGTTTTCGATTGCAATGCTGAGTGCAGACAGAATGTGCGGCAGGTACGGGGTTGGCATGTTCAACCGGACGCTGCTGCAGCCGATATTCTGCAGGTGCAGTAAGGCTATGGCGCTTTCGGTCAATCCATAAATCTTGCCAACGCTTTTTTGGCTTGCATCCCAGTTTTTGCAGAAGACGCAGCTTAGCGGGCAGTTGCTGAAGGTAATCAATGCCGACGGCGGTTGAGCCGGCCAGGTCTGATGCGCTGCATACACGGGATACATCGTGTGAATCACCATCTCGTGGTCGGCCTTGCACCTGCCCTTTCGTCCGATATGACGATTGGTTGCGCAGCGATTGGGGCATAAACGGCACGCGCTCAACTGATCCCAAAGATACTGCGTACGGGCCTGCAACTCACCGTTGCACCATAAGTGTATATAAGCCGGATCGTTTGCCTCTTCCCTCGTGCATATTCTGCGGTAGCTCCGGGCTGCTTTCCCGGATGAAGGTTGGCGAGGCGACAAGCGAGACCGGCGACAAGCAGTGACACCGCAAAGCACCGTGACGAACTTCCCGATCAGAGCAACCACATACTTGACAAACGTGCGGCGGGTCAGAAACATAGATCTGTGAACGTGGCAAAAACATGAAAAGGCAAATTTTATATATTATACTATTATTGACCTGGCCGACAAAATGGAAAGCCAACTTCCCTTTTTTTAACGCGGAGTTTTAAGCGTGCACCGCGCAATCATGTATCCATTCGAAGAGTTTCAGCCGGTCGGCTGGGTTGCGCCAGGCAACCGTGAGGCCATGCAGCCGACCGTCTATTCTATACGCCGCAACCATGGTATTCTCAGCAATGTTCACTTTTATAACACCAACGACAGTATAAACCGCAACCGCAATCTCCTTGACAAAGTAGTATTGCAGTATCGTATCGGTCGCAACCACTATGATTTGTTTACCGTTCGTGACTTTTTCGAAGCCGGCTACAGCTTTGAGGGTGAAAAGGGCGACGGCAATATTCTGGGAGAAATAGCCGAACGCATATCGCGGCGCATATGTAAATTTTTCCTGAAGCATTTTTCACCATTTGGCTATACCGGCGGTATTTTCGACAAGCGATTCGATCCGAAAAACCGGAACAACTTTATCGTGGCCAACACCAATGAGTATATCCTCAAAATTCGCAAGTATCCCAACTTGGTCATTCTGCGGCGCAGCGGCAAAGGTAAATACGGTTACGAAAACATCAAAGAGCTCGACGGCCTGTTCGATTACCGCTTTCAGAACACACGTCACATCCTCGTGCTGGAAAGCAAGCTCGAACGTATCAATGTCAATTGCGATGATCTGGTCAACAACCTGTTCATTCCTCTCCGTCAATTTTTTCCCGAAGCCTTTTTCTCCTACATCCTTTTTTCGGATCGTGACTCCATTTTTGCCAAACGTAAATTTCATAAACAGCACAAGCTCAAGCAGGTGTCACAGAAAATTTATCAGACACTCTGTGAAAATGGTATCGGCGTACTGTTTTTTTATTTCAATGAGGGCCGTCAGGACTTCGAGCGCATGAAAGATCACCTGGTTACCCAGTATCGCTCGACTGCGCATCTCGGACTGACCTTCCACGGCAAAATGCAAATCTCCGACCGTGAAATTATTCTCTTCGATGAAGGCCGCACACCGCATATCAAGCTCATCAAGGACAAACACACCGGTATGTGGCGGGAAGTGGCGTTTCGGCATAAGAAGATATCGTTGTGATAGCGATGGGGGCAGGGGGTTGAGCAGATTGCATTCAGTCCCGTACATTCGATATATTTTCCTTACACTCACCTTATCAAAGGAATCGCCATGCCGGCAAAGGAAGATTATGTCGATGATGTCAAGTCTCCGTTTATGGTCGCGGTGACCAGCAAAGCAAATATCGTTATGATTATCATCGGACTGATTTTTCTGGGCGATTATATTGCGGGCAGCGTGATTATGCTCAAATTTGTCAACTTCATGATCTCTATGCAGAGCCAGGATCCCGCAACTTCTGCTGCAAAAATACTCACCCCGTTTGGAGAATTCAGCGACCGCACGAAAGTTGCACGTATCTACGATTACATTGCCTTTGGCGTTCCCCTCGGAATCGCCCTGCTTTCCATTGTCTGGAACGGCATCTTCACGGCACTGGCGCATAAAAAAATCGACTAGACATCTCTGCTGCGCTCATCTGAAAAGCTCCGGAAAAAAGTAACATTTTTTCTGTTGCTCCTTGCGGGTTTTTTATTATATTACTCCCTGAGACTTGTTTGGAGAAAAGTTGACGCTCATTGCCGGTGCTGGTGTTCTCGATACGTGCTTTAATCAGTGAATTTTTCACCTTCGGGTAGGAATGTATGATCGGGCAAGAAATTTGCGAACATACGAAGGTTTCTTCTATGCAGGATTATGAAAAAATCAACATCCTCGTGGTGGATGACGAGCCGTCTATCTGCATTGCGGTAACCGAAATGCTGGAAATGTCCGGTTTTCATGCAGAATTCGTGAATAAAGCCAGTGACGTGATACCCTGTCTCGACAAAAATCCCGACATCGATATCATGTTGCTGGATATCAATCTAGGACCGGGCGTCTCGGGAATGGATTTGCTGCCGGCAATTAGAGAACATTATAAGTATGTACAAATAATTATGCTTACTTCGCGCGAAACCCTGGAGGCCGGGCTGGAGTGCATGAAACGCGGCGCTTTTGACTACATGACCAAACCGTTTGACGAAGATGCGTTTCAACGGGTCGTGCCTATGGCGCTGGAGAAAAAACGTACCGAGCGGCTCAACGATCTGTATACCGGCATTTTGGTGCACGATCTCAAAAATCCTTTGCAATGCATTTCGGGAGCTATCGAGTTTTTGCGGGATTCTCTTGATGGACGCATGAATAATACCCAGGAACGCTTCATGCGTCTGCTGGATTCGTCGGCCAAACAAATCGGCAGTATGATCGACAATATCCTGAGCGTTTCGAAATTCGAAAGCGGTAAGATCAAGACCCAGATCGAAGAATTTCTGCTCAAAGACGAACTCGAACATACATTTAAATTTTTTGAAAATTCCTCGACCTTTCCCGACAAGCGCATCAGCATAAATGGTGTTCCGCTGGAACAGTACCGGGTCGGCACCGATCGGGGGCTTTTCTCGAAAGTTCTGGTTAATATTGTCGGTAATGCAATCCGTTTTACCCCGGAAGATGGTGACATCGGGATCAACTTTTCGGAAGTAAATGGAAGTGACCTGCAGGTCAGCGTTAGCAATACCGGTTCCTATATAGAAGAGCACCTGCGCGATGCTATATTTAATAAGTTCGCGTCGGTACAATACGACAACAAGTCGGCCCGCACACAGAACTACGGCCTGGGCCTGACCTACAGTAAACTGGCAGTAAAGGAGCTTGGCGGCCGCATCTGGGTCGAAAGCGACAAACATATACCACGGACCACCTTTCATTTTACCATCAAGAACCAGAAAGCAGGCTACTAATGGCATTCGAGCATGTTTCAACTACCAAGTGGATCAAAGGTGAGGTACGCAAAGAGACAGCCTGGAAAATCATCACCGATTTTTCGAATTGGGCCGACCTGATCGACTTAGTTGACAAAGTCGAGGTCATGGAGTTCGACGGCGAGGAAGGTGTTTCACGCTGGGAAGTTACGGTCGACGGTGCGCCGCTGTACTGGATTGAAAAGGACTATTTCAATCGGCCGGCATTCGAATTTAGCTTCACCTCGATTGACGGCGACTTTGATAATATCAACGGTCGCTGGCGCGTCACCGACGGTGAAAAAGAAGGCATCGTCATCCACTTCGAAATCGATTATAACCTGGGCATCCCGGTTATCGAAGAAAACCTCGGTCCGATTTTCCGCGAAAAAATGATGAAAAGCATCACCAGTATGGTTGATGCCGTCGCCCGCCAGGCAAAGGAATCGGTTTCGGAAGACCGCCGCCACAAACGCTATAAAATAGGGGCCCTGCAGGAAATTTACATGAATGGCCGCCTCTATACCGTAAAGGTGATCGACATTTCGCAGCAAGGGATTCGCTTTAACTGCGACAACCTGGCCGAAAAGCCGTTGATTCTGGAAATCGGCGACAAGGCATTTGAGGTCGAACAAATTGAGTTAAGCAACGATACGTACCGGGTACTTTTCAAAAATCCTGTTCCCGAAGAAAAACTTGCTCAGGTTGCCCGTGCAATGCTCAGCTCGTATGTCACTACCGGCGCCAGGACCGCTGAATCCGAAGCAGTGTATACAAATAAGTAGCAATTCAGCTCATTCGCAAGTATATGCCTGCACGTGATTGTAACCTTCGATCGCCGACAAACTTAACAAAGCGCTGATTATGGCGCGGCGTGACGGGTGCTCGGTTGCCTCACTGGGCGGTTTTGGATCGGTTATGATGCACGGGCTCAGGAAGAAAACATCCGGCGTTCCGGGCATGCGCCTGACTTCCGGCAGCCTGTTGACAAGCGCATTAATTGTAAAATCCATCGTCGGGCTCGCTGTCCGTGGCGGTTTCGAGCTAGAGAATAAGGCAATCGGCATTGTTGGGGCATCCGGAGAAATAGGCAACGGCTGCGTCAAGTATTTCGGCAACAAAGCGGGGAGTCTGCACCTGTAGGCCCGAACACCAGAACTGCTTGACAAAGTTATCAACAAAAGCCGCTCCTGCCTCTCCTGCGAGGTCAAGACGCACGTCGATTCCCATCGCATTATCGATATGGCCGATATTATCGTATTCGCAACCAGTTCTGCGCGCAAAATCTGTGCGATGCATGATTTTCGGCCGGGCGCAATCGTATGTGACGCCTCGCTGCCCGCCGATGTGGATGTTTCCTTCCCGTTGCGTAAAGATATTCTCGTGTATCACGGCGGTATTGCGCATGTTCCGGTTGCCGTAGATCCCTGTTTTGATATTGGTCTGGCATCTACCGAAACCTTCTACGGATGCCAGCTCGAAAGCATGCTCATCGCCCTCAATCCCGACCTGCCCGACTCCAAGGGACGCAGCATTGACAACCGGGAAAATGTCGAAAAGTATCTCTGTGAGATCGAAAAATACGAGTCGATCAGGGTGTGCTACAGCGTGGGAAATTATATGTATGCGGAAAGTGAGATTGAGGCTTTTGTGAAAGGGATTTTGAATTGAGATTCAGAGCGGATCCTTTTTTCGAGATTGACGTTATCCTTCACCTCCCCCCTGATCAGGCAATGGATTCGAAAACAGAACCGGAGCTTTTCTACCGGCGCCGTGAAGGGCGCGATTTCGATGCCCAAGTCGATTATGCAATAGAAAATCAGTAGCAAATTATTCCGATTGAGATCAAATCGGGGATGCGCAGGGCAATGCAAAGTATGCACCTGTTCATGAAAGAACACTCAGCGCCATGCGGCATTCGTCTATCGCAGGAAAACCTTTCCAAGCCTAACGACATACTGAATGTTCCTTTGTATCCGACTGCTTTGCTCATGCAAGACCGACGCAATAATCGCATCAGGGGTTGACCGCCAGTCGAATCATTTCCATCCGCAGGTGCTATTATGCCAGACACATTCTGATATTTTTGCACACATTTATTTATTTTTAACGCGTGCTAATGTTTTGCCCCCAGCTCGAATATCAATCGACGTGGGTGTCAATTAAGCTAATTAAATAAGTATGGGCAGAATTTGAGGCCGGCTTTAACACAGACTCACATGGCCGCGACCTTTGAGAAGGCTGATTGCGATTATATTTTATTTCAGGCTTTTGATTTTTAAACAGAATTCAGAGGAGCTTATTAACGTATGCTGAATTTGCAAACAGGGCAAAAGGTATTGATGATTGCGTTGATAGCTGTACTGGTGTTTTTTAAAAACAGCTCCTGCTTATCCTCGCTTTCAAAAGCGGGCATAGAACATTCCAAGGCAAAAAAGATGAAACCGTTTTCGGAGCTTGCTGACGGGAAAAAAATCGAGACGGCAGTTGCACCGGATGAAATAATAATTGACAGAAGGCAATCGGCTGTATTTCAGCCGCTGCCGTTGGTAATGGTGGAGTGCAGGGCAAAAAATCCCCTGATGGGTTCAGTTATTGAGCAATTTGAATACAATTCGTCGGCGGAGAGTAAATCCAATCAAGCGGCGTCTTTAATGACTATGCTTATCCCGCCTCTGGCAAAGCGTGATCCCCGGATTTCAGCATTTACGGCAGCTTCAAGTGCGATTGTGATGATTGCGGGAGTAATAATGTATCAGGTGTACTCCAGTGAGTATTCTGATTTGTCATGGCAAAGGCAGGTATTAGGAAAATGGGATGATGCAAATGCCGCAAATGAAGAAAAAATACAGCAGATTGAAAGTGATATGAACGATATAAAACCTCTCATAACCACGTCGATTGCCATTGGCTCGGCCGCAGCGTTTGGTGTGGTACTATCATTTCCGATAAAGGCGTTTGGCAGCAGCAAAAAGTAACTCTGGAGAAACGAATGAAGTATAAAAATGAGATAATTGCAGGATTTTTGTTTTCGGTGGTGTTGCTATCGATAGCTGCGGCTGCATTTCTGGTTACCTGCGTGCCGGGACCGATTGATCCGGTACCGCTCGAGGATGATTACCTGGGTGAATATGCCTTCGAGATTTCGCTCGATTCATTGCCTGATACGATGTACGTGTTAAAAACATATAACGCAGTCTGGCGCGATATCGCCAAAGATCGACACTGGACATTTGTCGCGAGCACCAGAAGCGACAGCATACTTGATTCTGCATATCTTCATGAGCCCAGTGCTGAAAATAGCGATTCTCTGCTCAGGCTCTATTTTCTCAAACCCTACAACGATACTCTCAGTATATGGGGTGTGCGCCGGAACCATAAATTATCCCACGACACATCATTTATAGTTCGAGTTTTAAATCGTTTTTCATTGCAGGTGGATTCATCCACGCTGGTGAGCAATCAGGATTTTCATTTTTCTATTAAAAACCTCAAGCGCTTTGCGGATGATACATTGATTTCCGTCGTTTGGTATGTAAACAATGTAAAGCGTGACAGTTTGCCGCTGGATAGTGATTTTGTAAAGAAAGCCGCAATAGCAGAAACGTTGGAGATTGGAGCGGCAGTTCATGACCGGCGCGGCAATGAACTGATGCTCGAAACTATGCAGCTTTCAGTAAAACCGGATGACGCGCCATCAATAGCATTTCTGCTTGATTCGATGGAGGCTGCGGTGGGCCAGGAAGTCACGATTTCTGCACGTTGTGAAAACTGCGATTCTGTCCGCTGGGCCATTAAGCAGCTTGGGTCTCAGCTAACATCGGGCTCCGCTATTAAGGCAACCTTTGCAAAGGACGGGCGCGATACGATCATCGCAACCGGGTATGGCAACTATGGTTTGTCAAGTACTGATACGTTGATCGTTTCTGTTGTCAATTACACCTACCAGCTCAAACTCGGCACAACCTTCCCCGACACGATCCGCGCCAAACGCTGGGCAACCTGGGAGGCATCGGTGTTGCTCAACGGC
>WJLW01000018.1 GCA_014728295.1 Chitinivibrionales bacterium | reverse complement strand
TTGCAGGTGTTTCTGGTAAGCGCCCCTAAAACTCTCAAGCCCCCCAAACAGTGGAAACTGGTCTTTAATTTGCGCCAGCAACAACAAGATATCCGTCACCGCCGGGAAGCGGCGCCGCAGGAGATGATCGAAGAGCATACAGCATGTGTTGCTGAGCTTTTGTCAAGCCGTTTTGATTTGAGCATACTCAAACAACTCGAGAAATCGACCGGACAGCGCAAAGAAAACTGGCATCCAGCCTGGCTGCGAAAATGCTGGCGAATACTGAGCGAAACGCTGAACCGCCGGGACCAGGGAGCGGAATATGAAGCGGGCTGGCTCAATGCAGCGGGGTTTTTCCTGCGACCCGGCTATGGTGTCACATTGGACGATCATCGCGTGGGAAAGCTCTGGAATGTTTACGAACTGGGACTGGCTAACGCATCCGTCAAGAGTGTCCGGGAACAGTGGTACATCATGTGGCGCCGCGTGAGTGGTGGACTTGGCTCCGAGCAACAGCTTCGCCTTTTTGCCGATGTGCACGAGCTCATTGCCGGTCATACCAAACACGCCGCGGAAGCCATGCGCATGGCTGCGTCATTCGAGTTGCTGTCTGAGGCTCAAAAAGAGAATCTTTATTGCCTGCTCATGGCTGGTGTAAGCACCAGGCGCCCCAAGCATCGCGGTGCCTACCTGTGGTCGCTGGGCAGGTTGCTGGGACGCATTCCGCTTTATGCCGGAGATCAGGCTATCCTGCCGCCGCGGCTGGTGGAAACTTGTTTTGAAACACTGCGCGATCAGGATTGGCGCGAGACGGGTATGGAATATGCTTCAACATTATTCGCACTGGCATGTCGCAAAACCGGGCAGATGGGTATCGATATATCCCAGGCGGTGCGCGAGGCAGTAGTCGCCAAAATGCGCAGTGCCCGTGCACGTGAAGAATTGATAGATCAGGTAATCCGCTATGTTCCCGTCAAACAGGGCGATCTTACGCTGATTTACGGCGAAAGCCTGCCGTCTGGGCTGGCTCTTCGCAGTTTTTCATAGCTAAGCTCGGACCATCAAATTAACAAGGGCAAGTATGTGCAAAGTATTAAAGCGCATAAACAGCATCAGTCCCGCTATCTTGAGGAAGCAATTATGGAATCGAATAAACACACCTCTCCTCGCAGTGCATTTAATGGAATGCCCTTGGTGGATGGTCACAGCCAGGGTACTGCATTCATTTATCGCGATATTCTCAGTCGCGAAATAGAAATCAGAGAACTCGACGCAACAGAGATCGCTCCGGAATGGGAACGGCTTCGGTCTGCACTCGAGCAGGTCGGGCAGGATGTAACCCGCATGCGTAATCTGCTGGGTGCAAAGATAGGCGAACGGCAGGCTGCGATCTTTGACGCCTATGGTTCGATATTGACGGATGATAATCTCCTGCGCAACCTCGAAGAGGAATTGCACAAGCGGCGGTTAAATGCCGAAAAAATTGTAAAGAACGTGATGAACGAATGGGAAGGCCGTTTTCGCACCTCTGCAGGGGCTGCTCAGAAGGAGTGGGCCAATGACATTCACGACATGTCGATGCGCATCCTGCGTGCGCTGGCCGGCAAAGAAAACAACGTGCTGGCGGATATCCCCGAGAGCACTGTTTTGTTTACCCCCCGGCTGTTGCTTTCCGACACGGTACATTTTGTGAAGCGTCAGCCGTGCGCAATTGTAACACAGGAAGGCGGCCCCTTGTCACATGCTGCATTGCTGGCCCGTTCGTTGCAGGTGCCGTTAATTACCGGCGTTGACTTTAACGCAGTCAGGCATAATCATGGTCAGGAGGTTGTTGTTGACGGTAGTCGCGGCACGGTGATTTTCAATCCGCTCGAACGGGAAAAGAAAGCATGCCGTGAGTTGTCCAATGCTTATAAACGTTCGACGCACATCATGCTCGAGCATTCGGCACGTGAAGCGGCGGTGTTGCATGAACACGACTACTCCGTTTACGCTAATGTTTCTTCGGCCGATGATATTCGTAATGCCGTTACATATGATTGTGACGGCATCGGTCTGTTTCGTACCGAATCGCTTTACATGCAATACAAATCCATGCCTGGCGAACAGGAGATATATGAGCAACTCTATGCTGCGCTTGCGCCCGTAAAAGATAAGGAGATAACGCTGCGGCTGGCCGATCTGGGTGATGATAAAGTACTACCGTATCTTGACATCGGTGCAGAGCACAATTCGGCTCTTGGCTTACGCGGGATACGGTTTTTACTGCACTTCCGGGACATTCTCAAAGCGCAGTTATCGGTCTTCCTGCGCCTGGCACAGCATTATAAGGTGAGCATTTTGATACCCATGGTCACCGCCCCCTGGGATGTGGGACAGACGCGGTCACTATGCGATGAGCTGATGCGGGAGATGCGCGATGACGGCGTTGAAATAACGCGCAAACCACCGCTGGGTGCAATGATCGAAACACCGGCCGCGGTCTGGGGTATTGAAATGCTGTTGCCTTCAGTGGATTTTGTCAGTATCGGCACCAATGATTTGATTCAGTATATGACCGCCGCCAATCGGGAAAGCCTGGAAGTATGGGAGTACTACACCTATGGCGCCGGACTAGTCCTGAATGCACTCACACCGCTTATTGCCCAGGTCAAGCGAACGCAAAAGCAGTGCACCATATGTGGCGAACTCGGCGGCGATTACTCCTATACCAACCAGCTTATTCAGAGCGGATTGAAAAAATTCAGTGTTGAGCCGCCGCTGATTCCCATCATCAAAGAACGCATATCCCGAGTGATTGATACCGGGGAGTCAGGCAATCGCAAAGCCTGAGCCCTGCGCCTGAGCCCTGCGATTGCTCGCTGTCTACTCGATTGACATCAGATTGATAACATCACGAACGCCTGCGGTGAGACGGGCAATACGCCCGACGGTTCTGCTGTCAGCCCAGGTCAGTACCTTGCCGGAAAGGGTAACGACACCGTCTTCCACCTTGACGTCGATGAATTCGGGATCGATGGCGCTGTCGCGTTCGAGTGCGGCAACGATGTCTTCGGCAATGGCCCGGTCGAGATATTGTTCAGTCGGCGTGACGGCCAACTCGTTGCTGATGGAAACGATTCCGCGCACCTCGGATACCAGATCTTCTGTACGCATCTTTTTCCAGTATGAAGCAACAGTGCCACGCAACGTTACCCACCCGTCCGTGACTTCGACCTCAATTGTCGAATGATCGATATCGGCGCTCCAAAGCAAAACGTCGTTGATACGACCGGCGATTTCTTCATCGGTGGGAATTTCCGGCGGCATGATCCATGATACCACGACATCGTTCTCGACAGAACGTGCGCCGGCTACACTGCAGGCATCGTCAAAGGCTGCATTGCGCGCCCGGAATGTGGGCACATTGCCGGTCAAAGCTACATTCCCGTCGGTAACTTCAACATTTACTTTTGAGGCATCGATGCGATTGTCCCAGTAGAGCATGTCAACAATGTCTTTTTTGATTTTTTCATTGGTAGGCATAATCTGCTCCTTGTATGAAGGGTGAATAAACCAGCGTTTACAGTATCTGCAGATAGAGCGAAAAATGTACCAGTTGCCTCGTGTCGGATTAAGAAGTGCTTGTATCTTTACATTTTTCTGAGGGTTGCGTACGCATTTTTTTCTCGAATGGATGCAATACAAAAAGAACGATGAAACCCAGCACAACAATACCACCGGCCAGCAGATATTGACCGGTTCCCACCGAGATGCCAATTGCGCCGGAGAGCAGCGGACTGGTCATGCTGGTCAACCCTTTAACGGTGAGCGTGCTTTTGTCGTGAATAACTGCTGCGCCAGAGTCTACCCTTCGTTGAGTGCCCCCATTACGGGAAGAATGTTTCTGTATTCTGATGGAGCTGCAATATTGAATGTCCGGCAGGCCTTTTCATTATCCCCGAAAAGTGTTTCCTAAAAACCGGCCGGACTGTCAGGTCCATCGGGTCACTCTTCTCGCTGCCGCTCATGGGCAAAGATTATCTTGTCGAATACAACATAGGATACGGAAATCGTAACAATCCCCGCCACCAGTGAGCCTGAATACACTTCTCCGGTGAAAACGTAGATGCTTCGCACAGTCAGCAGAGTGATGAAGTAATTAACAGTTACCACCAGTGCGAATTGCGCCAGTTCCCGCCGCGTGCTTGAGCGACACATGCTTTTGAATATGTACAGCTTGCTGGCGATGAAATATACCAGCATTGCCGAGGCATAAGCCAGGGTCACGGATATGCCGGGCGATTCGTTGAAGACGGCATCCATGAGATAGAGCAATCCCATGTACACCAGCCCGGTCGCACCGGATATGGTTGCGTACAGCAATCGCTTACGAAGTTCATGTTTCACGTTAACACCAATTTCTTTGATAAAAGTTGCTGTATACATACCAGTGCAAACGAAATACCAGTACTGCAAATGATATTTTGTTCCGGGAATTGCAAGATGCATTATCAGAACTGACAAATTCCCAACTGGATTCCCAAATAAATTCGCACTATTGAGACTTCTGCGGCGTATTCCTTTGCCTTGCAGCGTGACTGGCTGAGTATTTGCTCGAGGGTATATATACGAGCAAAGGAGTAGTTATGTTGATCTTTCAACTATTCATCGCGCTGCTGGTTGCTTTGGGCCTGACGGCCATATTCAGTTTTTTCCTGCGTATCCGGCCGGGGCTCGACATGCTGATCTTTTTCATCATCGTTTTCCTGGTATCCTGGGTGGGGGGACTCTGGCTGATCCCTTTCGGGCCCTACGTGGCCGGCGTGCGGTTTTTTCCATTTTTGTTTTTTGCATTGATCATTGCGGTATTGGTTGCCGCATTTCCGCGTCCGTGGTATCGTCCCCGTACGCGCGGTGAAGCATTACGCCAATCAGAATCACAGAAGCAGGAGCGCAAAATTGTTACCGGACTGTTCTGGGTATTGTTGGTCCTGCTTGTACTTGCAATTGGCGTGCGATATCTTTATCCTGAGCTGTAGAGCAAACAGCAGTGATTACGGAGGATTATTATGCTTCATGGCGGAGCTATCGCGTTGTTACTCTTTGTCTTTCTCTTGTTCCTTTTTCCCCTGTTTCTGGCCGATCTCATGCTCACAGCACTCGATCGGCTAGGGCTCGAACCTGAAGTCTCGCTTCTGGCTGCGATTGGAATTTTTTTGGGAGGCATCGTCAATATCCCGGTCCGCCGCATTCGCCGCGACAATCCAATGGACTATTCCACCCTGCAAATGTATGGGATTCACCGGATTCTGCCGCAGCTTATACAGCAGAGAAACTATACGACGATCGCCGTTAATGCAGGCGGGTGCCTTGTTCCGGCTTCGATCGCGTTGTATCAGATTTATCGCATTGCCACCCAACGTAGTGAAGCACTAGTGGCTGTCCTTGGTGCGTCGGCTATCAACATCGTAGTATGTCACATCTTCGCCCGTCCCGTACCCGGCGTGGGTATTGCACTTTCACCGATTATACCGACCAGTGCGGCGGTTCTGTGCGGCCTATTTTTCATTCCTGAACTGGCGCCGGTTATTGCATTCGTTGCGGGCGTAACCGGGCCGCTGATCGGCGCTGATTTACTGAATCTTGACAAAATAGCACGTATCAGTACGGGGGTTGCCAGTATTGGCGGGGCCGGCACCTTTGACGGGATCGTGATATCCGGCTTTCTCTCCACACTGCTCGTATGGTAGGGTTTTGCGCAAGGCAGTAGTTGAGATAACCAATTGGCGCAATGCTTCACCGCATGTGCGGGAACAATTTACCTGATAGATGAATAAGCGGGCGCCGGCACTTTAAACAGGACCAGGATTTGCGGCAACATGGCCGGTACGGTAGGATTCTGGGTTGGCAATTATTAGTTTTCTTGCTCTTGTTCGCGTACATCACTCATTCAATTTTCAACCATAAGGAGCAGGCAATGAGTACTATCCAAAAAGTGCAGGCGCGTGAAATTATTGACAGTCGCGGCAATCCCACGCTCGAGGCCGAAGTTCATCTTGACAGTACCGCCATAGGCCGCGCGGCAGTTCCCAGCGGCGCCTCAACCGGTGAGCTGGAAGCAGTCGAGCTGCGCGACGGAGATAAAAAACGCTTTCTGGGCAAAGGCGTGCTCAAAGCGGTTAAAAACGTCAACGACAAAATCGCCCCCGAACTGATCGGTCTGGATGCTCTGGATCAGGTTGCCGTCGACACGACGATGATTGACCTTGACGGCAGCGAGAACAAGTCCAATCTGGGCGCCAACGCGATTCTGGGTGTTTCACTGGCCTGCGCCAAAGCCGCCGCGGCGGAGCTTGACATGCCGTTGTATCGCTATATCGGCGGCGTCAATGCCAAGACGATGCCGGTACCCATGGCCAATGTCATGAATGGCGGCGCACACTCCTCCGCGCCCATCGATGTGCAGGAGTTCATGGTGCAGCCCTGGGGCGCTCCCGATTTTGGCGAAGGCATTCGATGGGTCTGTGAGATCTTTCATGCTCTCAAATCAATCCTCAAAGCGCGCGGGCTGTCCACGGCGGTCGGTGACGAAGGCGGTTACGCACCGCAGCTCAAAGGCAACGAAGACGCCATCGAAACCGTTGTTGAATCCATTACCAAAGCCGGTTTGAAACCGGGCAAAGACGTGTGGATTGCGCTGGATCCGGCCGCGTCGGAATTTTACGACAAACGCAAGAAAAAGTATATCTTCAAAAAATCCGACAATTCCCAGAAGAGCAGGGCCGAGATGGCCGAATACTGGAAAAAGTGGTGTGAAGCTTACCCGATTCGCTCCATCGAAGACGGTATGGCCGAGAATGACTGGGAAGGCTGGAAAATTCTCACCGATGCAATCGGCGACAAGGTCCAGTTGGTCGGTGACGATCTCTTCGTTACCAATGTCAAGATACTGCAGAAAGGAATTGACAAAGGCGTCTGCAATTCGATTCTCATCAAAGTAAACCAGATCGGTTCGCTGACCGAAACGCTGGATGCTATCGAGCTGGCGCACAAAAGCGGCTATACCGCCGTTGTCAGCCACCGCAGCGGAGAAACCGAGGATACCACGATCGCCGATATCGCCGTGGCAACCAATGCCGGTCAGATTAAAACCGGGTCCGCCAGCCGTACCGACCGCATCGCCAAATACAACCAGCTCCTGCGCATTCAGGAAGGACTGGGAAAGATCGCTACCTACGGCGCCTGGAATATGTAGCTTCGTTTACCGGCGACGACAGGTCGACGCCAACCCGGCTTTTCATTATCGAAAAAACATAGGCGGAGTGTTCGGTATGCATTCCGCCTTTTTTACTGCGCTGAAGGGCTTGCAGACACGCTGCAGGTGCACAACGACAGTGAGTTATGTGAACCAGTGCAATTGATATGCCAGGACCGGAATCTGCCGGGTACTAGTGTAGTGTATCTCAAATAAGTGTGTGTTTGCGAGGAGCCATTTTCGTTCCTGTTGAGGCGCGAAGATGGCGAATACCGGGTGTATTCAACTGATGAGCAACGAAGACAGGGATGAAAAGAGCCCGTGGTAACATATT
>WJLW01000132.1 GCA_014728295.1 Chitinivibrionales bacterium | reverse complement strand
AGCAGGAAACATGCGCTCATGGCGCCACTCGGGCTTTAGCGTTAATAGCTCTGTGCGCATTGCTAAGGGTGACAAGGCCGGTATGCAACGGCTTGTCGAGTATATAACACGGTGCCCATTTTCACTCACGCGAATGGTTTCTATCACCAAAGACGGCAGAATACTTTATCGGGCATCACACCCCAAGTGTATACCGTTTCCTTTGTCTGGTGATAAGACGCTGCGGTACTATGAAGATAGTCGCTTTCATTGAAGGAGAACCGGTGATTGACTCGAAAGCCATGGATGGCTGGAGAGCACGGCGATAACCGCCCGAAGGGCTGCAACCTGGATGGTTGCAGTAAATAAATATTGCGGCATTGCAAGCTCTGGAGAGAGGATACTCCGCGGCCGCCACCGCAAAATATACTGGTTGAAAACACCGTCTCTGAGCCAGTGTATGATTATTCCTTTATTGAACCTGCCTGAAAACTGGATGCTGTTATTAACTGCCGTGGGCATACTATGCCCGGGGTTGAAATCTCCCCGCAAAATTGGATATTCTGCTCAGAAAAGAACCCTTATTTGAGTGCAGAATTGTGAGTTTGAGAATCTCTGAACGATCAAAAGTTGATAGTTTTGCACACAATAACGCTGAATTCTATATTCCTCTTAGAAAATCAAATTACTTATCAGTTACTGGATATTTCGACCGATGGCACATTTCTTGCCGAAACCAAGGAGTGTAGTGTTGGAAAAGACCTTGGGTACATCACAGAAAGAACATAGGAGGGTATCGATGATTTCCCGTTTCTTGAAACCGGTTTCCAGAAATGACAAAATGAGGGGATATCCCGGAGTAAAAGCGGCGATCTTCGCGGCAGTTGTTCTGGCGGTCTTCGTCGGTCGGACAAGCGCACAAGAACCGACACGATTCGGCCTCAAACTCCGGTTTGGCGGGCGATTTGACAATGTACGGATGTGTGTGGCAAGTTCCCCTGGAACCAAGGGAGGGATTGCCGCCGATATTTCCGCATTCACAGAAATGCCCATCGGGGACCAGGCCATCGTTCATGTTGACCTGCCACTTATGCGGCCGATTCTTTTTGCGCTGGCTTTCAAGATGCTGCAGTTCGAGCCGAGTGTCACGATGAAATTCAGCCCCGGCGTTAGCAACGACAGGCAGTGGCAATTCGGTCCGATACTGGGGGTTTCGATGCACTACGGCCCCGACTACACGTCTGAGCAATCAGAGCCCCAAAGAAAAGAGAGTTTCTTCGCCGCGGGCCCCATTCTGGGCGGCTACGGCGGAGTTCGGTTTTTGCGCCCCGACAAGACGTTCGACTTTGAACTCGGCGCATCACCCTACGTCACTGCGCTTTTTTCCACAGATAATGTACACGGAAGAAACGGCGTTGTGATCGGCGGATTGATTGACGGAACGTTTCATATTCATTAGCACACCCCGGGACATAACCATCGGCCAGATAAAAGACGGCTTAATGCTCCTAAACACTCACCGTGGGGCACAGATTAACACAGTGGTACTCATTGACGGTCTGAAACGCGGCCGGACAGGCCGAGCTACGCTTGACGTATACGTAAAAGAGGAATACTTTTTTAAAGACAGGTCTGAGGAAATAATCGATGATGAACTACTCGCTAGATTTTTGTCCTTTCCAAATGTTCTGATAACTTCACACCAGGGTTTCTTCACCAGAGAGGCAATGTACAGCATTGCACAAACAACTCTGGGCGATATCACCTACTTCTTCAGGGAAGGACAGCTACCGAATGAGGTCAGTTGAATGGCCGGCAAGGCGAATATAAGATGGTAGCCAACAGGAATAGCTATGGAATCGCTGAAATCATATCTCTGCCTTTCACCATTAAGAAACAATTTCTCTAAAGCTATAAGGGCAGATTCATTGAAACAGTAACCACGTAGGGCAGAATAGAATCGACAGTGAATAACTAAATTATTACGTACCTGTTTTCTCTTTTATGAAATTACCGATCATTGAAAGTGCTTTGGTAGCTTCAGGGAAAATGGGGGCGCACGCAGGATAGCAATGAAATAAACCATCACCAATTGTTAGTGATACTTCAACGCCGTACCTTTCTGCTTTATCAGCAAAACGTGTGGCATCATCGCGCATTAATTCATGGCCACCGGCAAAAATCTGTAGTGGTGGGAATCGACTCAAATCACCAAATAGAGGTGATATAAGGGGATCTTTTTTATCTTGATCTTTCGCATAGTAGTCTGCAAAAACAGATTGAGCATCACGCCAGATCAGATTGTCATGTGGCTCATTGCTTTTCCAGGAATTTCCTGAATTAGTAAGGTCAGTCCAAGGGGAAAGGGTAACGGCACTGCATGGTAACGGTATACCTTTTTCTTTTAGGGCCAACATTGTCGTGTAAACAAGATTTCCCCCTCCTGAATCACCCATAAAAACTATCCGTTTTGGATTTATGCCATAGTCAAGCAGGTATTGATAGGCTGCTATGGAGTCGTGCAAAGCCTTTGGGTAGGGATTCTCCGGCGCAAGTCCGTAATTGAAAAGTAAAGCTGGTACATTACTCTCTTTTACAAATTTAGCAACAATGCCTCTATGCGCATGGATAGAACCAAGCACCAGACCCCCACCATGAAAATAGAGAATCACCTTGTCCCGTTTGATTCCATCGGGAGTCATCCATTCCATTTCGAGGCCATCAAGGTTGACCGGGTCAAGAGAAAATCCTTTAGGGAGTTTCCCGAAAAAACCCGCACCTTTCTCAACTTGTTCTCGAAGATTTTTTACTGATGTTCTTGCGGAAACTGATTCTGTTTGCTTTAATTTGCCTTCAAGCAAGTGTTTATGACGAAGGATAAAAATGAACAATTTACTTCTGAAACTCGGCATAGCAATTCCTTTATTATAATCGATGTGTTAGTTAATGAACATCGCTGTGAGAATTTTCGGGTCAGGAGATTTGTATCGAGATCCCATATTAGCTTTGGTGATCGCCAGGCCTTTTATCGATGTCCAGAATGCCAGAGCCATTTCATCAGGATTGAATTTTTTGATAGTCCCATCCTTTTGTCCCTCATGCATGATAGCTGTGATTATATCATAAGGCTTAGATGACTCATTTTTAATAATTTGCTTTACCTCTAAGGGAACATTCTCAGACATTGTTCCCTGGGCGACCAATACATGCCACAATGATGAATCGGGACTTGAATCCAAATTGGCTAGTAAACGGGTAATTGCTGTTGTGATCTTTTCTTTTGGTGACAGAGGCATATTTTTTAGTGACTTACAGGCACTGTTCAATCGCTCAAAGGCCGTGCGAAATAATTCGATATAGATTTCATTTTTTGATTTGAAGTAGTGGTACAGAAGACCCTGCGCCATGCCGGTTTCCTCTTTTATATCAGTAATCTTTGTACCAGCCAGGCCTTTTTTGGCAAAGACTTTTAACGCTCCCTGGAGAATTTGCTCTTTCCGGGCTTCTTTGACTAATTTGTTTTGTTCTCTATTGCGACCCATGATAGTCTCTTTTTGATTGGTTGACATTTCATTCAATGTAAATATATTTGTAAAATCGATAATAGTCAACCTGTTTTTTACCAACTGGCCTAAAGTGCCCATCAACACACCACTTTCATCATCCACACTTCATACGGCTATTTGCATGCATTTATTATAGCAATTCAGCCGCCCAGAAACTCACGCTCCATTGCCACGGTCGCCAATCCGCTCCACCCGCAGAAATCGGGCTGGGCCGGATGGCCGGGTTTCAAATCGTCCGGAGCATAATTCTCGAATATCGTGCCGTGCTCTTCGAATGCAGCCTGCGCGGCCCGATAGAATTTTTCCGCCAGTTGCCGTGCGAGCTGCTCCATGCCGTTGTGTTTCATCCCGGTCAGCACCATATACGTAGCTGGCGGCCAGGACGCGCCCCGCCAGTAGCCGCCCCTGGCCTGGTACTCCGGCTCGCAGGCGGCCATCGACGGGACCGGGACCATGCGGCCGAATGTTTCTTCATTTGTCAGGTTGCTCACGTAGCGCTCGATGCGGTCGGCAGGTACAATTCGCGCAATCAGCGGCCACCAGCCGCCGATATGCAGCCGCGGGACCTGCGTGTCATAGCCCAGGTCGACATACATCGCCTTCTTATCCCACCAGCAGCGTTCGTTGATAGCTTCGCCGATGGTTGCATGCTGACTGCGATACTCTTCGCTATCAGCATCCGCACCTGTCAACTCGGCGATCCGTGCCAGGCACAGCGCATTGAATGCCATCTGCGCCGAAAGGTCGATATAGCGGCCCTGGCGGTTCCAGCGTAGCGTTTCGTCATTGAGTCGCATATCAAGATACGACCGCGGCGCATCACACATAATATGGTGACGCTCCAGCCGAATCCCCTTTCCGTCGTCAACCCACCCGTGCGGCGCACGCGGCAGGTTGTCCATACCGCAGCCCAGCGGATCGCTGAAAAAGAGCCCGTCATCACACTGGTATGTGTCAATAATATAGGCATGGTGTTTTGCCAGATGCGGATAGACCCGTTTCAGGCGCGAGGTGTCGCCGATCTGGCCGAACAGCTCCAGCTCGGCCCAGGCGAGCACCGGCGGCGCCGATGATATAGGATGCTCCTTCGACCACTTGGGTTTGCCGGTGGGAAAGTACTGGCGGTTGATATGCCCATCGTCATCCTGCAGCCGGTACAGATTGTCAAGTGACGTCTCTACCGGCAGGATATCCAGGTGATACTTTGCCCACATGGCGGTGAATGCCGTGTCCCAGAAAAAGACATCGGCGAAGTTGCCGCCCGTGCCCAGGCGCGGGCGGTATATCAGCTCAGTCGAATCGCAGCGCTCAATTTTTGTTTGCGCAATTTCCAGTGTTTTCTTGTAGATTGGAGTCATTAATAACGCCCTTGCTGGTGATTGTGGATTATGGATGAAATATACAGAAAAAGCCGTCAGGAGCAAAGTGTGAAAAGTAGTACAAATTGAATCTTTTGTTATACTTTGCCTGTTGAGTACCGCTCTATAACCGAGCTGCCTATTTCAACCACCTGCCGTCGCCCATGCAGTGCGCGCAGCCGGCTTCCCAAAATATGATCGAGCATGGCCTGGACCACGGCCGGGATATTGAAATCGCAGGATGTGATATGGTGACGAAGCGCTTTATCGTCATTATCAAATGATATCAGCGCCATCGATTGCGGAACAGCTATGCCATTGGCCTGCAGAAACGACAATGCCGCCAGCGCAGTAAAATCATTGGTCCTGAATACCAGACCGGAGGGGGCGGCATAATAGCTGATCATTTCGATACGGATATTGGCCTTCTGGCACCGGTCCTCCATCGAGCGCACCATGGCATTGCCGTGCAACCCGCGCACCATCACCCCGAAGGAGTCTTCAATACCCACAACAACCAGCCTCCCGCCGGTGCGGGCAGCCGGCGCCGGCGCAACGCGGAATCGCTTATGCGCGATATGCAGCACCTGTTGATCGACAAGCGCATCCAGCGCCCGGTGAAGTGACCTATATGATGTGCTATAGCGGGCGCACAGCTCTTTCAGTGAGGGAAGCGGGTCTCCCGGGGCGAAAATATTGTTGAGGATATCGCGCCATCCGCTCTGCAGATGCTGATCTGCATTATGGCGGGATCAGCAATTATCAGCAGTCCGTTGGAAATCCGCCCGGGAAATAGAAATTTCCCGGCAAACCGGACTGCCGGCCGCCCGGCTTGCAGAGGCTGCGATGATGCATCGATGGCAAGACTGTGTGTGCCACGGTCAATAGCATACGCATGCGACCGTCCTTCATACACTACCGCCAGCGTAAATCGCGAATCCGTCTCCACAGTCAGATGAAGGGTATCTAAAGGTGCGGGGCGGTCTTCGCAGATCAGCGAGACGGTATTGTCTCCGAAGCGCAGGTTACGGATACCATGCCGCCCGCTGTCACGCACATGCCAGCAGAGCGAATCGGCCGCGGCGTCAACATGTATGCCAAGGATGTTTTCTATCAGCATAGCCACCGGTCCACAGGCCGACCAGCCGACAAAATCGGGCTTCACTGTTCCCCCGCTGTGCCAGGTTTTGCTGCCAATCCTGGTTGAGGGCACCAGCGTATCGGGCGCATAGGCCTCCCAGATTGACTGGGTCGGATAACGGGCATACACTTGCGCCATGCCTTCAACATGCTTTTGTGCCAATTCACGCGCAATATCGTGATACCCGTATGCCTCCAGTCCCTTGGTTACCATATAGTTTGTGGGCGCCCAGGCACGCCAGTACAGGTCGATCCATTGCGGCTTTTCATCAAGTACCGGCGCGGGCAACAGTTGCCGCCAGTTGCTGCGCTAGTTTGCTCTCTATTGCGGCCCATGATAGTCTCCTTTTAATTGGTAGAATATT
>WJLW01000131.1 GCA_014728295.1 Chitinivibrionales bacterium | reverse complement strand
TTTCCCGCGCATACAACCCATTTTGCGCTTTCCCGATGGTTTGTGAGCAACCAGATCGGCAATGGGAAGATTATTTTTTGCTATGATAACTTCTTCACCGTGATATGCCATATCCAGCAGTTTTGACAGTTTTGCTTTTGCATCCGATACATTAAAAATCATACTACACTCCTGGTCATGTTGACCTGATTAGTATTAATATACCATTTCTGACTAATATAGTCAACAGCAGATGGGGACAGATTCCAATTTATCTTGATTATAATAAGGACCTTGAGTATCCGTTCGGTGATACCATCCGCATTAATTTGATTTAGCCCAAGTTCGACAGTTTCTCGTCCTCAAACACTTTTTGTGATGTCGATTGGCATATTGTAGGATTTTCTATCAAAATATCGATGTAGTGCAGACTTGGTGGTTGCGTATCGGCGGATAAAGTGCGATATATAATTCATGTATCTTCGACGACACCGACGGCGTAAAGGTGGAGAGAATTATGAGTACTGGACTCTCGTTGAGTCGATACGTACATCGCGGGGGCCACGCCAGCGTACAGTGGCGACATTAGGTAAGCTTGCGGGATTTGACAAAGACGAGCGTGCCGGCAGGCCGGAAAAAGTAGAACGACAGATCGGAAGGTGGCTTGGACGCAATACCGCTGCAGAGAACGTTTTCACTGTAGAAACCATCGTGAGAGACGGTCTGGCGATAGGGCTTCGAATCGAAGAAGACCAAAGCAAGTTGGACTGGTCAAAGATTGCTCACGGAGCGTATCTTCTTCGCACAAATTGTTCGAAGCAGTATCCGTGCAAGCTGTGGCGCTGGTATATCCACTTGACCGAAGTTGAAGATGCATTCCGCGTGGGCAAGTCAGACTTGGGCCTGCGCCCGGTCCATCACCACCGTGAAGACCGAGTGCAAGCCCACATCATGGTCTGCTTCATGGCGCTGGCTATGTGGCGTACACTTGAAATGTGGCTAAAGGGCAAGGGCTCGGTGACTGTGCGCGGCAGGTCGTAAAACAAATGGCAACCATCCACTCAATGGATGTGGTAATCCCTGTGAGAAAAAGGGAGCAGGTGCGATTGCGGCTTGTTGCCAAGCCCGAGACACTCACGGCGGAACTGCTTGCACACATGGATCTCAGACTGCCAACTCGACCGAAAACGATCCAAAATGTAGTGGACAAAAAATCATAAAAATGCCCAATAACTTGCACACATTCATTTTAGAAGGGGGGCCCGCATTCATACGCAGCCGGTTATGCCGCTTTGCTGAAAAAACTTTCAAGTGTTTCAGTTCCGTTCTGTATGCGTTGCAGGCAAATGAGCAATGAGAGGTCATATCGCATCATCAGCAAACGACAATATGCTCACACTTCCAGCAAATATTACATCGGCAAATAAATACTGCCCACGTACTTACGTGCTACTATACGCAGTGGCACAGTCTTCAGGCTGTACAGACATCATGTTCGGATAGTACACGCCACACGCACAGGTATCGAGAAGTATTTAATTGCCGGAATAATTGTTGAATTGCCTCATAATGGTTCGTATACGATTTACATTTACGATGCGCGCGGGCGCTGGTTGAACGCCGCGCGGAATGGGGCGCGAAAGTTGTTCTGGGAGCATGCTTGCGGGCCGGGGCATATACGGTGGTGATGGAAACCAGTGCCGGGATGCAGGCGTTGTCATGGGTCCGGTTGTAGTTCCGTCCCTTGCGGCTGCGATTGGCAGGCGGGTGCCTTAAGACCGGAGTTCAAAGCAAAAAATCGCCACCAATCCTTGTTTTAGCACTTTGTGTCGATTTTTTGCAGTCACTATGCAAAATTTCGACGAAATTTTGCTTGAAAGGTGCAAAAAATCGATTTGCATATCCTGAACCGGCAAGATATGCTTATGCGGCTTTCGCGCGATGAAATCTGATGCAGTGATTTTTATCCGGGCATCACATGCGCCGGTGAGAAAACCGTCCGCCGGACCGGCCCGGTGCAACGTGCGAGGTGTAGCAGCGAGTGGACTGACAACTATGTGTAACAAGCGCATTTCCTGCAGCCTCTCTACCTGAGCGGTTACATTTTATATTATTTTTCAGTCAATTATGAACCAGGTAGAAATATATAAAAAAATGCTTCCGCAGCAGCGGATCGCAACTGCCTGTTCGCTTCACGAATTTGCCCGCCGGCGTCTGCGTCTCTATTTTCAAAAAAAGTTTCCGGACATGACTGAGCGGGAGATTGCCGTATGCGTTGCCAAAAGGCTGTTGGGTGAATCAGCACGAGTTCTTCAATAAAGCAATCCTGTTTCTAAATAAAACCGGCATCCGCTACATGGTAACCGGATCGGTTGGGGCCATGCTATACGGTAAGCCTCGTTTTACAAACGATATGGATATCATCGTTGATTTGTATCCCGTAAATATTTGCCATATTCAGGATGAATTTTCCAGTGATGATTATTATGTTCCCGACCGCGAAGTTATTGAGAACGATATACAATGCCATGGGCAGTTCAATGTCATTCATATCGAAAGCGGCTCCAAAATAGATTTTATCATTTTAAAGGAAGACGAATTTTCTCTGGAAGAATTTTTACGCAGACAGTCTACTCCTTTTGCCGAAGATATGGATGCGCAGACTGCTTCTCCGGAGGATATTATCCTTTCAAAGCTGCAATTTTATAAAGCAGGAAAATCCGATAAACACATTTCAGACATCAAAGGCATTATCGCGGTAATGGGAGAAGAACTTGACATAGCGTATATTGCATCTTGGGCGAAAAAATTGTCTCTTGAAGATATCTGGCGCAGATGCCGGCGGTAATTAAGGTCACCTGGGGCGGGATCTTCTGCAACATAGGCGGGATCGAGGCGCAGAGCGGCGCCTCGGCGGTGGCGGATTTCGGCGTGAAGCTCAAGGAGATGGCCGAGGGTCTTCGGGCGCGAATGGGCGACAACACCTGCCCGTTCATTCCCTGTGACTACGAGATGGGCGGCTCAGGCAGTTGGGACAAAAGCAAGCCGGGACCCGCGCGGCTGATCGGATCCTAGGGACGGAGTTGCATATGTTGCATTATTTATCTCCCCGCCAAACCGGCTTCGCCTGAGAGGTCAGAGGTCAGCCGGAATCGATCTTGATATGTTGCGAAAAACATACGCAAAAACCATAGAAGTTACCAACTGAGAGTCTAATCACACAGGACATCCACGCGTCAAAGAAGTGTACCCGGATTGCCTGTCACTCTACTATCGTCGCAGCAGTAACTTTCGATTGATCCTGCGCATGCAGTGCAATGAAATACATCCCCGGCGCATTATTGTCGGGATGCCATGCGCAGGTGTTCTCACCTGCCGACGCTTGCTCGGCATGCCGCCACACCTGCTTGCCGCGGGCATCGAGTACTGCAAGATGCGCTGCCCCCGGCGCTTGCAATCAACTGGTCTTTGTCAATCACCATATAGCGCATCGCTTTGCCCTGTCGTCCTGTCCACGAGCAGAGAAGCTTCCCGGCATACTTGCCGAAACCCTCGATGATTCCGGGATCAGCATTTTCCGTTGTGGCGTAATTATCGCGAATCGCAAAAATTGTCTTCCAGTCATCGTTTCCGCCGGTCGGACTCACACTGATAGACAAAACAGCGCGTTCCGACTTGCCGTCATTCCGATCGCCCGGGAAACATTTATAGTAGTTGTTCATGCGGGATGCTGTGGCGATTACATGATGGCCCACATATTTGCCGTCACCAGGGCCGATACCCATACTAACAGTAGAGCGGGTGGCGCCGCCAAGAAAAATGATATTCGCACCCGAGCATACATCGGCATCGACGATCGATGTATTGGCGGTGAGCTGGCTTGTTGACCAGCTTTTACCGGCATCACTAGAATAGGCATAATTCTGGCCTTCTTGATTGCCGTCACACGCAAAATCACAGCGCAATATCGCAGCGATTTTCTGGTAGCGTCCATCGACAACATCATTATGGTCCAGGATCAGGATGTCACCCGTACCCCACTCACCATCGCGAATCGTTACTATTTCCCAACCGGCATTGTTGGTCAGTTCGGTTGGTTTGACAGTTGAAAACATGGTAAATTTGTCAACGCCTTTCTCCCCGGCTCTGGGCCAGCCGAAAATGCTCATGTAATCGCCATTGGGGTGCTTTTTGGGATTGTTCTGTTCGCCGATTTGCTTGGTGTCAACTCCCACATCAACTTCGTCGCTCCAGGTGAGACCATCGTCGGTTGAGGTACGGACCCACTCATCATCACAGCAACCGTGAAAATAATAGCAGTAAATGGTGCCGTCCGGCGTCTGGATCAGCGTTGGATCAAAAAAATTACCCACCGGAGTAATCGAGACCGTACTCCATGATCCACCCCAGGCTTTGCGCGCCGCACGTATGGCAACCTGATTACCTTCGCTTACACCCATAGGCGCGGCAACCAGAATGGTATTATCTTGAGTTAGAAAAGGATTCGAGGGATGAGCATAATTGAAGCCTGTTTCGA